>JAYYWX010000058.1:0-13585 GCA_036341255.1 Actinomycetota bacterium | reverse complement strand
CCGGATGCTGCCGCAGGGCGACGAGCCGGTGACCGACACCAACCTCGCGCGCCTGGTCCTCGTGCACGCCGCGCGCACCGTCATCGCCAACGGCCTCGACCTGCTCGGCGTCTCGGCGCCCGAGCGCATGTGACGCGGGGGAGGAACGACGATGAGCCACACCCACGAGGCCGGCTGGGCGCACGCCTCCGGTGCGCTGCGCGGACCCTCCTGGCTGCGCGAGCCCGGTGACCCCAATGCGCTGGTCCAGCACCTGTGGTCGCGCACGGCCACGAAGGCCGACGGCGTGCTCGAGGTCGGGGGCGTGCGGCTGACCGACCTCGTGGCCGAGCACGGATCTCCGGCGTACGTCCTGGACGAGGCCGACTTCCGCGCCCGCGCCGCGGCCTTCCGCGACGGGTTCGCGGACTTCGACGTCTTCTACGCCGGCAAGGCGTTCCTCTGCACGACCGTCGCCCGCTGGATCCACGAGGAGGGCCTGCACCTCGACGTGTGCACCGGGGGCGAGCTCGCCGTCGCCGAGCGTGCTGGGTTCCCCATGGAGAAGGTCGGCTTCCACGGCAACAACAAGTCCGTGGCCGAGCTCGAGCGCGCTGTGCGCCTGGGCGTGGGCCGCATCATCGTGGACTCCTTCCACGAGATCGAGCGGCTGGGCTCCGTGACGGCCGAGGCCGGCCGCGAGGTGGGCGTGATGGTCCGGGTGACCGCCGGCGTCGAGGCCCACACCCACGAGTACATCGCCACCGCGCACGAGGACCAGAAGTTCGGGTTCTCGATCACCGCCGGTGACGCGCTGGAGGCGGTGCGCCGGGTGCACGAGGCCCCCGGGCTGCGCCTGCTGGGCCTGCACTCCCACATCGGCAGCCAGATCTTCGACACCTCCGGGTTCGAGGTCGCGGCCCGCCGGGTGCTGGCGCTGCACGCGAAGGTCTCCGCCGAGCTGGGTGTCGAGATGCCCGAGATGGACCTCGGGGGCGGCTTCGGCATCGCCTACACCACCCAGGACGACCCGGCCGACCCCGTGGACCTGGCGGCGGGCATGCGCGAGATCGTCGAGCACGAGTGCCGCGCCCTGGGCATCGCCAGGCCCGCGTTGTCGATCGAGCCGGGCCGCGCGATCGTCGGCCCGTCGATGTGCACGGTCTACTCCGTCGGCACCGTCAAGCAGGTGCGCCTGGACGGCGGCGCCCGCCGCACCTACGTCTCCGTCGACGGCGGGATGAGCGACAACGTCCGCACCGCGCTGTACGACGCCGACTACTCCTGCACGATCGCCAACCGCGCCTCCGACGCGGCCCCCGTGCTCGCGCGCGTCGTGGGCAAGCACTGCGAGGCCGGCGACATCGTGGTCAAGGACGAGTTCCTGCCCGGCGACGTCGTCCCCGGCGACCTCGTCGCGGTGCCCGCGACCGGCGCGTACTGCCGTTCGCTGGCGTCCAACTACAACCACGTCCTGCGCCCGCCGGTGATCGCGGTGCGGGACGGTGTCGCGCGCGTCGTCGTGCGACGCGAGACTGAGGACGACCTGTTGGCGACTGACGTGGGTGATCTCTGATGAGCGGCGTGGACATCGAGCCGCTGAAGGTGGCGGTGCTGGGGTGCGGATCGGTCGGGTCCCAGGTGGTGCGGCTGCTGGACGAGCAGGCCGACGACCTGGCGGCACGCATCGGGGCCCCCGTGGAGCTCGTGGGCGTCGGCGTACGCCGTCTCGACGCCCAGCGTGAGGTCGAGGTCCCCGACGGCCTGCTCACGACCGACTCCGCGGAGCTGGTGACGCGGGCCGACCTCGTCGTCGAGGTGATCGGCGGCATCGAGCCCGCCCGCGGGCTCATCCTGTCCGCGCTGGAGTCGGGCGCCTCGGTGGTGACCGCCAACAAGGCCCTGCTCGCCGAGGACGGTCCCACGCTCTTCGAGGCGGCCGCGAAGGCGGGCCGCGACCTCTACTACGAGGCCGCCGTCGCGGGCGCGATCCCGATCCTGCGGCCGCTGCGCGAGTCGCTGGCCGGGGACCGGGTCACCCGCGTGCTGGGCATCGTCAACGGCACCACCAACTTCATCCTCGACAAGATGGACTCCTCCGGTGCCGGCTTCGCCGAGGCCCTCGAGGAGGCGCAGGAGCTCGGGTACGCCGAGGCCGACCCCACCGCCGACGTCGAGGGCTTCGACGCCGCCGCCAAGGCCGCGATCCTGGCCTCGCTGGCCTTCCACACCCGGGTTACCGCCGCCGACGTGCACCGTGAGGGCATCGCGGAGGTCACTGCTGCCGACGTCGCGTCGGCGGCGGACATGGGCTGCGTGGTGAAGCTCCTGGCCATCTGCGAGCTGCGGGTGCAGCCCGACGGCGAGGAGGCCGTGGCGGTGCGCGTGCACCCGGCGATGATCCCGCGCAGCCACCCGCTCGCGTCGGTCCGCGAGGCCTACAACGCGGTCTTCGTGGAGTCCGACGCCGCCGGCCAGCTGATGTTCTACGGCCCGGGCGCGGGCGGCTCGCCGACCGCGTCGGCGGTGCTGGGCGACCTGGTCACCGTGGCTCGCAACCGGCTCTCGGAGACCCGCGGCGCAGGGGAGTCGGCCTACACCGACCGCGCCGTGCTGCCGATGGGCGAGACCGTCACCCGCTACCACGTGGCGATCGACGTCGACGACAAGGCGGGTGTGCTGGCCGCGGTCGCGCTGGCCTTCGCCGAGCACGGTGTCTCCATCCAGACCGTGCGCCAGGAGGGGCGCGGCGACGACGCCCAGCTGGTCGTGGTCTCCCACGACGCGACCGATGCCCAGCTCTCCGCGACCGTGACGCACCTGCAGCAGATGGACATCGTGCGCGAGGTCACCTCGGTGATGCGCGTCGAAGGAGGAGCAGAGTGACCGGGACGAGCCGCACGCACCAGTGGCGGGGCGTGGTCGAGGAGTACCGCGACCTGCTCGACATCCCCGAGGGCACCCCGGCCGTCACGCTCCGCGAGGGTGGCACCCCGCTGGTCCACTCCGAGTGGCTCTCCGGGCTCACCGGCGCCGAGGTCCACCTCAAGGTCGAGGGTGACAACCCCACCGGGTCCTTCAAGGACCGGGGCATGACCGCGGCGATCTCGGTGGCCGTGCACGAGGGCGCCAAGGCCGTGGTCTGCGCCTCCACCGGCAACACCTCGGCCTCCATGGCCGCCTACGCCGCCAAGGCCGGGCTCAAGCCGCTCGTGCTGGTCCCCGAGGGCAAGATCGCCGCCGGCAAGATGGCCCAGGCGATCCTGCACGGCGCCCAGGTCATCATGGTGCGCGGCAACTTCGACGACTGCCTGGCCATGGCGCGGGGTCTGTCCCAGGCCTACCCCGTGGCGCTGGTGAACTCCGTCAACCCGGTGCGCCTGGAGGGCCAGAAGTCCGCCGCCTTCGAGGTCGTCGACTTCCTCGGCGACGCCCCCGACTACCACCTGCTCCCGGTCGGCAACGCCGGCAACATCTCGGCGTACTGGCTGGGCTACACGCAGTACGCCGAGCTCGGCGAGGCCACCAAGCGGCCCGTGATGCGCGGCTTCCAGGCCGAGGGCGCCTCGCCCCTGGTGACCGGGGAGCCGTTCCCCGACCCGGAGACCAAGGCGACCGCCATCCGGATCGGCAACCCGGCGTCGTGGCACCTGGCCGAGAAGGCCGCGAAGGAGTCCGAGGGGCGCTTCGCCGCCGTCAGCGACGACCAGATCCTGGCCGCCCAGCGCGAGCTGGCGAGCCACGACGGCGTCTTCGTCGAGCCCGCGTCGGCCGCCGGCATCGCCGGGCTGCTCCAGGAGCTGGCCCAGGGCGAGTCCTACCGCGGGTCCACCGTCGTCGTCACCGTGACCGGCCACGGGCTCAAGGACACCGCGACCGCCCTGGAGGGCTTCTCCGCGGGCGGGTCCGGCATCGTCGACACGGTCGTGGACGCCGACGTGGACGCGGCAGCCGCCGCGGCCGGGCTGGCCTGACGCGGCGTGGTCACCTTCGTCGAGGGCCCGGTCCGGGTCTCGGTCCCGGCCACGTCGGCCAACCTGGGCCCCGGCTTCGACTCCCTCGGGCTGGCGCTCGCCCTGTACGACGAGCTCGAGGGCGAGGTGCTGGCCTCGGGCCTGGTGGTCGAGGTGGAGGGTTCGGGGGCCGGCGAGGTCCCGCTCGACGAGTCCCACCTGGTCGTCCGTTCCATGCGGGCGACGTTCGAGCTGCTGGGCCAGCAGCCCCCGGGTCTGCGGCTCTCGTGCCGCAACGTCGTCCCGCACGCGCGGGGGCTGGGCTCGTCCTCGGCCGCGATCGTCGGCGGCGTCGTCCTGGCCCGGGCCCTGGTCGCGGGCGGGGAGCTGCTGCTCGACGACGACTCGCTGCTGCGGCTCGCCGCGCGGCTGGAGGGGCACCCCGACAACGTCGCGCCCGCCCTGCTCGGTGGGTTCGTGGTCTCAGGCCAGGAGGCGGGGGAGTTCTACGCCGTGCCGTCGGCCGTCGACCCCCGGGTCGGGGCGGTCGTGCTGGTGCCGCCGACGCCGGTCTCCACGGAGATGGCGCGCGGACTGCTCCCCGACACCGTGCCGCACGCCGACGCCGCGGCCGACGCGGGGCGTGCCGCCCTGCTGGTCGCCGCCCTCGCGGGCCAGCCGGAGCACCTGCTGCTCGCGACGCGCGACTACCTCCACCAGTCCTACCGCCGCCCGGCCATGCCGGAGTCCCTCGCCCTGGTCGAGGAGCTGCGGGCCGACGGCGTACCCGCGGTGATCTCCGGTGCCGGCCCCACCGTGCTGGCCTTCACCGACGGCGCGGACGGCGCGACGACCCGCGCGGTCCTGGCGCGTACGCCGCAGGGCTGGTGGTCCTCGCACCTGGGTGTCGACACGTCCGGGGCGACGGTCCGGCCCTCCGCCTGAGCCCTGCTGCTAGTGTGGGCCGCGCCGCACGCCGTCAGCGTCGCGCGGCAGTCCCGCTCCAGCGGGCACCCGTTCCTCGCCTGTTCCCCGCCTCTCGGGCGGATGTCGCACGTCCGTGCCCCTCTGCGCACGCCGACGTGGGAAGGACTCACGTGACCGACCAGCCCCAGGCCGCTGCTGCCGCCTCCGACGCCGCCGCCCCCCAGGGCGCCGCCCCTGCCGCGAAGAAGCGGTCGGGCGGGCTCAACTCGATGCTCATCGCCGACCTGAAGTCGATGGCCGCCGGCCTCGGTGTCGCCGGCGCCGGCTCGATGAAGAAGGCCCAGCTCGTGGAGGCCATCAAGGCCGCCCAGTCCAGCAGCCAGTCCGGCAGCCAGCCGAAGCAGGACCAGCCCAAGCAGGACCAGCCCAAGCAGGACCAGCCCAAGCAGGACCAGCCCAAGCAGGAGAAGGGGCAGGCGAAGGGGCAGGGCAGGGGACAGCAGAAGCCGCAGCAGTCCGGCAACCAGCAGGGCAACCAGCAGGGCAAGTCCGGCCAGGGCGGCAACCAGCACAACCAGAACAACCAGCCCGGCGGCAACCAGGGCAAGCAGGGCAGCCAGGGCAACCAGGGCAACCAGGGCAACCAGGGCAACCAGGGCAGCCAGGGCAGCCAGCAGGTACACCAGAACAACCAGCCCGAGGGCGACGACGACGACGAGGGCGGGCGCCGCAGCCGCCGTCGTCGCGGCCGCGAACGTGACCGGAGCCGGCGCGGCGACGTCGACACCACGATCCTCGAGGACGACGTGCTGGTCCCCGCGGCCGGCATCCTCGACGTGCTCGACAACTACGCCTTCGTCCGCACCAGTGGCTACCTCGCCGGCACCGAGGACGTCTACGTCTCGCTGACGATGGTCCGCAAGTACGGCCTGCGTCGCGGTGACGCCGTCACCGGTCAGGTGCGCCAGCCCCGGGAGGGCGAGCGCAAGGAGAAGTTCAACCCGATGGTGAAGATCGAGAGCGTCAACGGGCAGGAGCCCGACGCCTCGCGCCACCGCCCCGACTTCACCCGACTGACCCCGCTCTACCCCTCGGAGCGGCTGCGCCTGGAGACCGGCCCGACCGACGTCGTGGGTCGGGTGGTCGACCTGCTCGCGCCGGTCGGCAAGGGTCAGCGCGGCATGATCGTCGCGCCTCCGGGCTCGGGGCGCACCACCCTGCTGCAGGGGCTCGCGGCCTCGATCACCGCCAACAACCCCGAGTGCCACCTCATGGTGGTGCTGCTCGACGAGCGACCCGAGGAGGTCACCGACGTCGAGCGCACGGTGAAGGGCGAGGTCATCGCCTCGACCTTCGACCGGCAGCCGACCGACCACACCTCGGCGGCCGAGCTGGCCGTGGAGCGGGCCAAGCGCCTGGTCGAGCTCGGCCACGACGTCGTGGTGCTGCTCGACGGGATCACCCGGCTCACCCGGGCCTACGACCTCGCGGCCCCGGCCAGCGGGCGTGCGCTCGAGGGTGGTCTGGACCCGCAGTCGCTGCACCCGGCCAAGAAGCTCTTCGGGGCGGCCCGCAACATCGAGAACGGCGGCTCCCTGACCATCCTGGCGACGGCCGAGTCGGACTCCGCCTCGGCGACCGACCAGCGCATCCTCGAGGAGTTCCGCGGCACCGGCAACCACGAGCTGCGCCTGCGAGGCGACCTGGCGGCCCGACGGGTCTTCCCCGCGGTGGACGTGGTCGCGAGCGGCACCCGACGTGTCGACCTGCTGCTGTCGTCGGAGGAGCTCGCGGTCGTCGAGACGATGCGCCGCGGGCTCGCCGAAGCCGACCCCCAGCAGGCGCTGGAGCTGCTGCTGGACCGCGTCCGGGCCACCCAGACCAACTACGAGCTGCTCCGTCAGGTGCAGGCCGCTGGCGGTGTGTCGCCGGTTGGTCGATAGCCGCCTCCGGTGGGCTCCGTGGGGGCTACGCTTCATCTCGACCGCGGGCCGGCCGGCCCGGGAACGAGAGGGTGAGCAGTGGCGCGGATCCTGGTAGCCGACGACGACGTCGACATCCGTGAGCTCGTCGAGTTCAAGCTCTCGACCATGGGGCACGAGATCACGGCGGTCGGTGACGGGGCTGCGGCCGTCGAGGCGTGCCAGGCGAGCCGTCCGGACCTCGCTGTGCTGGACGTGATGATGCCGGGCGTGTCCGGGCTCGACGCGATCCGGGCGATCCGCGCCGACCCGGCCCTGGCCGACCTCCCCGTCATCCTGCTGACCGCGCGCGCCCAGGAGTCCGACGTCGAGACCGGCTTCGACTCCGGGGCCGACGACTACATCACCAAGCCCTTCAGCCCCCGCGAGCTGGCCTCGCGGGTGGAGGCGCTGCTCTCGCGGTCGGGTTGATCCGGGGCGACGTCATGGAGTCGGGGCTGGGGGGCCGCACGGTCGCGCGCACGGTGACGCCTGTGCTCCACCGGCTGACGGTGCTGGTGGTGCTGATGGCCGTCGTGGCCATCGTGGGCGTGCTGCTGTCCACGCGCGCGGTGAACTCCCTCACCGAGGACCTGCAGCCCGCGGCTGCCGCCAACCAGGACGTGCTCCTGGACGTGACCGCGCTCGAGGGTGCGGTCGCCAACTGGGCGCGCAGCGCCGACCCCGCCGCTGTCGACGAGTACGACCAGCTGCTGGCCCGGCTGCCCGGTGACCAGCGAGAGGTCCGCGCGTTCGCCGAGGGCGACTCCGCCCTGACCCTGCTGGTGACCCAGCAGGAGAACGCGATCAACGCGTGGATCGAGCAGTACGCCCAGCCGCGCATCGACTCCCCGGGAGGGCCCGAGACCTACCAGGCGCGCCGTTACCGCGTGGGCCAGCGGCTCTTCGGCGACGTGCTGCAGGCGCACCAGGCCACGGCGGCGGCGTTCGGCGACCGGGTGCGTCAGGCCAGCTCCGACGCGGCGTGGCGCCTGCGGGGCACCATCGGTGCCGTGGCCCTGCTGGCGCTGATCGCGTGGCTGGTGGTCTCCCGCTCCCGGTCCCGACTGCTCACCCAGGTCTCCGAGCCGCTGGTGGAGCTCGAGCGCGTGGTGCACCTGATGGTCAAGGACCCCACCCTGCGCGCCCGCTCGGACGGGCCGAAGGAGCTGCGCTCGGTCATCGAGTCGCTCAACGCGCTGGCCGACGCCCAGGCGCGGTCGCTGGCCGTCGAGGCCAAGATCCAGGCGTCGTTGCGCACCCTCGACACCGCCAAGGACGACTTCGTCTCCAACGTCTCCCACGAGCTGCGCACGCCCCTGACGACGATCAGCGGCTACCTCGAGGTCGTGGCAGAGGAGTTCGACGGGGTGATGTCGCCCCGGCACGAGCGCATCCTGGAGGCCAGTCGCCGCAACGTCGCGCGGCTCAAGGCCCTCATCGACGACCTGCTCACGCTCTCCAGGGCCGAGACCCGGCACACCGACCTGGAGGCCACCGACCTCGCGCCGCTGGTCCGGGACGCGGTCACGGACGTGCGGATCACCGCCGCCGGTCGCGGCATCAGCGTCGACTTCTCGATGCCCGAGGATCCGGTCCCGGTGCTCGCGGACCGCGCGATGCTGGGGCGGGCGATGCTGAACCTGCTCTCGAACGCCGTGAAGTTCAGCCTCGACGGCGGCAAGGTCGAGGTGGACCTGGTGGTGGCCGCGCGGCACGTGGTCGTGCGGGTCCGCGACCACGGCATCGGCATCCCGGCCGCGGAGGTCGAACGCCTCGGCACCCGCTTCTTCCGGGCCTCGAACGCGGTCACGAACGAGATCGCCGGCACCGGTCTCGGTGTCCGCATCGTGCAGACGATCGTGGACAAGCACGCAGGTGAGATGCGCATCGACTCCGAGGAGGGGCGTGGCACCACCGTCTCGGTCCGACTCCCGCTCCACGGGGACCCGGACGCGCTCGAGCCGAGCGACCGGCCCGCCTGGCAGCCCGCGCACCCGGCCGCCGACCCGGCCGACGACCCGGCCGACGACCCGGCCGACCACCCGGCCGACGACCCGGCCGAGGAGCCGGAACCGGCGGAGGCGAGCGTGGGCGAGCTGCCCCGGAATTAGCGCCGGGGTGCCGGTGTTGGGCACAATGTCCTGGCTCGGCCCCGGTTCACGCTGCCGCCTCCGACGGCGACCCGGGTCCATCGACGAGAGGAACACCCATGAAGAAGGACATCCACCCGGAGTACGTCGAGACCCAGGTGACCTGCACCTGCGGCAGCACGTTCACCACCCGCAGCACCGCGACCTCCGGCGTCATCCGCGCCGACGTGTGCTCGCAGTGCCACCCGTTCTACACCGGCAAGCAGAAGATCCTCGACACCGGCGGCCGCGTCGCCCGCTTCGAGGCCCGCTACGCCAAGGCTGCCAAGAAGTAGCCGTCACCGAGCGCCGGTCCACCCCGACAGGGGAGGGCCGGCGCTCGTGCTGTCCGCACTCCCTGTCCGCATTCCCTGCCCGCCCCAGCCCGCCCCAGCCGATCCAGTCCACCAGCGAGGAGCCCGCCGTGTTCGAGGCCGTCGAGGGGATGCTCGCCGAGCACGGAGACCTCGAGCAGCAGCTCGCCCGCCCCGAGACCCACGCCGACGCCCGGCTGGCCAAGCGGCTCAACCAGCGCTACGCCGCGCTGTCGGCGATCGTCGACACCTGGCGGGAGTGGCAGGTGCTCGGCGAGGACCTCGAGGCGGCGCGCGAGCTGGCCGGCGAGGACCCCGCCTTCGCCGAGGAGGCCGAGGAGCTGGCCCAGCGACGGGTGGTGACCGAGGAGCGCCTGCGTCGGTTGCTGGTGCCCCGCGACCCGGCTGACGACAAGGACGCCCTGCTCGAGGTCAAGTCCGGCGAGGGCGGCGAGGAGTCGGCCCTCTTCGCCGGCGACCTGCTGCGGATGTACACCCGCTACGCCGAGCAGCGCGGATGGACCGTCGAGCTCCTCGAGGCCACCGAGTCCGATCTCGGCGGGTACAAGTCCGTGACCGTCGCGGTCAAGGCCAAGGGCACGCCGGCGCCGGGGGAGGCGCCGTACGCACTGCTGAAGTTCGAGGGCGGCGTGCACCGCGTCCAGCGCGTGCCCGTCACCGAGTCCCAGGGCCGGGTGCACACCAGTGCCGCCGGCGTCCTGGTGCTGCCGGAGGCCGAGCAGGTCGACGTGAGCATCGACGAGAACGACCTGCGCATCGACGTCTTCCGCTCCAGTGGCCCCGGTGGTCAGAGCGTCAACACCACCGACTCGGCCGTGCGCATCACCCACGTCCCGTCCGGGATCGTGGTGTCCTGCCAGAACGAGAAGTCCCAGCTGCAGAACAAGGAGCAGGCGCTGCGCATCCTGCGGGCCCGTCTCCTCGCGGTCGCGCAGGAGGAGGCCGACGCCGCTGCCGGGGAGGCCCGCCGCAGCCAGGTCCGCACGGTGGACCGCTCCGAGCGCATCCGCACCTACAACTACCCGGAGAACCGCATCTCCGACCACCGCACCGGCTACAAGTCCTACAACCTCGACCAGGTGCTCGACGGGGCGCTCGAGCCGGTGCTGGCCTCCTGCGTCGACGCCGACATGGCCGCGCGTCTCGCCGCGCTCGAGGAGTGAGGGTGCCCCTCCGACGGTCCCTGCTCGCCGACGCCGCGCGCACGCTCGAGGAGGCCGGCGTCGCCAGCCCCGGGCCCGACGCGGCCACCCTGCTCGCGCACGTCCTCGGCACCTCGCGTGCCGCCCTCGTGATGGTGGAGGAGGTGGGGGAGGAGCAGGCGAGGACGTACGCCGGACTGGTGACGCGTCGTGCCGCCCGCGAGCCCCTGCAGCACCTCACCGGCACCGCGGCCTTCCGTCACGTCGAGCTCGCGGTCGGGCCGGGTGTCTTCGTGCCGCGGCCGGAGACCGAGCTGCTCGCCGGGTGGGCGGTCGAGGGCGCCCGAGCGCTCGAGGCCCCCGTGGTGGTGGACCTGTGCACGGGCTCCGGAGCGATCGCCGCGGCGCTGGCCGACGAGGTGCCGCACGCGCGGGTGCACGCGGTGGAGCTCAGCCCGCAGGCGCACGCCTACGCCGAGCGGAACCTCGCCGGCACCGGTGTCGACCTGCGTCTGGGCGACGCCTTCGAGGAGCTCGACGACCTCCTCGGTGCGGTGGACGTGGTGGTCTGCAACCCGCCGTACGTCCCCCTCGAGGCATGGGAGTCCGTGGCGGTCGAGGCACGCGACCACGACCCCCACCTCGCGCTCTTCTCCGGCGACGACGGGCTGGATGCCATCCGCGTCCTGGCCCGACGCGCGGCCGAGCTGCTCCGCCCGGGTGGCGTCCTGGGTGTCGAGCACGCCGACGTGCAGGGGGAGAGCGTCCCCGGGGTGCTGGCGGCGACCGGACACTGGACGGACGTGCGCGACCACGTCGACCTGGCCGGGCGTGCGCGGTTCGCGACGGCGCGACTGGCACGATGACCCCCATGGAGCGCTACGGCACCGACGGGGACGAGGATCGCGAGAGCGCCATCGAGGCGGCCGCCCTGGCCCTGCAGCGCGGCGGACTGGCCGTCATCCCGACCGACACTGTCTACGGCATCGCCGCGGACGCCTTCGACCCGGCCGCGGTCCGGGCGCTGCTGGCTGCCAAGGGCCGGGGACGCGAGATGCCTCCGCCGGTCCTGGTCTCGGCGGCCACGACCCTCGACGCGCTCGCCGTGCGGGTGCCCGGCTACGCCCGGACGCTGGTCGAGGAGTTCTGGCCCGGTCCACTCACCCTCGTCTGCCACCAGCAGACCTCCCTGCAGTGGGACCTCGGCGAGACCCGGGGCACCGTCGCCGTGCGGATGCCCGACCACGCGCTGGCCCGCGAGGTCCTCGAGCGCACCGGTCCGCTCGCGGTGTCCTCGGCCAACCGGACCGGGATGCCCGCCGCGACCGACGCCGACCAGGCCGAGGACATGCTCGGCGAGGTCGTCGACGTCATCGTCGACGACGGCGAGTCACCCGGGGGCGAGGCGTCCACGATCGTCGACGTGACCGGCGACCAGGGGCGCGTGCTCCGCCTGGGGGCGCTGTCCCTCGAGCAGCTCAACGAGGTTCTCGAGCCGCTGGGAGCCACGCTGGTGCTGGAGGGTCCCGACGAGCCGGAGGACCCGGACGACGAGCACAGCGGGGCCTGAGGCGGGTGCGCGAGTACGTCGTCGTCTTCCTCGTCGCGATGGCGGTCAGCTACCTGCTGACCGTGGTCGCCCGTGAGATCGCGCTGCGGACAGGTGCCGTGGCCCGCGTCCGCGACCGCGACGTCCACGACGAGCCGATCCCCTACCTCGGCGGCCTGGCGATGCTCGGCGGGCTGGTCGCGGCGTACCTCGTCGCGCGCGAGCTGCCGTTCCTGTCGACCGGCGCGGGCGAGTTCGTCTTCCGCGACGCCGGGGTGGTCATCGGGGCGGGGGCGCTGATCTGTGCCGTGGGTGTCCTCGACGACCTCTTCGAGCTCGACGCCCTCACCAAGCTCGGCGGCCAGCTGCTGGCCGCGGGGTTCCTGGTCGCCTTCGGCGTCCAGTTCTACTTCTTCACCGTCCCCGGGGGAGAGGTCTTCTCCCTCGACGCGGCACAGGGCGCGCTGCTCACGGGCTTCCTGGTGATCGCGACCGTCAACGCGGTCAACTTCGTCGACGGTCTCGACGGGCTGGCCGCCGGGGTGGTCGGCATCGGGGCCCTGGCCTTCTTCCTCTACTGCTACCAGCTCACCTCGATCAACGACACCTCGCGCGCCACGACCGCTGCGCTGCTCACGGTCGCGCTCGCCGGGGCGTGCGCGGGCTTCCTGCCGCACAACATCAATCCCGCCCGGCTGTTCATGGGCGACTCCGGCTCGATGCTCATCGGGCTGGTGCTGTCGGCCGGCGCCGTCACCCTGACCGGCCAGTTCAACGAGGTCGACCTCTCCCAGGGGAGCGGCTCGGGTGGCGACGCGAGCCTGGTGCTGCTCCTGCCGATCCTGCTCCCGGTCGCCATCCTGGTCGTACCTCTGCTCGACCTGGTGCTCGCGGTGGTGCGCCGGACCAGGGCCGGCCGGTCGCCCTTCGCCCCGGACAAGCAGCACCTCCACCACCGGCTGCTGGAGATCGGGCACTCCCAGCGGCGCGCCGTCTTCATCATGTGGCTCTGGGCCGGACTGGTGGCCTTCGGCACCGTCCTCGTCAGCCTCTACTCCGGCCCGGTGGTGGTCGGCGGGGTGGTCGCGGCGACGCTGCTGACGGTCGCGTTCACGTTCCTGCTGCCGCGGCTGCACCGCCCCGGCGTGGAGGCTTGAACGATCCACTTGCCAGCCCTCCGGACCGCTTGTGATAGTTTTCACGAGCGTTCGGGGGTCCCCTCCGTGCCCGCTCGCCGGGTTCCGGCAGACCCCCTCCCCGACAACGACAAGGCCGCCCCCATGACGACCCCGTCGCAGCGCCGCCCCAGCCCCGTGGTGATCCACGGCGCCGTGGCGCTCGCGGCCCTCGTGCCGGCCTCACTGGTCGTCGCGATCGCGGGTCTCGCGCAGGGGGCCGACGCAGCCCGGGCGGTTGCGGCGGGCGCCGGCGTCGTCGCGATCGTGCTGCTGTTCGGGTCGACCACCGTCGACCTGGTCGCCGGAGCGATGCCGTCGGCCTCGCTGCTCGTGGCGATGATGACCTCTGGCCTCCAGCTCGCCGTGCTCACGGCGTTCCTGGTCAGCGCCAGCGCGGCTCCCTTCTTCGCCGCGGCCGCCAGGGCCGCG
>JAYYWX010000057.1:0-23249 GCA_036341255.1 Actinomycetota bacterium | reverse complement strand
CACCGTCGCGCAGGATCGCGTAGTGACCGGTGGCGACGGCGTCGAAGCCGAGCGCCAGCGCCCGGTCGAGCACGGCGGCGAACTTGATCTTCTCGTTGCACCGCAGGCACGGGTTGGGGGTGCGCCCGGCGGCGTACTCGTCCATGAAGTCCTCGACCACGTCCTCGTGGAAGCGCTCGGAGAGGTCCCAGACGTAGAACGGGATGTCGATGACGTCGGCGGCACGGCGGGCGTCGTTGCTGTCCTCGATGGTGCAGCAGCCGCGGGCGCCGGAGCGGTACGACGCGGGGTTGCGCGACAGCGCGAGGTGCACGCCGGTGACGTCGTGGCCGGCCTCGTGGGCGCGCGCAGCGGCCACGGCGGAGTCCACCCCGCCGGACATCGCGGCCAGCACCTTCACAGCAGTCCCTCCACAGCAGGCGGCCTCACAGCTTCGCCGCGCGGGCCCGCTCGACGGCGGGACCGATCGCCTCGACCACGGCGTCGACGTCGGACTCGGTGGAGGTCCGGCCGAGGGTGAAGCGCAGCGAGGAGCGGGCGGCGTCGTCGTCACGGCCCATCGCCAGCAGCACGTGCGAGGCCTGCGGCACGCCGGCCGAGCACGCCGACCCGGTGGAGCACTCGATGCCGCGGGCGTCGAGCAGCATCAGCAGGGAGTCGCCCTCGCAGCCGGGGAAGGAGACGTGGACGTTGCCGGGCAGCCGCGCCTCGTCCCAGCCGAGGACACTGTCGGGAGTGCTGTCGGGGCCCGGTCCGTTGAGCACCACGTCGGGCACGACCCGGCGCAGCCCGTCGACGAGGCGGGCGCGCAGCGCGCGCAGGTGATCGGCATGCTCGGCCTGCCGCGCGACCGCCAGGTCGAGGGCGGTGGCGAACCCGACGACCCCGGGGGTGTCGAGCGTGCCGGAGCGCACGTCGCGCTCCTGCCCGCCGCCGTGCAGCAACGGCGCGACCGGCAGGTCGCGGCGGACGACGAGCGCCCCGACGCCGTGGGGTCCTCCGACCTTGTGCCCGGAGACCGTCATCGCGTCGACGCCCGAGGCGGCGAAGTCGACCGGGACGGCGCCGACGGCCTGCACCGCGTCGGTGTGGACGGGGATGCCGTGCGCGCTCGCGGCCCCGACCACGCGGTCCAGCGGCTGGAGCGTGCCGACCTCGTTGTTGGCCCACATCACCGAGACCAGCCCGACGCCCGAGGGGTCGCTGAGGGCCGCATCCAGCGCGGCCGGGTCGAGACGACCGGCCGCGTCGACCGCCAGGTGCTCGACCGCGAAGCCCTCCCGCTCCTCCAGCCACTCCAGCGGGTCGAGCACGGCGTGGTGCTCCACCGCGGTCGTCAGCAGCCGGGTGCGGCGGGGGTCGGCGTCGCGCCGGGCCCAGGCCACCCCCTTGAGCGCGAGGTTGTCGGCCTCGGTGCCACCGGAGGTGAAGACCACCTCGCCGGGGCGGCAGCCCAGCGCCGCCGCGACCCGCTCCCGGGCCTCCTCGACCGCGCGCCGCGCAGCCCGGCCCGAGGCGTGCAACGACGAGGGGTTGGCGGCGCGACCGAGCTGCTCGACCATCGCCTCGAGAGCCTCCGGCACCATCGGCGTGGTGGCGGCGTGGTCGAGGTAGACGGGGTCGGTCATGGCGCGGACCAGCGTACGGCGCGGGGCCAGGTCACTCCCAGCCAGCGCCGACCCCGGCCCCGACCACGGCCCCGACCAGCCGGCCCGACCCGGTCACGGGACGACGCGCACGCTGCCGATCTTGGTCTTCGCGCCCTTGGCGATCCGGCACGTCAGGTCGTCGTCGAAGGCGAACGCACCCGTCACCGAGACCGCCGCGCTGAACCGCTTCGGCAGCTTCACCGGGTAGGTGTCGACCTTGTTCAGCCGCACCGCCTGAGCCGTGCCGGTGCCCTCGAGGACCATCAGACCCTCGGCGGGCACCTCGGTCGCCGGGATCTCGAGGCGACGGATCTTGCGCTTCTTCCTGCCCACCTTGTAGGTCGCGTCGTCGGAGCGGCCGGAGACCTCCTCGACGCCGTAGTCACGCATCGCCCGGGTCATCTCCTCGGGCACCACGATGGCCAGGTCGATGGGACGGGCGGCCATCTTGTTCCCCGCCGTCACGGTGCGGGGCAGCTGCACCCGCACGAAGGTCTCGAAGTCGCCGGTGCCCAGCACCTCGGAGGAGCAGGTGTAGACGGTCTGCTCGTCGATCGTGCGCGGGTCCTGGTCGTTGGCGGCCCCGGCCGGGGCGACGGCGAGCACCGGGAGGACCGGGGCGACGAGGGCGGCGACGACGGCGGGGAGGAGAGGGCGCACGCGTCCAGGGTAGTGCGAGACCGACCCCACACGTCCGCCCGCACGTCCGCCCGCACGTCCGCCCGCACGTCCGCCCACACGTGGCGACACATCGGGCCACACATCAGCCTCGCATCCGGACCACACATCCGGGCCACACATCCGGGCGCACTCAGGACGTCAGCAGCACCAGGTCGTCGCGGTGCACGACCTCCCGCTCGTAGGCCGACCCCAGCTCCTGCTTCAGCTCGGCGGTGGAGCGCCCCACCAGTGCCGGGACCTCCTCGGCGTCGAAGTTGACCAGCCCGCGCGCCACCACGGCACCGTCGGGGCCGGTCAGGTCGACCGGGTCGCCGGCCACGAAGCTGCCGCTCGCACCCGTCAGGCCGGCCGCCAGCAGGGACGCCCGTCGCTCGACCACCGCGCGCACGGCGCCGGCGTCGAGGTGCAGCGCACCTCGCGACTCGGTGGCGTGGGCCAGCCACAGCAGCCGGGTCGGACGCCGCCGACCGGTCGCGTGGAAGAGGGTGCCGACCCCGTCGCCGGACAGGGCCGCCCCTGCGTTCTCGGCCGAGGTGAGGACGACAGGGATGCCCGCACCGGTCGCGATCCGCGCGGCCTCGACCTTGGTCACCATGCCGCCCGTGCCCACCCCGGCCGCTCCCACCGACCCGATGGAGACGGCCTCGAGGTCGGCCTCGTCGCGCACGTCGGGCAGCAGGCGCGCCCCCTCACGCGTCGGCGGGCCGTCGTACAGGCCGTCGACGTCGGAGAGCAGCACCAGCAGGTCGGCGTGCACGAGGTGCGCGACCAGGGCGGCGAGGCGGTCGTTGTCGCCGAAGCGGATCTCGGAGGTGGCGACGGTGTCGTTCTCGTTGACGATGGGCAGCACCCCGAGCTCGAGCAGCTGCGCGAGGGTCTGGTGGGCGTTGCGGTAGTGCGCCCGACGGGTCACGTCGTCGAGCGTCAGCAGCACCTGTCCGGCCACGAGACCGTGGCGGGAGAGCTCCTCGGTGTAGCGGTGCACCAGCAGCCCCTGCCCCACCGAGGCGGCCGCCTGCTGGGCGGCCAGGCCGCGCGGGCGCCGGGCCAGTCCGAGCGGGGCGAGGCCGGCGGCGATGGCGCCGGAGGAGACCAGCACGACCTCCACGCCGCGCTCGCGGCCCGCGGCGAGCACGTCGACGAGCGCGCGCACGCGGTCGGGGTCGATGCCACCGGCCGCGGTCGTGAGCGAGGAGGAGCCGACCTTGACGACGACGCGTCGCGCCTCGGTCACCTCCCGGCGCAGGGTCACCCCCGGCCCTCCGGGTCGTCCTCGGCCCAGTCGCGCGCCTGCTCGGACTCGTGGGCCGCGAGCAGGTCCGGGTCGTCCTCACCACCGATGTCGTACGACGTGGGGCCGGCCTCACCACGGCGCTCGAGGTCCAGTCGGCGGGCGACGTCCGCGCGGGTCTCGCCCTCGAGGCGGTCGCCCATCGCGGCGTCGATCTCGCGGCGACGGCGCGAGGCGTCACGTCGGTCCTCGAAGCGCTGGTCCTCACCACGGCGGCCCAGCATCTCCGCGCCGGCCTCGATGCCGGGCTTGAAGTCGAAGACCACGGAGTTCTCGTCGCGTCCGATGAGGACGGCGTCGCCCTCGATGGCGCCGAGCTCCATGAGCCGGTCCTCGACACCGAGGCGGTTGAGCCGGTCGGCGAGGAAGCCGACGGCCTCGTCGTTGCTGAAGTCGGTCTGACGCACCCAGCGCTCGGGCTTGGTGCCGCGCACCCGCCAGCCCCGGTGACCCGGCTCGGAGGGGACCTCGTCGCTCTCGGTGACGGTGAAGTCGGCGCCGTCGGCCCCGGCCGGGCGCAGCACGATGCGCTGGGCCTCGACCTCGGGCTTCTCGGTGCGGGAGGCGGCGACGATCTCGGCCATCGCGAAGGTGAGTTCCTTGAGCCCCTCCCCGGAGGCGGCGGAGACCGGCATGACCCGCAGCCCGCGGGCACGGAGGTCCTCGATGGTGATGTCGGAGATGTCGCGACCGTCGGGGACGTCGACCTTGTTCAGCGCCACCAGGCGCGGGCGGTCCTCGAGACCGCCGTACCGGCTGAGCTCGTTCTCGATGACGTCGAGGTCGTCGAGCGGGTTGCGGCCCGGCTCGATGGAGGCGGTGTCGATGACGTGCACGATCGCCGCGCAGCGCTCGACGTGGCGCAGGAAGTCGTGGCCGAGACCGCGGCCCTCGCTGGCCCCCTCGATGAGACCGGGCACGTCGGCGACGGTGAAGACGGTGTCGCCGGCGGTCACGACGCCGAGGTTGGGCACCAGCGTCGTGAAGGGGTAGTCGGCGATCTTGGGGCGAGCGCGCGAGATCGCGGCGATCAGGCTGGACTTGCCGGCGCTGGGGAACCCCACGAGGCCGATGTCGGCGACGACCTTGAGCTCGAGGACGACCTCGAGCTCGTCGCCGGGCTCGCCGAGCAGGGCGAACCCGGGGGCCTTGCGCTTGGAGGAGGCCAGCGCGGCGTTGCCGAGCCCGCCGCGGCCGCCCTCGGCGATGACCAGCTCGGTGCCGGCGCCGACCAGGTCGGCCAGCAGCTCGCCGTCCGTGTCGCGCACGACGGTGCCGTCGGGGACGGTGAGCACCATGTCCTTGCCGTGGGCGCCGTTGCGGTGCCCGCCGGCGCCGTGGCCGCCGTGCTCGGCGCGGCGCTTGGGGCTGTGGTGGTACTCCAGCAGCGTCGTCACCGCGGGGTCGACCCGCAGGATCACCGAGCCGCCCGGCCCGCCGTTGCCGCCGTCGGGGCCGCCGAGGGGCTTGAACTTCTCGCGGTGCACCGAGGCCACGCCGTTGCCGCCGCGGCCGGCGCTGATGTGCAGCGTCACGCGGTCGACGAAGGTCGGCAGTGCCATGGGGTGCTCCTCGGGGGTCGGGGCTCAGGGTGCCGGGCGGACCGGCGGGAACGACGAAGGGCGCCCCGTGGTCGGGACGCCCTTGGTCGGTGGCCGCGTGGAGCGGCCGGAGTGCTCGGGGAGCGTCAGGTCACTCGCCCGGGACGATGTTGACGACCTTGCGGCCGCGGCGGGTGCCGAACTCGACGGCACCGGCCTGCAGCGCGAACAGCGTGTCGTCGCCGCCACGGCCCACACCCGAACCCGGGTGGAAGTGGGTGCCGCGCTGGCGGACGATGATCTCACCGGCGTTGACCAGCTGGCCGCCGAAGCGCTTGACGCCGAGGCGCTGAGCGTTGGAGTCGCGGCCGTTCTTGGTGGACGCCGCACCCTTCTTGTGTGCCATGGGATGAGTTCCTTCGTGGTTGTCGCTGACGCTGCCTGACGGCGGCTCAGAGGGAGATGTCGGTGACCTTGACCTGGGTGTACTTCTGGCGGTGACCCTGGCGCTTCTTGTAGCCGGTCTTGTTCTTGTACTTCTGGATGACGATCTTCGGGCCCTTGGTGCCGCCGAGGACCTCGACGGTCACGGCGGCCTTGTCGAGCCCGGTCGAGGTGACGGTCTCGCCGTCGACGGCCATGACCACGGGGAGGGTCAGGGTCTCGCCCACCGGCGTGGTGACCTTGTCGATCTCGATGACGTCGCCCACGGCAACCTTCTGCTGGGTGGCGCCAGCGCGCACGATCGCGTACACCGCGGTCTCCTTCGTCGAACTCGTCTACGTCTGGTACTGCTGGGATCTGGGTCCGGGGCACCTGCCCACGCCGGTGCCTCCTTGGAGGAGGTCGGCGACGCTGCGGGGGCCACGCGGAGAGCGGCGCGCTCCGGGGCGCACCGAACGTCAATAGTACGCACCTGCGGGGCACGCCCGCAAAACGTCAGCGCTTGCGCGAACCCTTGCGCTTGACCGGCACGTGCTCCACGCTCGGGGCGCTCGCCGGCTCGGTGTCCGCGGTGCCCGGCTCGACCGTCCCGCTGACCGGCGGCTCGCCGACGCCGCTGGGGGCATCGGCTTGCTCCATGGTCGGCACGGTGCCCAGCGAGGCAGTGCGGGTCGAACGGCTCGAGCGGGTCCGGGTGACCACCTTCGGCGCCTCGGCAGGCGCCTGGGCGGCCGGCTCCGGCGCGCTGGGCTGCGTCGTCGGGTCCACCACCACGGCAGCGGCCTCCCCCGTCGTGAGGGGCGCCGTACGCCGGGCGGCGCGACGCGTCCGCGTCACGACCCCGGAGCTGCCGCCCGCCCTGTCCGCAGGCTTGTCCACCGTCTGCTCGACGACCGGCTGCTGCGCGGACTGCTCGACGGCGGGCGTCGACTCCGGCGCGGGCGTGTCGGCCACCGGCTGGGGCGCCGGCGTCTCGGACACGGTCTCCCGCGTCGACCCGGGCGTCTCGCTCTTCTCACCGGGGTCGGAGGCAGCAGCCGCCGTGGGCTGGGAGCTGCGCCTGCGCTGGCGCTGCTGCACCTGCGGCTTCTCGGGCGCCTTCTCGGGCGCCTTCTCGGGAGCCTTCTCGGGAGCCTTGTCAGCAGCAGTCTCGGGCGCAGCCGGGGTGCTCGTCGGCTCCTCCGCTGGCGCGTCCTGCGACTGGCCCTCCGACGAGTCGGCCGCCTCGGCCGCCTTGTCGGCGCGCGCCATGGCGGCGACGTCCTTGGGCGAGGGAGCCCCACCCTGGTTGCCGGCCTGGTTGCCGGCCTGGTTCGACTGGTTGCCGCCCTGGTTCGACTGGTCGTTGCCGCCCTTGCCCTTGCCGCCGCGCGAGCGACGTCCGCGGCCACCGCGGTCGTCGTCGTTGCCGCCGCCGCCCTTGGGCTCCACCGGGTGGTCGTGGACGACCAGGCCGCGGCCCTGGCAGTGGGTGCAGTTCTCGCTGAACGCCTCGAGCAGGCCGGTGCCGATCCGCTTGCGGGTCATCTGCACCAGGCCCAGCGAGGTGACCTCGGCGACCTGGTGCCGGGTCCGGTCCCGGCCCAGGCACTCGACCAGACGGCGCAGCACCAGGTCGCGGTTGGACTCCAGCACCATGTCGATGAAGTCGACGACGATGATGCCGCCGATGTCGCGCAGCCGGAGCTGGCGCACGATCTCCTCGGCCGCCTCCAGGTTGTTCTTGGTGACGGTCTCCTCCAGGTTGCCCCCGGAGCCGGTGAACTTGCCGGTGTTGACGTCGACCACGGTCATCGCCTCGGTGCGGTCGATGACCAGCGAGCCGCCCGAGGGCAGCCAGACCTTGCGGTCCAGGCCCTTGGCGATCTGCTCGTCGACGCGGTACGCCGCAAAGACGTCCTTGCCCGCGTCGCGACCCTCCGTGGCCGGCTCGAAGCGCTCGAGGCGCTCGGCCAGATCCGGGGCGACGTGCTGGACGTAGTCCTGCACGGTGGACCAGGAGTCGTCGCCCTGGATGACGAGCTTGGCGAAGTCCTCGGTGAACAGGTCGCGGACGACCTTGAGGGTCAGGTCCGGCTCGCCGTACAGCAGCTGGGGCGCGGAGCCCTTGGCCTTCTTCTCGATGTCCTCCCAGCGGGCCTTGAGCCGCTCGACGTCGCGGGTCAGCTCCTCCTCGCTGGCACCCTCGGCCGCGGTGCGCACGATGACGCCGGCGGAGTCGGGGACGATCTCCTTGAGCAGCGCCTTGAGGCGGGCCCGCTCGGTGTCGGGCAGCTTGCGGGAGATGCCCGAGGTGGTGCCGTCGGGCACGTAGACCAGGAAGCGGCCGGCCAGGCTGACCTGGCTGGTCAGGCGGGCACCCTTGTGACCGATCGGGTCCTTGGTGACCTGCACCAGGACCGACTGGCCCGAGGAGAGCACCGACTCGATCTTGCGCGGCTGGCCCTCCTTGTGGCCGAGCGCGGACCAGTTGACCTCGCCGGCGTACAGCACGGCGTTGCGGCCCTTGCCGATGTCGATGAACGCGGCCTCCATGGAGGGCAGGACGTTCTGCACCCGGCCGAGGTAGACGTTGCCGATCAGCGAGGTCTGCGACTCGCGGGCGACGTAGTGCTCCACGAGCACCTTGTCCTCCAGCACCCCGATCTGGGTGAGGTCCTCGCGCTCACGGACGACCATGACCCGCTCGACGGACTCGCGGCGGGCGAGGAACTCGGCCTCGGACACGATCGGGGCCCGGCGGCGCCCGGCCTCGCGGCCCTCGCGGCGGCGCTGCTTCTTGGCCTCGAGCCGGGTCGACCCGCTCAGCGCGGTGATCTGGTCCTCGCCCGTGCGCGAGCTGCGGACCTTGGTGACGGTGTTGGCCGGGTCGTCCCCGCCACCCCCGTCGCCCTCACCGGAGCGACGGCGACGTCGCCGGCGGCGCGAGCTGCTCGAGCCCTCGCCCTGGTCGTCCTGGCCGTCCTTGCTGCCCTGGCCGCCCTGGCCCGAGCGGTCACCGGACTGGTCACCGGACTGGTCGTCGTCGCCCTTGGGCCGCTGGCCCTTGCCGCCGCCCTGGCTGCTCTGGCTGTCGCTCTGGCTGTCGCCCTGGGTGTCGCTCTGGGTGCTGCCCTGGTCGTCGCCCTGGTCGTCGCCGTTCTGGCCACCACCGCCGCCACCGCGGCGGCGGCGGCGACCGCCACGACGACGCCGACGTCGGCCCGAGGACGAGCCGCCCTCGCCGGAGTCGTCACCGTCCTGGTCCTCGTCGTCGCCGTCGTCGTCGGTGTCCTGGGACTCGCCGTCCTGGCCGTCCTGGTTCTCGACGTCCGCGGTGGTGGTCTCGTCGTCCTCGTCGGCCTCGTCCTCGGGCTCGGCCTGCTTCGCCTTCGTCGACTTCTTCGCCTTGGTGGCCTTGGAGGCGTCCGGGGCCTGGAAGAGCGGGACCGGCGCGCCGGTGGCGGCGGCCTCGGCGGTCTCCTCCGTGGCGTTCTCAGCAGTCTCCTCCGCGATCTCCTCCGCGGCGACGGTCGGCTCCGTCGGGGCCTGGGCCTTCCTGCTGCGCGAGGTGGCCTTCTTCGCGGCCGCCTTCTTGGCCGGCTTCGCGGGTGCGCTCTCGCCGGCCTCAGCGTCGATCCCAGCGTCGATCCCGGCCTCGGCAGGCGCCTCGGCAGCGGGAGTCGCCTTCTTGGCGGCGCGCTTGGCGGGCGCCTTCTTCGCCGGAGCGGCCGGGGCGGTCTCCGCAGCCGGCTCCGCCTCGACGGGCTCGGTGGTCGGGACGGCCTTGGCGGCGCTCTTGCGGGTGCGCGTGGTCTTCTTCACCACGGGGGTGGTCTCTGCGGCAGCCTCGTCGAGCGGCAGCTGCTGGTCACCGGCTGCATCGGGGGCCACGTCGGGGGCCGCAGCGGCAGCCTTCGTGGCGGTCTTCTTGGTGGCCGTCTTCTTCGCCGTGGTCTTCTTCGCCGCGGTCTTCTTGGCGGCGGTCTTCTTGGCGGCCGTCTTCTTCGCCGCGGTCTTCTTCGCCGGCTTCTCGGCGGGGGCCTCGGCGGCGGAGGCCTCGGTGGCCTCGGCGCCCGGGGCGCTGGTGGTGTCGACGGCAGGGGTGATCGGCTGGTCGCCGACCTGGAACTCGTCGGGCATGTGTGCTGCTCCTCGGCCCGGGCGCGGGATGCGCAGCGACCGGGCAGGTCCATCGCCTCGACCACGGCGGGCCGGGCGCAAGTCTTGTCGTGGCGGCGACTTCCTCCGTCGGTGCGTCACCTCGGCCGGCCCCCGCCTGCCGCGGTCGCAGGGCCACAGGGCGGCTCGCTGTCACCGAACCCGCCTGGCCGCGTCGCGGTCTGGCGACGACCTGTCCTCGGTGTGCCGGCCCTTGCGCGGGACCGGCGAGAACGTCGTCGGGTCCTCGACCACCGCGCGATCCCACCGGGCACTGGGGTGACCGTCGGGTTCGTACAGCGGTCGGAGACCGTGGCGAGTATCGCACACGGCTCGCCGAGCGGTGGTGTTCCCGCTCACCCCGGCGCGGCCCCGGGGACCCCACACGGTCCCGGGACGGTCAGGCCAGCGGGTCGCCGACCTCGCCGGTCTCGGGGTCCAGCGGGCCCTGGGCCTGACGGGTGAGCAGCGGCGCGGAGCCGGCCTCCAGGCCCGAGACCTGGGTGAGCCCGCGCAGCACGTCGTCGGGTCGCACGGCCGGTGTGGTCGCGTGGCGCAGCACCAGCTCCAGACGGGCGCCCTGGTCGTGGGGGGCGACCGCGAGTGAGACGACGGCGGCGCGGCAGTCGAACTCGCGCAGCCCCTTCTTGGTCATCCGCTCGACCAGCACGCTCTCGTGGGCGAGGAATCCCTCCACCGCGGCGGCGGTCACGTCCGGGGCGCTGACCACGTCGATGGTCCACCGGCTGGCGTCGAGCCGGTCGGCCAGCGACCCACCCGGGGACTCCACCACCTCGAGCACGTCGAGGCCGGGGGGCAGCGCCTCCTCCAGCTCGGCGTGGACGTCAGCGGGGTCGACGACCTGGGCGAGCGCGATCTCGAGGTACTCCGCCTCACTGGCCGAGCCGGTCGGCGCCGCACCGGCGTAGGAGATGCGTGGGTGGGGGTTGAACCCCGAGGAGTAGGCCATCGGGATCCGCGCGCGGAAGACCGCGCGCTCGAAGGCACGGGAGAAGTCGCGGTGGCTGGTGAAGCGGAGGCGGCCGCGCTTGGCGTACCGGATCCTCAGACGCTGGACCGGAGGGGCCTGCTGCTCGGGCTGCTCACGCACGGAGCACAGGGTAGGTGAGGTCACCGGGGTCGCACCGCATCGCCGGCGAGGGGTAGACCGTGCCCACCCGCTCCCCCGCCAGCCAGGCGGTGAGCCGCGCGGCCTCCACCCGCAGCGCCTCCCGGCCGGCCGCCGGGACGTCCTCCAGCAGCCGGACGGCCACGGTGACGTCGTCGTCCTGCACCCAGCAGCCGACGATGCGTCCGTCCCACCACGCGGTGGTGCCGGCGTTGCCGTTGCGGTCGAAGAGCGCGGGACCGTGCTCCCCGAGGTGGAACGCGCGCTCCTTCCAGCCCATCGTGGTGGGGTCCAGCACCGGCAGCAGCGCCGCCCACGGCTCGACCGGGTCGACGGGGTCGACGTCGTCGGGCAGGAGGTACGCCGGTGCGCCGGACTCCAGGGAGACCTCGACGGCCCCGATCTCGGCCAGGGCCGCGCGGACCGCTCCCTTGGTCGCGCCCAGCCACCACACCAGGTCGGTCTCGGTGCCGGGGCCGAACCGGGCCAGCCACCGGCGCACGAGCTCAGCGTAGCCCTCCGTGGCCGACAGGGGTGCCGGCACCTCCCCGAGCCACGACTCGGCGGTGCGCCACCGGGGTCGGAAGACCCGCCAGTGGCTGGTGTTGGCCCCGCGGACCACCCGTGCGTCCGCACCGAGCAGGGTCAGGAAGCGCCCCGGGTTGAGCTGGGAGGAGGCGAGATCGGCACGCACGTCGATGGTCGGCACGGCCGCCCGCAGCTCGGTCATGGTCAACCCGTCGGGGACCGCGGCCAGGGCACCCAGCACCTCCGCGTCGGCGGTCGCCAGCCACGACTCGGGGTCACTGGTGAGGCCGGCGGCGTGCAGGTCCCTGTGCAGCCGCCTGCGCTCTGCTCCGGCAGTGCGTGCGGCGGCGCTCCCCCACGCCGCGGGCAGCAGGTCGCGCGGGAACACGAAGAGGGTGCGGCGCATCGCCAGCTGCTTGACCAGGCTGCGCTCGGTCTCCAGGGCGGCGGCGACCTGCTCGCGGGTGACCCCGTCGACGCGGGCGTGCACCGAGAGGTGGACGGTGGCCGGCTCCGTGGAGTGCAGCACCACGACCGACCGGGTCGCCTCGACCGGGTCCGTGGCCCGGTGGGCGGGGTGGATCGCGTGCCGGGCGGCCAGCCGGGCCCGGCGCTCGTCGTCGGGGACGGTGCGGGCGCTCATGGGCCGCCATCCTGCCCCCACCCGCCGACAGCACCACCCGCCCCCGTAGCCGACCGGTCCGGGTGCGAGCATCGGCAGGTGACCCGTCGCACCTCCGCGCTGTTCTGGGTCGGCCTGGTCCTGCTCTCGGTCAACCTGCGCCCGGCCGCGGTGAGCGTCGGGCCGGTCCTGGAGGAGGTCCGTGCGGGCCTGACGATGTCCAGCCCGGAGGCGGCGCTCCTGACCTCGATGCCGGTCGTGGCCTTCGCCGCCGTCGGTGCCCTGGCACCGGTGGCTGCGCGACGGGTGGGGCTGCACCGCGTGACCCTGCTGGCGATGGTCGCCGTCAGCGCCGGGCTCCTGGCACGAGCGCTGACCGACAGCGACGAGGTCTTCCTCGTGCTCTCGTTCGTGGCCGTGGCCGGCGCGGCGCTCGCGAACGTGCTGATCCCCTCGCTGGTCAAGCAGCACGTCCCGGACCGGATCGGTCCCGCGACCGCGCTCTACTCGACGGTGCTCGCGGTCGGCCTGACCGGAGCGCTGATGCTGACGGTCCCCCTCAGCAGCGCCCTGGGCGGCGACGTGGAGGAGGGATGGCGCTGGGGCCTGGGGTCATGGACCGTGCTGGCCGCCCTCGCGGTCCTGCCCTGGCTGGTGCTGGCCCGCCACGACCGGCGGGTGGCCCCCGCGGGACCGACGGTGCGCTTCCTGGCCGTCGCCCGCACCAGGGTGGGGGCCTCGCTGGCGGTGTACTTCGGGCTGCAGTCGCTGCAGGCCTACGCGATCTTCGGCTGGTTCGCCCAGCTGTGGCGCGACGCGGGGTTCTCGCCGACGGAGGCCGGGCTGCTCGTCGGCCTGCTCACCGGCACCACCATCCCGCTGTCCTTCCTGCTGCCCCGGCTCCTGGTGCGGACCCGGCACCCCGCGGCGCTGCTGCTGGGGGTCGCGGCCTGCTACCCGGTGGCCTACGTGGGCCTGATGGTCGCGCCGGTCTCGCTCGCCCTGCTGTGGGCCGTGCTGACCGGGATCGGCACGACCACCTTCCCGTTGGTCCTGACGCTGATCGGGCTGCGGGCCCGCACCCCCGAGGGGACGGCCACCCTCTCGGCCTTCTCCCAGTCCGTGGGCTACCTCATCGCGGTCGCGGGACCCTTCGTCGTCGGCAGCCTCTACGCCGCCACCGACGGGTGGACGGTGCCCCTGTGCTTCCTCCTGGCACTGGTGGCGCCGATGGCCTGGCTCTCGGTCGGGCTGGCGCGACCGGCGTACGTCGAGGACCAGCTGCCCGCCGCCCGCCGCTGAGGCTGCGGACGGGCGACGGGCGACGGGTCAGGAGACCGTCAGCGAGGTGTCGTCGACGACGAAGCTGGTGCCGAGGGCGGAGTCCTCGGCACCGAGGAGCTTGACCGTGACGGTCTTGCCGGTGAACGCACCCAGGTCGAAGCTGCGGGTGACGAAGCCGGTGCCCTCGTCGAGGTTGGAGTACGTCGCCAGCGTGGTCGTGGAGCCGCCGGAGACGACCTGCACCCTGAGGGTGTCGTAGGCGGTGGTGGTCGTCGTCTCGGCACTGCTGATGTAGAGCTTCATCGACAGGGTCGCGCCGCTCGCGGCCGGGATGGTGACCTGCTGGCTCACGGTGTCGGTGCGGGTGGTGCCGTAGCCGTTGAGCCAGGCCTTCCAGGTGCCGCTGGCCGCGGGAGCGCCGGAGTCGTCGGTGATGACGCCGGAGCTGGCCGACCAGGACACGACGCCGGACTCGAAGCCGGGGTTGGCCAGCAGGTTGCCGGAACCGACCGGCGGCTCGGTGGTGCCGCCGGTGACCAGCGAGTGGAGCAGCCGGTCGGGCGAGCCGCTGCCGGCGCCGGTGACCTTCCCGGTGGTGGCGCCGCCCACGATCGCGCTGGTCACCGTGCTCGGCGAGGCGCTCGGCGAGCCCTGGAGGTAGAGCGCGGCGACGCCCGCGACGTGCGGGGTGGCCATCGAGGTGCCGGAGATGGTGTTGGTGGCGGTGGTGGAGGTGTGCCAGGCCGAGGTGATGCTCGAGCCGGGGGCGAAGAGGTCGAGGCACGAGCCGTAGTTGGAGAACGACGACCGAGCGTCCGTGCTGGTGGTGGAACCGACGGTGATGGCGGCGGGTACGCGCGAGGGCGAGCCGTTGCAGGCGTTGGTGTTCTCGTTGCCGGCCGCGACGGCGTAGGTGACACCGTCGGCGATCGAGTTGCTGACCGCTGTGTCGAGTGCCGAGGAGACACCGCCGCCCAGGCTCATGTTGGCCACGGCGGGTGCGCCGGCGACGTGGTGTGAGGTCACCCAGTCCACGCCGGCGATGACGCCGGAGGTCGAGCCGCTGCCCGCGCAGTCCAGCACCCGCACCGGCCGCAGCGTGACCTGCTTGGCGACGCCGTACGTCGAGCCGCCCACGGTGCCGGCGACGTGCGTGCCGTGGCCGTTGCAGTCGGAGGTGCCACGGCCGTCACTGATGGCGGTGAAGCCGGACTGCACCCGGCCCCCGAACTGGCTGTGGCCGGCCAGGATGCCGGTGTCGATGATGTAGGCGGTGACGCCGCTGCCGGTCCTGTCGTAGGTGTAGGAGCCGTTCAGCGGCAGGTCGCGCTGGTCGATGCGGTCCAGGCCCCAGGTCGCGCCGGTCTGGGTGGCGTCGATGCCGACCGTCTGGTCGGCCTCGATGAAGGCGACGCCCGGGCGCTCCTGGAGCGCCTCGACCGCGCGCTGCGGGAGCCGCGCCGAGAAGCCGTTGAGGGCGCGGTCGAAGCGCTGCAGCACCTGACCGCCGTGCCCGCGGGCGGTCTGCCGGGCGTCGGCGGCCACAGCGGTGTCGGCACGGTCCTCGAGGACCACGATGTACTGCCCCGGCACGGCCGAGGCGCGCTGCTCGCCGAGCACGGGAGCGGGGTGGTCGGCACCGCGCCCGGGTCGGTCGGGGGCGGCCTGCGCGGGTGCGGTGGTGGCGAGGGCGGCCAGGCCGGAGAGGGCCAGGGCGGCGGCGGTACCGGCACCGAGGCGGCGCAGGCGGGACGGACTGGTGGTCATGGATGGACTCCCGAGTGAGATGTGTCGCCGCCGGGCACGGCCCTGCGGCTGCCGCGCCGATCGGCGCGATGCGCAGGACCCTAGGACCGGATGATCCGCCGCGGTGGGGCCGCGGAGCCTCACATTCGTGCGTTGCAACAACCTGCACCTTTACGTCGTCCGGTCACCAGCGGCAGGTGCCGCGTGCCGGTCGTAGCGACGGGCCCCGTAGCCTGCCGCCGTGACCGACCAGCACGGACCGGCCGACCAGGATCCCTCCACCCCATCGACTGATGGGCCGGCGCCGGGCGACGGCTCCGCCGCGGCGTACGCCGACCAGCGGCCCTCTGCGGCACCGTGGCCGCAGCAGGGGCCCGGACACCAGGGACCCGGACACCAGGGACCCGGACAACCGTGGCCGGGGCAACCGTGGCCGGGGCAACCGGCGTACGGACCGATGGTGCCGCGCTCGGACCAGGGGCAGATCCCCGGATCGAAGCGGGAGGCGATCTGGGCGATCGTCCTGGCGTGCGTGCCGTGCTGCCTCATCACGCAGGTCGTCGCCATCGTCCTCGGCGTGAAGGTGCTGCGCAGCAGCCGTGGCGAGGTGGACCACGGGAGGACCCTGTCCATCATCGCGCTGTGCATCGCCGGGCTGATGACGGCCGGGACGCTGGCAGCGTGGGGCACTCAGGCCTTCCTGCCCGGGGTGCTCGACCGGCTCGACGACCCCGCCCGCAGCGAGGACGGCCAGCTGGCCGAGGAGGGCGACGTCAACACCCTCGACGTCCGGGTGGGTGACTGCCTCTCCGACCTCGACTTCGAGCCCGACGGGCAGACGGAGTTCCGGTCGGTCCCGGGGGTCCCCTGCGCGCAGGCGCACGCCTTCGAGGCCTACCACGCCTTCGACCTGACCCAGCAGCGCTACCCGGGGCTGGACGCCGTGGACGAGGCTGCGATCGACGGCTGCCTGGCGGCGTTCAAGGACTTCACCGACATCTCCTACCGCCGCAGCGTCCTCGAGATCACCTGGCTCTACCCGACCGAGACCTCCTGGAACCTCCTGCGCGACCGCGAGGTCCTCTGCCTGGTGGCCGACCCCGAGGGCCCTACCACGGGCAGCCTCGAGGGCGCTCGCCGCTGACCCGGCCCCCGACGGCGGTGCGTCGTCAACCGACTGCGCAGCCGGGAACGTTGAGGACCCACCGCCTCCCGACCCGCCGGGCCGGCAGCGGTGCGTGGTCAACCGTTTCTGCGCCCGGAACGGTTGAGGACCCACCGCTCCCGATCGGCCGGGGCGGTGAGCGCCTCAGACGACCGAGAGCGGCAGCAGCTTCTGGCCCGTGGGACCGACCTGGATCTCGGTGCCCATCTCCGGGCAGATGGGGCCAGGTCTATATCCAGCGCCCCCATGCGCTCATCTGCCGATGAGCGGATGTCCCTGCCAAGATGAAGACATGTCGCTGCTGACCTGTCCGCTGTGCGGGCGAGAGCAGGATGCGTCGGGTCCGGGCGTGTCCTCCAGGCGTGACGACACGGGGGCCTGGGTGCATTCGTGGACGCCATTCATCGAGGACCTACGCGGGACTCCTTCGCGCCTCGTTCAGCCGAGATGCTTCGCCGATGACTGTGGCTTTGACGCTCTCATCACTCTCGTGACGGAGTACGACCAGCGCATGCGGGTCCAACTGGCCAAGCGCTAGTGAGCCCGCCCGCTTCTGCCGCGCGGTGCGCGTTCCTGTCGATGAGTGGATGCTCGCGGCGGTGCTTGAATGCTCCTGTGACTGCGGGACTGCCGAACCTGGTGCGTGAGCGGTGGGCCCCGCTACTCCAAGACGGCACAATCGCCGCGGCGGAAGAGAGCGACCTTTGCATGGTCTTGACCTCCGCCGACCTGCACATACGCGTCCTCAGGACCCGCGCGGGGACTTCGAAGTGACCGTCGCGCTTCTCGGCCAGGAGCCATGGCAGGGGTGGTCGTACGCCGCCACGGTCGGTAGGGCCTCGCTAGCCCGGCTTCTCGACCGAGCCCTGGACGAGATGCGCGCCGAGCCGCGGGTACTGGAAGGTGATCCTGAGTTCTTCGAGGCTCTGGCTGCCGAAGCCGAGACGCGCGCGGAGGAATGGACTGCCTACTACTCAGGCTCTGGACCTCGGCCAGGTAAGCCACGCCTGCCATAGCGGTGCGCGGCGCGCTCATCTGCCGCCTAGTGTGCGCGGCTACGCGCACTGATCTGCCGTGTCTAGGGACGTGGCGCTGACAGTAGAGCGGGATCAAACGGCACAGTTTCTCCGTCGTCGTAGACGATGACGACGGAGACTCGCACCTCCCCGGGACTTCGACGCTCCTCGACAGCACAAGCCGTGGGCTCCCGGATGAGGTCTCGGTCGATACCCGCCCGACGTGTCACGTAGCGCCAACCGGCGATGCGGTCGTACATCACCACCACATCGTCACGACTCAGCCGAGCAAGCCATGAGGTCAAGAGCCGCTCGGTCCTCGGGCCCAGGGGTCGGCCCGCACGTCGGCGAGCCTCCGCTCGCAGCATCGCCACCGCATGAGCACTCCGGTGCTGAGGTTCCACCTTCCAAGGGATGAGCGCCGCGTCCCGTGTCAGTGCGGCTTCGAGCTCATGGCGACGTCGAACCCGTGACCACATGGACGGGGAGGTCGAGACACCGTACTTGCGCCGGTACTCGTCTGCGATCCATCGACCCGATCGACCTTCCCCGAGCCACGTCAATGCCTCATCCAGATCGATGATCTTGGTCGGGGCAGGCACGTCACCCTCCGCTCGTCCTCACTGTGACGATCACGAGTATGACAAACGCCGAATCGTACGCCGGACTCAGCGTTTGCCCAGGTCAGAGCACGGAAAGCGGCAGCAGCTTCTGGCCGGTGGGGCCGACCTGGATCTCGGTGCCCATCTCAGGGCACACCCCGCAGTCGTAGCAGGGGGTCCAGCGGCAGTCCTCGACCTCGATGTCGGCCGAGCCGTCGGCCACGGCGAGCGCGTCCTCCCAGTCGCCCCACAGCCAGTCCTTGTCGAGACCGGAGTCGAGGTGGTCCCAGGGCAGGACCTCGTCGTAGTCGCGCTCGCGGGTGGTGAACCAGTCCAGGTCGACGCCGGTGCCGGCCAGGCCGCGCTCGGCGGCGGCGATCCACCGGTCGTAGGAGAAGTGCTCGGACCAGCCGTCGAAGCGGCCGCCGTCGCGCCAGACCTCCTCGATGACCCGGCCCACGCGACGGTCACCGCGCGAGAGCAGTCCCTCGATGATCCCGGGCTTGCCGTCGTGGTAGCGGAAGCCGATCGCGCGGCCGAACTTCTTGTCGGCGCGCACGACGTCGCGCAGCTGCTTGAGCCGCTCGTCGGTGGTCTCCACGTCCAGCTGGGCGGCCCACTGGAACGGGGTGTGCGGCTTGGGCACGAACCCGCCGATGGAGACCGTGCAGCGGATGTCGTTGTGGCCGGCGACCTCACGGCCCTTGGCGATGACCGCCTTGGCCAGCTCGGCGACCTGGAGGACGTCCTCGTCGGTCTCGGTCGGCAGCCCCACCATGAAGTAGAGCTTCACCTGCCGCCAGCCGTGGGAGTACGCCGTCGCGACGGTGCGGATGAGGTCCTCCTCGGTCACCATCTTGTTGATGACCTTGCGCATCCGCTCCGAGCCGCCCTCGGGGGCGAACGTCAGGCCGGAGCGACGACCGTTGCGGGAGAACTCGTTGGCCAGGGTGATGTTGAAGGCGTCGACGCGCGTCGAGGGCAGCGACAGCGAGACGTTGGAGCCCTCGTAGCGGTCGGCCAGACCCGTGGCGACGTCGCCGATCTCGGTGTGGTCGGCGCTGGAGAGCGAGAGCAGCCCGACCTCCTCGAAGCCGGACTTGCGGATGCCGTTCTCGACCATGTTGCCGATGGTCTCGATCGAGCGCTCACGCACGGGGCGCGTGATCATCCCGGCCTGGCAGAAGCGGCAGCCCCGGGTGCAGCCGCGGAAGATCTCGACGCTGAAGCGCTCGTGCACGGTCTCGGCCAGCGGCACCAGCGGCTTGGCCGGGTAGGGCCAGGCGTCGAGGTCCATCAGGGTGTGCTTGCGCACCCGGAACGGGATGCCGGGACGGTTCGGCACGACGGCCTCGATGGAGCCGTCCGCGGCGTAGGTGACGTCGTAGAAGCGCGGGACGTAGACGTTGCCGGTGACCGCGAGGCGGCGCAGCAGCTCCTCGCGCCCGCCGGGCCGGTCCTCGGCCTTCCACTCGCGCACGATGTCGGAGATCGCGAGCACGACCTCCTCGCCGTCACCGAGGACGGCGGCGTCGAGGAACGCAGCGATCGGCTCGGGGTTGAAGGCCGCGTGCCCGCCCGCGAGCACGACCGGGTGGTCCTCGGTGCGGTCGACAGCGCGCAGCGGGATGCCGGCGAGGTCGAGGGCGTTGAGCATGTTGGTGTAGCCGAGCTCGGTGGAGAAGCTCAGGCCGAAGAGGTCGAAGTCGCCGACCGGGCGGTGGGCGTCGACGGTGAACTGCGGGATCGACTGCTCGCGCAGCACCGCCTCCATGTCCTTCCAGACCGCGTAGGTGCGCTCGGCGACGATCCAGTCGCGCTCGTTGAGCACCTCGTAGAGGATCTGGACGCCCTGGTTGGGCAGGCCGACCTCGTAGGCGTCGGGGTACATCAGCGCCCAGCGCACGGTCTGGCCGCCGGACTCCTCCGAGGTGGCACCGCAGTCCCAGTCCTTGACCGTGGAGTTCAGCTCGCCGCCGACGTACTGGATCGGCTTGGAGACTCCCGGCAGGTGCGGCTCGAGGAGCTCGAAGACGGACTGTCCTCGGCGCAGGGCGGCGGGGGCGGACATGGACTCACCTCGGCGGCTGGGGTGCGGTCAGGGCAAGGGACCAATGTACGGCGCCGGGCGCGACCACACCCAGTCCGCGACCGCCGGTGGCGACCGCCGCGGCTACTCGCGCGGGGCGGCAGGCGTGCCGGTGGGCTGGCCGGTGGGCTGGCTGGTGGGGGACGGCGTGGCAGCCGCTGCCCCGGCACCGGAGGCGCGTGCCGCGGAGGCGGAGGTGGCGCGCAGCTCGACCGGTGGGAGCAGCAGCAGGATGAGGAAGGCCAGCACCCCGACCCCGGCGGCGCTGAGGAACACCAGGTCCATCGACTCCGCGAAGCCGACCCGGAACGGGTGGGCCACGGCGTCGGGCAGGGTCTCGAGGACCGAGGAGTCGTCCTGGATGCTCTCGACCACGCTCTCGTCGAGGCCGCCGACCTGGGCGACGCCCTGCTGGAACTCGGGCGTGGTGGCCGCCTCGTCGAGCGCCGTCGAGATGTTCGGGCCGACGGTCGAGAACAGGATCGAGAGGAAGATCGCGACGCCGAGGGTGCCGCCCATCTGCCGGAAGAAGGTGGCCGAGGCGGTCGCGACACCGATCTCGGTGGGCGGCACGGCGCTCTGCACGGTGAGCAGCAGGGGCTGCATGCACGAGCCGAGTCCCAGGCCGAGGACGAACATCGACACGCTCACCAGCGGCAGCGGGGTGTCGGCGGTGGTGAAGGAGAGCAGGAACAGTCCCACCACGATCACGGCCGAGCCGATGATCGGGAAGAGCCGGACGTGGCCGGTGCGCGAGATGACCCGTCCGGAGCTGATCGAGGCCGCCATCATCCCGGCGACCATCGGCAGCATCAGGATGCCGGCCTTCGTGGGGCTCGCGCCGTGCACGATCTGCATGTAGAGCGGCAGGATCATGATGCCGCCGAACATCGCCATGCCGATGATGACGCTGGCGGCGATCGTCACGGCCGCGACCCGGATGCGGAACATCCGCAGCGGGATCAGCGCGGCCTCCCCCATCGCGTGCTCGGCCAGCACGAAGAGCACGACGCCCAGCGCTCCGAGGCCGTAGCAGGCCAGCGCGAGGCCGGAGGACCAGCCCCACTCCCGGCCCTGCTCGGCGACGGTCAGCAGCGGCACCAGCGCCAGGACCAGGGCCGAGGCACCCCACCAGTCCACGCGCACGTCGCGCCGCTCGGCGCTCACGTTGAGGGTGCGGGCGACCACCACCAGGGCGATCAGGCCGACGGGCACGTTGACCAGGAAGACCCAGCGCCACCCGGTGACGCCCAGGATCTCCTCGCGGCCGGCGAGCAGGCCGCCGAGGACCGGGCCGAGCACCGAGGAGGTGGCGAAGGTGGCCATGAAGTAGCCGGTGTACTTGGCACGCTCACGGGGGCTGACGATGTCGCCGATGATGGCGAGCACCAGCGTCATCAGGCCGCCCGCCCCGAGCCCCTGGACGGCACGGAACGCCGCGAGCATGTACATCGAGTCGGCGAACGAGCACAGCGCCGAGGCGACCACGAACAGCGAGATGGCGAACATGAAGAGCTTCTTGCGCCCGTAGTTGTCGCCGAGCTTGCCGTAGATCGGCGTGGTGATCGTCGCGGTGATCAGGTACGCCGTGGTCACCCACGCCTGGATGGACAGGCCGTTGAGGTCGTCGGCGATCGTCCGGATCGAGGTGCTGACGATCGTCTGGTCCAGCGAGGCCAGGAACATGCCGAGCATCAGCCCGGAGAGGATCGTGAGGACCTGGGCGTGGGTGTACTCGCCGGACGCGGGAGCGGACGGGGCTGCGGGGGACGCGTTCGTTGCCATCGACAACCATCGTACGCCGCAGGCCGACGCCGGGGGAACCGCTCAGGAGCGTGACGTGCCGGACACCGCGTGCGGCAGGTCCTCCACCAGCTCGCCCAGCGCCCGCTCCAGGGTCACCTGCGGCTGCCAGCCCCACGCCCGCGCCCGGTCCGAGACGACACGTCCCTGCCAGGCCGGGCCCTCGTCCCAGGTCGGCTCCACGTCGAGCGCGGTGGTGACGGTCTCGAGGTAGTGGCGGAAGGTGCTGGCGCCGGCCGCCGCGTTGACCGCGGTGCACTCCCCCGCCACCGGCCCCGCCTCGGGGTCCTCACCGATCGCGACGGTCCCGGTCACGACGTCGCCGACCAGCCTCGCCAGGTCGGTCACGTGCACCCACGCGAAGGTGAGGTCCGGGGTGGCGTGCGCCTCGGCCGGGTCCTCGGCCATCGCGCGCGGCCGCAGGGTGTTCCACAGCGAGCTCTCCCCCGGGCCGAGGATGACCGGCGGCCGCACCAGCACCCGGGTCGGTCCGTCGAGCACCTCGAGCCGCGCGTCGGTGTCGCGCTTGGTGACCGGGTAGTCGCCGGCGTCGTCCGGCACCGGGTCGGCGGACTCGTCGACGTCGCCCACCCCGGCTCGGCGGTCGTAGACCGACGCGGTCGACACGTGCACCAACAGGCCGACACCGGCCTCGCGGGCCGCGGTGGCGATGGTGGTGGTGCCCTCGACGCCCACCTGCTCCTGGGTCGCGCGGTCGGTGCCCATCGGGTGCACCGTGGTCACCAGGGCGGCCGCACCCTCCACCAGCCCGGGGGCCTGGGCCGGGTCGGTGAACTCCCCGACGACCTCGGTGACACCGTCGAGGACGGGCGCGGTGCCGCTGCGGCGTACGACGGCGCGGACCGCGACCCCGCGCTGCGCGAGGGCGGCGCACACGTGGGACCCCACCAGGCCGTTGGCCCCGGTCACGACGACGGGCTGGTCCTTGCGCTGCTCAGTCATGTCCCCCACCGTGCCAGGGCGCTGGTGCCTGTTGGACCGCTCCCTAGGGTGAGGGCATGAGCTCCCCCGCGCGACGCGGCCCCCTGCAGTGGACCGTCGCGGTCCCCCTCCTCGGCCTGCTCCTGCTGGCCCTGTCCTGGCCCAAGACGGAGCAGCCGCTGCTGCTGGGCCTGGTCGCGGTCGTGCTGGTCGGTGCCGTGCTGGCCGCGGTCCACCACGCCGAGGTGGTGGCCCACCGGGTGGGCGAGCCGTTCGGGTCCCTGGTGCTGGCCGTGTCGGTCACGGTCATCGAGGTGGGCCTGATCGTGATGCTGACCATCGGGGGCGGCGAGGGCGCTGCGACGTACGCCCGGGACACGGTGTTCGCGGCGCTGATGATCTCGCTCAACGGCATCGTCGGCATCTCGCTGCTCCTCGGCGCGATGCGGCACGGCGTGGTGGCGTTCAACGCCTCCGGCAGCGGGGCGGCGCTGTCCACCGTGGTGGCGCTGGCCTCGGTGTGCCTGGTGCTGCCCGGCTTCACCGTCTCCGAGGCCGGGCTGGAGTACACCGGCTC
>JAYYWX010000056.1:0-62712 GCA_036341255.1 Actinomycetota bacterium | reverse complement strand
CCGCCGGCCCGCCCGCCCCACCTCCCGGGGCGCCCGTTCCTGTGTCCCAGCAAGGGGTTCCGCGCTCTGGTCAACAGTTCCCCCACACCCTCCCCAAGGTTGGGTTACCGCCGATGACACCCGCTGTTGACCTTGGCTATGAAGGTTCTGTCAGAAGTCTGCGCCAGCTCTCGGGATGTGCGTGGCAACCATCTCCGGACCCACGAAGAGACAACAGATCCGCGCCGTCGAGGCGCTTCATACAGGGGGGCTGACGACCTATGTCGTCCACTACTGGCGCGCGCCCAGACGCGCGCAGAACAGCGACGTCCACGACGTCGCGGTGGCGCCGCCGGGCTTCCGGCCTGGCCGCGCTGCTACTGACAGGGACAGGCCTGGCGCTGTTGCCCGCAGGGGCTGCGCACGCCAACTATCCGTCGTTCGTGTGCACCAACAACACGGTGTACTCGATGAAGCAGGACAACGGGCAGGTCTACTCGGTCGACTCCACGACCGGTTCCGGCTCGATCCGCGCCGAGTTCGGCAACGGCAACTGGAACGCCCTGGCGCTCGGTGGCGCCGGCAGCGAGATCTGGGCGTTCGAGCGTGACGACAACAAGGTCAAGGTCGCGCGCAACACGCACACCCACCAGGCCTACTCGGTGCCGTCGAACTCGAAGTCGACCAGCGTGGTGGCGGGTGCGATCAACCCCGACAACGGGATCTACTACTACGCGTCGGGCGGCTCGACCTGGCACGTCTTCGCCTTCGACACCGTCTCCAAGACCGGTCTGGGGCAGGTCGCGACGATCAGCGGATCCGGCCTGGGCGGCAACGGCGACTTCGCCTTCGACGGCTCCGGCAACCTCTACATCGTCAGCAACGACACCTACTCCTCCGGCTCCGGGCCGGCCGGCACCCTCGCCCGCGTCAACGGCTCCCTGCCGACCACCGCCGGCAGCACCGCCCTGGGCATCACCGTGCTCGCCCAGACCCCGTCGGGCAACGGCCAGTACCACTCGATGGCCTTCGACTCCAGCGGCTACCTGGTCATCGGCACCAGCACCCCGAAGATCCTCCGGGCGAACCCCGCAACCGGAGCCATCGTGGACTCCTCCTCGATGGGCTACGCCTTCACCGACCTGGCCTCCTGCGCGCAGCCGAGCACGGCCCAGGCCCAGGTCAACCTGCCGCAGGGTCGGCACACCAGCGGTGACCAGTTCACCGTGAAGCTGACCGGCGGCGGCCTCGGCACCTCCAACGTGGGTACGACGACCGGCTCCGACTCCGGGGTCCAGGCCGACTCGGCCGAGAAGGCCGGCCCGGCGGTCGTCCTGCCGGGCAACACCTACACGATCACCCAGACCGCGGCCGGCAGCACCTCGCTGTCGAACTACGCCACGACGTGGACCTGCAAGACCGCGTCCGGTACCACCGTGGCCTCCGGCGCCGGGAACAGCGGCACCTTCACGATGCCGTCCTCCTCCGGCGCCGAGGTGACCTGCACGTTCACCAACATCCCGCTGCGACCGGCCATCAAGCTGACCAAGAGCGCGGGTGCGATCACTGACGTCGACGGCAACGGACCGGACGCGGGTGACAAGATCACCTACTCCTTCACCGTGAAGAACACCGGCGACATCGCGCTGAACCCCGTGACGGTCAACGACCCGCTGTTCGGCGGCTCGAACCCCAACGTCAGCTGCCCCTCGGGCTCGCTGGCGCCGGGTGCCTCGATCACCTGCAGCGACAAGACCTACACCCTGACCCAGTCCGACGTGAACGCCGGAATGGTCGACAACACCGCGACCGCCAAGGGCACCGGAACCAACGGCGTCCAGGTCACCGACACCTCGTCGACCAGCACGCCGGTCGCGGCCTTCCCCGCGATCCTGCTGAAGAAGACGGCCGGTGCGATCGACGACCTCGACGGCAACGGCCCCGACGCCGGCGACAAGATCCCGTACACCTTCAAGGTGACGAACACCGGCAACGTGACCCTGAACCCGGTCACCGTGCACGACCCGCTGTTCGGCGGCGCCAGCCCCAACGTGACGTGCCCCTCGGGCCCGCTCGCGCCGGGTGCCTCGGTGACCTGCTCGACCGCGACGTACACGCTGAACCAGGCCGACGTGGATGCCGGCAAGGTCGACAACACCGGTACGACGACGGGCACCGCTCCGTCGGGCACCAAGGTGACCGACAACGACACCACCAGCACCCCGGTCGCGCGCACGGCCACCGTCGACCTGGTCAAGACCTCCTCGGAGATCGACGACGTCGACGGCAACGGTGCGGACGCGGGTGACACGATCACCTTCGGCTTCAAGGTGACCAACACCGGCAACGTGACGCTGGACCCGGTCAAGGTCCACGACCCGTTGTTCGGCGGCACCAACCCGAACGTGAGCTGCCCCACGGGCGCGCTCGCTCCGGGCGCGACGCTCACCTGCACCAGCAAGACCTACACGCTGACGCAGGCCGACGTGGACGCCGGCAAGCTCGAGAACACCGCGACCGCGACCGCGACCAAGCCGGGTGGCGGCACGGTGAGCGACACCTCCTCGACGATCAACCCCATCCCGGCAGGCCCGGCGATCAAGCTCGAGAAGACCGCCTCGCCGATCAACGACGTCGACGGCAACGGTGCCGACGCCGGTGACGAGATCACCTACTCCTTCACGGTGACCAACACCGGCACGGTGACCCTCGACCCGGTCACGGTCCACGACCCGGTCTTCGGTGGGAGCAACCCCAACATCACCTGCCCGACCGGTCCGCTGGCCCCGGGCGCCTCGGTGACGTGCACCAGCCGCACCTACACCCTCTCGCAGGGCGAGGTCGACGCCGGCAAGGTCGAGAACACCGCGACCGCGACCGGCACCAAGCCCGGTGGCGGCACGGTCTCCGACACCGACTCCACCTCCACGGCCATCGTGGCGGGTCCGGCGATCCTGCTGGACAAGACGGTCTCGGCGATCAACGACGTCGACGGCAACGGCGCCGATGCGGGTGACGAGATCACCTACTCCTTCACGGTGACCAACACCGGCAACGTGACGCTCGACCCGGTCACGGTCCACGACCCGCTGCTGGGCGGCACCTCGCCGAACATCACCTGCCCGGCCGGTCCGCTGGCCCCGGGTGCCTCGGTGACCTGCACCGACGCGACGTACGCCTTCACCCAGGCCGACGTCGACGCCGGCGAGCGCGAGAACACCGCGACCGCCACCGGCACCGCGCCCGGTGGGGCGAAGGTGACCTCGAGCGACTCGACCGTCACGACCATCGCCGCCGTCCCGGCCATCCAGCTCACGCTGACCGGCTCGGCGATCGACGACGTGGACGGCAACGGTCACGACGTGGGTGACACCATCACCTACACCTACAAGGTCAAGAACACCGGCACGGTGGCTCTGGACCCGGTCACCGTCCACGACCCGCTGCTGGGTGGGGCGAACCCCAACGTCACCTGCCCGGCCGGCTCGCTGGCCCCCGGTGACACCGTCACCTGCTCCAGCGAGGTCTACACGCTGACCCAGGCCGACGTCGACGCGGGCGTGGTGGACAACACCGCGACCACGACCGGCACCGCACCCAGCGGCGTCCAGGTCTCCGACCCCGACTCGGTCTCCACCCCGGTGGTGGGCCAGCCGGCGATCAAGCTCGTCAAGACGGCCTCCGCCATCGACGACGTGGACGGCAACGGCCACGACGAGGGCGACAAGATCACCTTCGGGTTCAAGGTCACCAACACCGGCACCCTGACGCTGGACCCGGTCACCGTGACCGACCCGCTGTTCGCGAACCCGACCGTCACCTGCCCCGCCGGTCCGCTGGCCCCGGGCGCTTCGGTGACCTGCTCGACGAAGACCTACACGTTGACGGTCATCGACGTCGACAACGGCAAGGTCGAGAACACTGCGACGGCGACCGGCACCACCGCTGGTGGCGCCACGGTCAACGGTGAGTCCTCCGCCAGCACCCCGGTGGTGGGCGCGCCGTCGATCAAGCTGGTCGTCACCCCGTCGGACATCGACGACGTGGACGGCAACGGCCACGACGCCGGTGACACGATCACCTACAGCTACGAGGTCACCAACACCGGTGGCACCACGCTGGACCCGGTGACCGTGCACGACCCGCTGTTCCCGGGCGCCGACCCGAACGTCATCTGCCCGGCGACCCCGCTGGCTCCTGGCGCGACGGTCACCTGCACCAGCAAGACCTACACGCTGACGCAGGCCGACGTGGACGCGGGGACGGTCGACACCCTGGCCACCACCACCGGCACCGCGCCGGGTGGGGCCACGGTCACCGACGACGACACCACCTCGACCCCCGTGGTCCCGGAGGCGCCGTCTATCGAGCTGGACCTGATCGCCTCGGAGATCGACGACGTGGACGGCAACGGCCACGACGCCGGCGACACGATCACCTACACCTACGTGGTGATCAACACCGGCACCCAGGTCCTGGACCCGGTGGTCGTGCACGACCCGCTGCTCGGTGGAGCCTCCCCGAACGTCACCTGCCCGGCCGGTCCGCTGGCCCCGGGGACGTCGGTGACCTGCACCAGCGAGGTCTACACGCTGACCCAGGCCGATGTCGACGCCGGCGTGGTGGACAACACCGCGACCGCCACCGGCACCGCTCCGGGTGGCGCGACCGTCTCGGACGACGACAACACCTCCACCCCGGTGGTCGGTGAGCGTCCGTCGATCGAGCTGGACGTCACCGCCTCGGCGATCGACGACGTGGACGGCAACGGGCACGACGTGGGTGACCTCATCACCTACACCTACGTGGTGACCAACACCGGGACCCAGGACCTGGACCCGGTGACGGTGAACGACCCGCTGTTCGCGAACCCGACGGTGATCTGCCCGTCCGGCCCGCTGGCGCCCGGTGAGAGCGTGACCTGCACCAGCAGGACCTACACGCTCACGCAGGCCGACATCGACGCCGGTGGCGTCGACACCACCGCGACGGCGACCGGCACGGCTCCCGGCGGCGCCACCGTCACCGACGACGACTCCACCAGCACCCCGGTGGTCGTCGAGAAGGCCGACATCAAGGTCACCAAGGCCGTCGACGACAACTCGCCGAAGGTCGGTGACACCGTCACCTACACCATCACCGTGCAGAACAAGGGCGGCCAGACGGCCGACTCGGTGAAGCTGACCGACGTGCTGCCCGAGGGCGTCACGTTCGTCTCGGCCGGCTCGCCCTGCACCGAGTCCAACGAGACCGTGACCTGTGAGTGGTCGAGCCTGACCGCCGGTGCCTCGCGCACCGTCACGATCACGGCGACGGTGGACCCGGTGGTGACGGGTGGGCCTGACCACGACCACCAGGTCGACGTGCAGAAGGCCGAGGTCCACATGGACCTGCTGCCGGGCCAGGAGCGTGCGCTCTCGGTGACCTGCCCGACCGGCTACCTGGTGACCGATGGCTCGGGTCGTATCGACCACGTGGACCAGGGGACCGGCACGCTGGCCTCGGTGGGTCACGTGGAGTCCCGTGCCACCAACGACACCACCTGGCAGGCGACCCTGCGCAACGACGCGACGGGTCGGGCCCAGGCCAAGGTGTTCGCGGTGTGTGTCAAGGAGGTCAGTGAGGTCAACCAGGCCCACGCCCACGAGCTGCAGCTCGGCGACGTGGTCACCCAGTCGGTGGACCTGTCCTCCGGCACCGCGACGGCCACGCTCGAGTGTGCTCCGGGCACCGTGCCGATCCGTCCGGGCTACGCCCTCAACGGCACTGCGGAGGTCGTGACCTCCTACCCGGCCGGTGACAACGACTGGACCTTCGCCCTCTCGACCGGTGGCGGCGACGCCACCTCCGGTGTGGTGAGCATCCAGTGCATGCTCGACGAGCTGTCCGAGGCCAACGGCCACGGCCACGACCTCGACCTGCGTGAGATCACGCAGAACGTCACGGTCCCCGCCGGGGAGGTGCTCGAGGTCACGCTGACCTGCCCGGTGGGCTACAAGGGCATCGTCGCCGGCTGGCGCCTGGACGAGGGTCTGGTCAACCTGGGCAACGACCCGCGTCCGATCATCCGGGTGTTCAAGCTGTACAACCCGACCTCCGGGCCGCTGACCGCGGACCTGTGGCTGGGCTGCATGGCCACCCGGACCAAGCCGGGCACCGGCAACCCGGTCGTCAGCAACACCGCCTCGGCGACGACGACCAGCCCGGAGAAGACGCTGAGCAACAACGCCGGCTCGGCCACCTTCACCGTCGACATGGCCCCGGCGTCCCCGTCGGCCCGCGTCGCGGTGGCCGGCTCCAAGGTCAAGGCACCGGTCGTCTGCAAGGACGACGAGGGCTGCGGTGGCGTCGCCACCCTGGTCGCGCTGAAGACCCAGAAGGTCGCCGGCAAGAAGATCAAGAAGGGCACGGTCCTCGCCGAGGGCACCTACGTGCTCGAGTCGGGCGAGAAGAGCAAGGTCGTCCTCAAGGCCTCGAAGAAGGGCAAGTTGGCCCTGAAGAAGGTCAAGAAGGCCAAGCTCGAGCTCGGCAAGAAGTCGAAGAAGGTGAAGCTGCGCTGACCTGACCCGTTCGACTAGCTCGGCCGCCTGGAGGCTCCCTCCTCCAGGCGGCCGAGTGCCGTTCGGAGGTCCGCCACGCCCTCGACGATGCGCGGCCCGGGGCGCGCCCAGTGGGCGTTGGCGTCGACGGCGTACGTCGGCACCCCGGCCGGCAGGACCCCCGCCGCCAGCAGTGCCCGCTCCTGCGCCCGGGCCCCCTCACGGTCGAAACCACAGGGGGCCACCACCACGAGGTCGGGGCGCGCCGCGGCCACCTCGGCCCACGTGGTCCGCACCGATCTGGCGCCGGCCGTGCCGAGCACGCACTCGCCTCCGGCCGCCTCGACCATCTCGGGGATCCAGTGCCCGGGGGCGTAGGGCGGGTCGGTCCACTCGAGCACCACGACCCGGGGCCGGCGGCCGGTCGAGCTCGCCGTGGGGCCCGTCGTGCGGCCCGTCGTGCGGCCCGTCGTGGGGGTCGTGGAGGCCCCGGCCGGGGAGGTCTCGAGCGCGTCGACGGTCGCGGCCAGCTCCTCGGCCTCCTGCTCCCGACCGACCGCTCGGCCGATCGCGCGCACCGAGTCCGCGATCTCCGCGATCGTGTGCGGGTCGAAGGAGAGCACCTCGGCCCGGCACCCCAGGTGGGCCAGCGCGTCGTCGACCGTGCCGACGTCGATGGCGCACACCGCGCAGAGGTCCTGGGTGAGGACGAGGTCCGGGTCGAGGTCGGACAGGGCGCCGGCGTCGAGGGTGTAGAGGTCCTCCCCGGCCGCGGTGGCCCGGGCCACCCAGGCGTCGATGCCGGCCGGGTCCAGCCCTGAGGGCATGGTGGTGCCGGAGACGATGCGTCGGCGCCGCGCCTCGGCGGGGTGGTCGCACTCGAAGGTCACGCCCACCACGTCCTCGCCCACGCCGAGGGCGAAGAGGATCTCGGTGGTCGAGGGCAGCAGGGACACGATGCGCACGCGGCCACGGTAGGGCCGTCACCTAGGGTCGGCGCGTGGAGGACCCGACGACGACCGTGCTGCTCCTCCTGGCCCTCGCCGGCCTGACGGCCGGCTTCGTCGACGCGGTGGTCGGTGGCGGAGGGCTCATCCAGCTCCCCGCGCTGCTGCTCGGTCTCCCGCAGGCCGCGCCGGTCCAGGTGCTGGCCACCAACAAGCTGGCCTCCATCTGTGGCACCACCGTCAGCTCGGCCACCTACTTCCGCCGCGTCCGTCCGGACCCGCGCACCTTCCTGCCACTGATGGCGCTGGCGTTCGTCGGCTCGGCCCTCGGCGCTGCCGTCGCCTCGTCCGTGCCCCGATCGGCCTTCGAGCCGATCGTGCTGGTGGCGCTGGTGCTCGTGGGCGGGTACGTCGCGTTCCGCCCCCACCTCGGCGGCGCCACCGTGCTGCGCTTCGCCGGGCACCGGCACACCGTCGCTGCGCTCGGCGTCGGCCTGGTCGTCGGCTTCTACGACGGCGTGCTGGGCCCGGGCACCGGCTCGTTCTTCGTCGTCGCCCTCGTGGCCCTGCTGGGCTACGGGTTCCTCGAGGCCTCGGCCAAGGCACGGATGGCCAACTGGGCCACCAACCTCGCGGCCCTCGTCGTCTTCGTCCCCCAGGGCGCGGTGCTGTGGAAGGTCGGGCTGCTCATGGGGGCGGCCAACCTCGTGGGCGGGTACGTCGGTGCGCGCACCGCCGTCGCCCGGGGCTCGGGCTTCGTGCGGGTCTTCTTCCTCGTCGTGGTCGGCGCCTTCGTCGTGCGGATCGGGGGAGAGGTCGCGGGCTGGTGGTGAGCAGATGGTCGAGCCGGTCGTGAGCTACCGGGTGCCCCGACGCACGGCGGAGGCCGAGATCGAGGTGAAGCGCTCGCGGTTCCTGTGCACCCTCGAGCGGGTCGAGGACGAGACGGCGGCGCGCGCCATGGTCGAGCGGCTGCGCCGCGAGCACTGGGACGCCCGGCACCACTGCTCCGCCTTCGTCGTCGGCCCGCCGCCCGTGCCGGTGGAACGGTCCTCCGACGACGGTGAGCCGGCCGGCACCGCCGGCGCCCCGATGCTCGAGGTGCTCCGCGGGGCCGGGCTGTCGGACACCGCGGTCGTCGTGACCCGCTGGTTCGGCGGGACGCTGCTGGGTGCCGGGGGACTGGTGCGCGCCTACGGCGACGCCGTGCGCGCCGCCGTCGCGCGAGCCGGGCTGCTCGAGCGCCGGCTGCGCAGCGAGGTCGAGGTCGACCTCGACCACGCCGAGGCCGGCCGGGTCGAGACGGAGCTGAGGTCACGCGGCGTGGACGTGCTCGAGACGGCGTACGGGGCGAGGGTGCGGGTGCTGCTCGGGGTCGACCCGGAGCAGGTCGCGCGGACCGAGGGGCTCCTCGCCGAGCTCACGTCGGGCGCCGCCCGGCCGATGGAGGTCGGACAGCGCTGGGTGGACGGCTCACCAGTAACGGGGTGAGCGGCGGCGCCGCGGCTCCCAGACCGTGCAGGGCTTGGTCGAATCCAGACGGCCCACCCCCGCACACGTCGGTGGCCGGTCGGGCTCGCGGAGCTCGTCGGTGTGGATGTCGCGCTCGAGGTGCTCACGCCGCAGGCGGTAGCCGTTGCTGAAGACCTCGCAGTCGCAGAACCCGCCCACCGCCTGCATGCGGGCCTCGAGGGCGGTCGCGCGGGGCGAGCGCAGCTCACGGAAGCGGCCGGTCCACCGCAGCGTCTCGTCGCACCCGTGCTCCCCGATCATCCGGGTGACGTAGCAGAGCACGCACTCCGCGGGGTGCGGCGCCATCACCTCCGCCACCACGCGCTGGAGGTACTCCTCCGCGTCCCTTACCACCCGCTGCTGCTCCATGCCTCTCCTCCCGTGCTGCCGAGGCTCCTTCCTAGTGGGAGGCGCCGACAGTACGGAGCGACCTAGAGTCCGACCTGTGGAGAGAGCACCCAGCGCGACCGCGACCCGACCGTTCTGGGTCAGTGCCTTCCTCGACCTCGCCCCAGCGGCCTGGGAGTGTGGGATCGCCTTCTGGGCGCAGGCGTCGGGCACGACGCTGAGCGCCCTGCGCGGCCCCGACCGCGAGTTCGGCTCGCTGCTGCCGCCCGAGGGCGACGACCACCTGCGGGTGCAGCGGCTGGCCGAGGGGGAGAGCCGGGTGCACCTCGACCTGCACGTCGACGACCCGGTCTCCGCAGCGGACGGCGCCGTGGCGCTGGGAGCGCAGGTGGTCCACCGCTCCGAGCACGGCTACGTCGTCCTCGACTCGCCCGGTGGGCTGACCTTCTGCTTCGTCAGCCACCGCGCCGAGGTGCGCAGTCGCCCCGTGACCTGGCCCGAGGGGCACTCCTCGCTGGTGGACCAGGTCTGCCTGGACATCAGCCCGGACCGGTTCGAGGAGGAGGTCGCCTTCTGGGCGGCGCTGACCGGCTGGGAGCGCGGCAGCTCCGCGGTGTCGGTGAGCTTCGTGCCGCTGGTGCGGCCGGCCGGCCAGCCGTTGCGGGTCCTGCTCCAGCGCACCGACGACCCCCGCCCGCACACCGGCGCCCACCTCGACCTGGCCACCACCGACCGGGCGGCCGAGGCCGAGAGGCACGTCGCCCTCGGTGCGGTGGTCGTGGCGTCGTACCCGGTCTGGACGGTGCTGCGCGACCCGGCCGGGCTGGCCTACTGCCTCACCGACCGCGACCCCGGAACCGGGGTGCTGCCGACCCCGCCCTCGCCCTAGGGTCGAGGCGTGAGCATCCCCACCACGGCCGACGAGATCACCACTCTCCGCGCGTTCCTCGACCACTTCCGCGACACCGTGCGCCGTCAATGCTCCGGGGTCGGGGCTGACGGTCTGGCGTGGGCCCTGCCGCCGGCGACGATGACCCTCGGCGGGATGCTCAAGCACCTGGCCTTCGTGGAGCAGTGGTGGTTCTCGATCGTGCTCCACGGCCACGAGCCGAGCGGGATCTGGGCCGACGTCGACTGGGAGGCCGACGAGGACTGGGACTGGCACAGCGCCGTGGACGACAGCCCCGACCAGCTGCGCACCTGGCTCGACGAGGCCATCGCGACTTCCGACCGCCTCGTCGACGAGGCGCTCGCCCGCGGGGAGGGCCTGGACGTGCTGGCCGCGCGCGAGCGACGCGGCGGCCCGGTGTCACTGCGGTGGATCCTCGTGCACATGGTCGAGGAGTACGCCCGGCACTGCGGCCACGCCGACCTGATCCGCGAGTCGATCGACGGCGCCACCGACCTCTGACCCGCCCCCGTCGCCCGCCGAGCCGGCGCATCGATACGCCGGCTCGACGTGCTGTGCGTGGCGAGCCGGCGCGTCCTTCCGGGTCAGTCCGCTCAGTCGAGCGAGAAGCCGGGCAGGTGGTCCAGCAGCATCTGTCGGAACGGTGCCTCGGCCTCGAGCTGGGAGAGGATGCCGAGCCCGCCGAGCCACGTGCGGTGGATCAGCAGGTACGACGGCGGCAGGTTGAGCTTGAGCCCGACCGTGTAGGCGGGGTCCCGGGGGTCGTTGATCTTCGCGAAGACCCCGCGCATCCACTCGCGGGAGAACTGGAAGGTCTCGGTCGTGGCGGGCTCGACGAAGGGCAGCAGGTAGTCACGCACCAGGTCGGGCTCGACCCGGATCCGGTCCTTGATGAAGCCCTCCTCGCGCAGCGCGTCGACGAGGTCCTCCCCGGAGCGGGTGGCGGCGATCGAGAGCAGCCGCCCCATCGCGGGCGGGAATCCACCGTCGAGCCGGGCCACGGCGCCGAAGTCGAGCACGCCCAGGCGCGCGGGGCTGCCCTCGACGCCGGGGACGACCCGGAAGTTGCCGGGGTGCGGGTCGGCGTGGAGGAGCCCGGTGCGCGCGGGCGCGGCGACGAGGAACCGCGTGAACAGCCGTCCGAAGTGGTCGCGCTCGGCCCGGGTGCCCTCGGCGATCACGGTCGCCAGGGACGAGGTGGACTCCAGCCACTCGGTGACCAGGACGGTCGGCCCGGTCGCGAGCGCGTCGGGCACGACGATCTCGTCGTCGCCCTCGAAGGCCTCGTGGAAGGTGCGCTGGCTGGCGGCCTCCAGCTCGTAGTCGAGCTCCTCGACGACACGCTGCTGCAGCTCGGCGACCAACGGTTTGATGTCGATGCCCGGGATCAACGGGGCGACGGTGCGTCCGAGCCGGGTGAGCTGGCGCAGGTCGGCCTGGAGCGCCTCACCGGCGCCGGGATACTGCACCTTCACCGCGACCTCGTGCTCGACGCCGTCGTCGGTGCGCCAGCGCCCGCGGTGCACCTGGCCGATCGACGCCGCCGCCGTGGGTCCGCCGTCGAGCCAGACCAGGCGCTGCTGCCAGTCCGCCCCCAGGTCGCGGGCCAGTACCTCGCGCACCGTGGAGGTCGGCATCGGGGGAGCGGCGTCCTGCAGCCTGGTGAGCTGCTCGCGGTAGGGGCCGGCCAGCTCGTCGGGCAGCGCGGCCTCGAGCACCGAGAGGGCCTGGCCGAACTTCATCGCCCCGCCCTTGAGCTCGCCGAGGGTGCGGAAGACCTGCTCGGCGGTGCGCTGCTGGATCTCGGTCATCACCGCCTCGGCGGGCTTGCCACCCAGCCTCTTGCCCAGCCCCACGGCCTGGCGGCCGGCGTAGCCCAGCGGCAGACCCGCGAGCCGCGCGGTGCGCGCCATCGCCTTGCGGGGCATCTCGGTCACGGACCCATCATCGCCGACCGCCCAAGACAGATCCGGGTGAGGCCGGTCTCGACCGATCACGACGTTCTGCAGAGAAAGTGCCCCGTGGCCCTGCAGGACGTCGTGATCTGCGCGGCTTGGCTCAGGCGGGGAAGGGCACCCCGGTGTTCGCGTGGCAGCGGTAGCCGAACGGGTTCTTGTGGAGGTACTGCTGGTGCGCGTCCTCGGCGTAGAAGTACGGCGTGTCCTCGGCCGAGCGGATCTCGGTGGTGATCGAGCCGAGGCCGCGGCGGGCCAGCTCGGCGCCGTACACCTCGGTCAGCTCGCGGGCCGTGGCCTCCTGCTCGGGGGTGGTCCAGTAGATGGCCGAGCGGTACTGCGTGCCGACGTCGTTGCCCTGGCGCATGCCCTGGGTGGGGTCGTGCACCTCGAAGAAGCGCTTCACCAGGTCGGCGTAGGAGACGACGCTGGGGTCGAAGACGACGCGCACGGCCTCGGTGTGGTTGGTCCGGCCCGAGCACACCTCCTCGTACGACGGGTGGGGGGTGTCGCCACCGGCGTACCCCACCGACGTGGACCACACGCCGGGGACCTGCCAGTAGACCTCCTCGGCGCCCCAGAAGCACCCGAGGCCGAAGATCGCGACCTCGTGACCGGCCGGGGCGGTGTCGGTGACCAGCGGCGCGTCGAGCACGGCGTGGCGCTCCGAGAGGTGCCAGGGACGCTCGCTGCGGCCCGGCAGCGTCTGCTCGGGGGTGAGGAGGGCGGTCTGCTTGCGGCCGAGGAACACGGGAGTCTCCTTGCGACGGTGGGAGGAGGGGCGAGGGCCAGTGTGAGGCCCTCCACGTTTGCAACAACGCTGCTCCGAGCATGTTCCCCGGAACCAAGAAAACGCCTCGGCCGCAGCGCCGAGCGCGCCACGAGACCGCTCGGGAGGCTCGATCGTGGGGATGTTCCGTCGTCGGGCACCGGTGCGCCCGGAGCCCGACCTGCCGTTGTCCACCTTCCAGGCGCGTCGGCTCTACCACCTGGTGGCCGACGCGTTCGCCGAGGCCGGTGTGGTCGTCGAGGTCTTCGGTGACCACGCCGTCGAGGAGCGCGGCCGCGCCTACGGCCTGCGCGACCTCGCCGCCGCGTGTGCCACCGAGCCGCCCGCCGCCTGGCCCGAGGTCGTACGCCGACACGTGCAGGCCCAGGTGTCGCCGGTGCCCACGCTGGCCGACCTGGACGACACCACGCTGCAGGGCTCCAGCGTCCTGCGGCTGCTTCCCGCGGCGCTCCTCCCGCCCGACTGGGACTCCTCCGCGGAGCACGTCACCGACGACCTCGTCTCCGTCGTCGCGATCGACCTGGGCGACCAGGCGCTGATGCCGCCGGCCGACGCCCTGCGCGAGCGGGCCCCGCTCCTGCCCTGGCGGGAGCTGGCCGCGGACAACCTGCGCGACCTGGCCCACCGCATGCCGCTCCACCACGAGCAGGTGTCCCCGCAGGAGGCCCCGGACGAGGGCTTCGACGTCGTCGTGGGGGAGTCCGGTCTCGTCGCCAGCCTCGCTCTGCAGCTCGACGCGCTGCTCGACCGGCTCGGGCTCGCCGACCGGGGTCGCGGGGTGCTGGTGGGCGCGCCGTACCGGCACCAGCTCGCCATCCGGGTCGTCGACGGCCCCGGTGCCGCGTCCGCGCTCGGCCACCTCGCCGACTACGTGCGCAGCACCTACGCGGTCGCGCCGGGTCCCGTCACGCCGCTGGTCCACTGGGTGCACGAGGGGCTGTGGCGGCCCGCCTCGCTGACGCGCGACCTCGAGGCTCCGCTGGCCCGCGCCGAGGACCAGCCCAGCGGCCACCTGGTCGACCCTGATCGGCTCCACCCCGAGGTCGCCGCAGCGCTCGGGATCTGACACGCTCGGTCGGTGAGCGAGCACCCTGACTGGTCCGACGCCGGCTTCGAGACCCGGGCGATCCACGCGGGCTACGAGCCCGACCCCAGCACCGGCGCGGTCATCCCGCCGATCTACGCCACCTCGACCTACAAGCAGGACGGCGTCGGCGGCCTGCGCGGGGGCTATGAGTACTCCCGCTCGGCCAACCCCACCCGCACCGCCCTCGAGGGTGCGCTCGCGGCGGTCGAGGGCGGCACCCACGGGTTCGCCTTCGCCAGCGGCCTGGCAGCCGAGGACACGCTGGTCCGCGCGCTGTGCGGCCCCGGCCAGCACGCCGTGATCCCCGACGACGCCTACGGCGGCACCTTCCGGCTCTTCGACAAGGTCGAGCAGGTCTGGGGCCTGGTCCACAGTCCCGCGGCGGTCTCCGACGTCGACGCGGTCCGCGCGGCGATCCGCCCCGGTGAGACCCGGCTGGTCTGGGTCGAGACCCCCACCAACCCGCTGCTCGGCATCGGTGACATCGAGGCACTCGCCGCCGTCGCCCACGACGCGGGCGCGCTGCTGGTCGTCGACAACACCTTCGCCTCGCCGTACCTCCAGCAGCCGTTGGCCCTCGGCGCCGACGTCGTCGTCCACTCCACCACCAAGTACGTCGGTGGGCACTCCGACGTGGTGGGCGGAGCGCTCGTGGTGCGCGACGACGCCCTCGCGGACCGGATCCGCTTCCACCAGAACGCCATGGGTGCGGTGGCCGGCCCGTTCGACGCCTGGCTGACCCTGCGCGGGCTCAAGACCCTCGCGGTGCGGATGGACCGCCACTGCGACAACGCCGAGCGGATCGTGGCCCACCTCCTCGAGCACCCGGCCGTGGAGCAGGTCATCTACCCGGGGCTGGCCGACCACCCCGGCCACGAGGTGGCCGCACGCCAGATGAAGCGCTTCGGCGGCATGGTCTCCTTCCGCGTCAAGGGTGGCGAGGCTGCCGCCCTGGCCGTCTGCGAGCGCACCCACGTCTTCACCCTGGGGGAGTCCCTGGGCGGCGTGGAGTCGCTCATCGAGCACCCCGGCCGGATGACCCACGCCAGCGTGGCCGGCACCGACCTGGAGGTCCCCGCCGACCTGGTCCGGCTCAGCGTCGGCATCGAGTCGGTCGACGACCTGGTGGCCGACCTCGACCAGGCGCTGTCCTCGGCCCTGTCGCGCTGAGGTCGTCGGCGCGGTGATCTAGGTTGAGGCGATGAGCGACGAGCAGCCGCCCCCCGGGAGCCCCTGGGCGACCGACGACCCCGGCTCCCGGGACGTCGGGCCCGCCGAGCAGACCCGCCTCGGCGAGCGCCGTCGGTTGCGTCGCGAGCGCTCCCAGTCCGAGGCCGAGAGCCTCGCGCAGCGGCTGTTCTCCCAGTGGTCGGCGCTGCGTGACGAGCGCGAGCGCCAGCTCGCCCCGCCGCCGCAGCTGGCCGCCGCCGGCTCCGTGACCCGCTCGCCGGTGCCGGTCGGTTACGACCTCACCGCGGCCTGGGCCTGGCGTTTCCTGGTGATCGTGGGCGCCCTCGCCGTGATCGGCTGGGTCCTGGGCTACCTCATCGTCATCGTGGTGCCGGTGGTGGTCTCGCTGCTGATCACCGCGCTCGCGGTGCCCCTGGTGGACCGGCTGGCCGGCTGGGGCGTGCCGCGCGGGCTCGCGGCGCTGCTCACGGTCGCCGCCGGCATCGCCGCCGTGGTCGCCCTGCTGACCTTCGTGGGCCAGCAGGTCGCCGGCGGCGCCAGCGACCTGGCCGACTCCACAGTCGCGGGCCTCGGCGAGATCCGGCAGTGGCTCCAGGAGGGGCCGCTGCACGCGACCGACAGCCAGATCGACGGCTACATCGACCAGGTGCAGCAGGCGATCGCCGAGCGCTCCGACGAGGCGGAGATCCTCACCCGGGTCACCGAGCTGGGCACGACCCTGACCCACGTCTTCGCGGGCTTCTTCATCGTGCTCTTCGCGACCTACTTCTTCATGGCCGACGGGGCACGGATCTGGTCCTGGCTGGTACGGCTCGCGCCGCGCTCCGCCCGCGCCCGCGTCGACTCCTCGGGCCGTGTCGCCTGGATCTCGCTGCGGCAGTTCGTGCGCGCCACGGTGATCGTCGCCCTGGTCGACGCCATCGGTATCTCGATCTGGGCGGCCGTCCTCGGCCTGCCCTTCGTCGCCGCCATCGGCGTCCTGGTCTTCCTGGGCGCCTTCGTGCCGATGGTCGGTGCCACGGTCGCGGGCACGGTGGCGATCCTGGTGGCGCTGGTCGACCAGGGCCCCTGGGCGGCGCTGCTCATGCTGATCGGCGTCATCGTGGTCCAGCAGCTCGAGGGCCATGTGCTCCAGCCGTTCCTGATGGGCCGCTGGGTCTCGGTGCACCCGCTCGGGGTGATCGTGGCCATCGCCGTCGGCGTGCTGGTCGCGGGCATCGTCGGCGCGCTGGTGGCCGTCCCGCTCGCGGCTGCGGTCAACGCCGTGGGCCTGCACCTGGCGGCGTACACCGATCCTGGCGACGACCCCGTCGAGGAGCTCGAGGAGGACTACGTCGAGACCGGGAGAGCCCCCGCCCCCGACCCCGACCCCGACCCCACGGAGCCCGGTGGGTCCGGGGGACCGTCGTGAGCCAGGTCGGTCTCGCCGAGATCGAGGCTGCCCGGCTGCTGCTGGAGGGCATCGCCGTGCGCACGCCGATGGAGGAGTCGCGCTGGCTCTCGGCCGTGGCCGGCGGCGAGGTCCGGATCAAGGCGGAGAACCTCCAGCGCACCGGCTCCTTCAAGGCTCGCGGCGCCTACGTGCGCCTCTCGCGGCTCAGTGAGGCCGAGCGCGCCCGCGGCGTGGTGGCGGCCAGCGCCGGCAACCACGCGCAGGGCGTCGCGCTGGCCGCCCAGCTCGTCGGCACCCGCGCCACGGTCTTCATGCCCGAGGGTGCGCCGATCCCCAAGGAGCGCGCCACCCGCGGGTACGGCGCCGAGGTGGTCTTCACCGGCACCTACCTCGAGGACGCCCTGGTCGCCGCGCGCGAGTTCTCCGAGCGCACCGGGGCGGTCTTCATCCACCCCTTCGACCACGAGGACGTGATCGCCGGTCAGGGCACCGTGGGGCTGGAGATCCTCGAGCAGCTGCCGGAGGCGGCCAGCGTGGTCGTGCCGACCGGTGGCGGAGGGCTGTTGGCCGGGGTCGCCCTGGCGGTGAAGTCAGTGCGCCCCGACGTACGCGTCGTGGGGGTGCAGGCCAAGGACGCCGCCGCCTACCCCGGGTCGCTGGAGACCGGGCGTCCGACCCCGTTGGAGCAGATGCGCACGATGGCCGACGGCATCGCGGTCGGACGGCCCGGCGACCTCACGTTCGCCGCGGTGCGCGACCACGTCGACGACGTCGTCACCGTCTCCGAGGACTCCCTGGCCCGGGCGGTGCTGGCGCTGGCGGAGCGGGCCAAGCTGGTCTCGGAGCCGGCGGGCGCCGCGGCGGTGGCCGCCCTGCTCGACGACCCCGCGCGCTTCCCGACGCCCTGCGTGGCCGTCGTCTCCGGCGGCAACATCGACCCGTTGCTGCTGGGCAAGGTGATCCGGCACGGCATGGCGGCCGCCGGCCGCTACCTCAACCTGCACGTCACCGTCCCCGACGTGCCCGGTGGCCTGGCCAAGCTGCTGACTGTGGTCGGCGACTCCGGCGCCAACGTCCTGGAGGTCGCCCACGAGCGGATCTCCCCGCTGCTCTCCGTCGACGAGGTCGACGTGATGCTCCAGCTGGAGACGCGCGGCTCGACGCACTCCGACGCGGTGCTCGCCGCCCTGCGCGCGCAGGGCTACCGGGTGGCCGAGTAGGGCCTGTGCCACCACCGGGTGGAACAGGCCCTCGGACCCTCAGCCGGTGTAGGGCTCGGCGTCGAGGACGATGACCTGAAGGGTCTTACCGTTGGGCGCCTCGTAGGAGACGGTGTCGCCCTTCTTGGCGCCGTTGATAGCCGCGCCGAGCGGGGACTGCGGGCTGTAGACCGTCAGGCCCTCGGGCTCGATCTCGCGGGCGCCGAGGAGGAAGGTCTCCGCCTCGTCGTCGTCGTCGCCGACGAACTTGTAGGTGACCTTCATGCCCGGCTCCACGACCCCGTCGTCGGGAGGGGTCTCGCCGACCTCGGCGCGACGCAGCATGTCCTCGAGCTGGCGGATGCGTCCCTCGATGCGGCCCTGCTCCTCGCGGGCGGCGTGGTAGCCGCCGTTCTCCTTCAGGTCACCCTCGTCGCGGGCGGCGCTGATGCGCTCGATGACCTCCTGGCGCACGGGGCCCTTGAGGTCCTCCAGCTCGGCGGCGAGCTTGTCGTAGGCCGCCTGGGTGAGCCAGATCTTCTCCTGCTGCGGGGACTGCGTCATCGGGTTACTCCTGCCATGGAGCCGCGGGACGCCACCCGCGATATCGCGGTGCGGCCCGCCGGCCCGTCTCGTCACTTCTCGTCACTGTCGGGTGCGAACTCATCCGACCGCCTCCGGTGGCCGACGATGTGGCCGTACGACGGAGGTCGCGGGCCGTTTCGCGAAGCAGCCCTGCGGGACGGTCGATCCAGCCACTGTAGCAACGAGACCCGCCTGATGCAGGTCGTCGCTCACACCCTCCCGGGTGGGGTCAGCGGGGGCGCTTCTGCCCGTCGGCGGTGCAGCCGACCTTCTCCACGGCCGTCGCGCGGCGCTCGGTGCGGATCGGGACGCTGAGCCGGCCGGAGTCCTCGGGGGTGAAGACCGCCTCGCCGACCGCGCTCTTGTCCTCGGCCAGCGCACGCAGCACGCACTGCACGCCGCTGGCGCGGTCGCTGAGCTGGACCTGCACATCGGCGACGACCTCGTGCTCGTCGGTCACGGTGAACCCGACCAGCTCCGAGCGCGCCTCCGGGGTGGCGTGGGTCCACGCCGCCCAGGCGACCAGCAGCCCGGAGACGACCGCCAGCACGACGGTCGCGATGACGGTCGCGCGACGCCGCCAGGGGGCGGGAGCGCCGTACCGCTGCGCCATGAGGTCCTGCGAGGTCACCCCCCGATCGTCCCATCCTCGCCGCAGGGTGTCGCGGGCGCCCTCCTACGATGGAGGGCATGTCGCAGGAGCCCCAGGACAGGCCGTACGCCGGTCTGCGTCTGATGCACGTCCACGCCCACCCCGACGACGAGTCGAGCAAGGGGGCCGCCTCCACCGCCCGCTACGTCGCCGAGGGCGCCGAGGTGCACGTCGTGACCTGCACCGGAGGCGAGCGCGGGTCGATCCTCAACCCCAAGATGGAGCGCCCGGAGATCCTCGCCAACATCACCGAGGTGCGTCGCCAGGAGATGGAGCGGGCCCGCGACATCCTCGGCATCACCCAGCACTGGCTCGGCTTCGTGGACTCGGGCTGGCCCGACGGTGACCCGAAGCCGCCGCTGCCCGAGGGCTGCTTCGGCCTGGCTCCGCTCGAGGAGTCCGTCGAGGCGCTCGTCCGGATCGTCCGGGCCGTGCGACCGCACGTGATGACGACGTACGACGAGCGCGGCGGCTACCCCCACCCCGACCACATCCGCTGCCACGAGGTGTCGGTGGCGGCGTTCGAGGCCGCCGGCGACCCCGAGCGGTTCCCCGACGCGGGCGAGCCGTGGCAGCCCCTGAAGCTCTACTACCACCACTCCTTCAACCGCCCGCGGATGCAGGCGCTGCACGACGCGATGCAGCAGCACGGCCTGGAGTCCCCGTGGGAGGAGCGGCTCAAGGACTGGAAGCCCGAGCCGGAGTGGGACGCCCGGATCACCACGCGCGTCGTCTGCGACCGCTGGTTCGGCGTCCGCGACCAGGCGCTGCTGGCGCACGCCACGCAGATCGACCCCGACGGGTTCTGGTTCGCCATCCCGCGCGAGCTGCAGGCCGAGGTGTGGCCCACCGAGGACTACGAACTCGTCACCACCCACCTCGAGGCGCCCACCCCGGAGGACGACCTGTTCGCGGGGCTGATGGACCACCCTGACGCGGCCGGTGGGAGGATCTGAGCATGCTGCTCGACGTCGTGCACACCGTCCTCCCGCTCCTCGCACCCCTCGTGGACGAGGTCCCGGAGGCCGAGGACGTCAAGGCGGGATCGATCGCGTTCCTGCTGTTCATCCTCGGCTTCGTCGCCGTCGGGCTGCTCGGGTGGAGCCTGGTGCGCCAGCTGCGCAAGGTCGAGGACGCCCGCAAGCGTGGGGTCTACGGCGACGAGCCGGAGGTCGCCGACGAGAGCCAGGACGCCGCCCGCCCCACCGAGTGACCGGGTCTGCCCGGGCTGGGGGCCGGGGGCTGGCCGGGGCTTGCCGGGGCTGGTCAGCCCTGGGCGTCGCCGGACTCCGCGGCCTGGGCGGCGACCTGCGCGCGGACGTCCTCCATGTCCAGGCCCTTGACCGCTCCGATGAGCTGGTCGAGACCGGCCGGCGGCAGTGCGCCGGGCTGGGCGAAGACCAGGATGCCCTCGCGGAAGGCCATCAACGTGGGGATCGAGGAGATGCCCGCGGCCGAGGAGAGCTCCTGCTGCTCCTCGGTGTTGACCGACCCGAAGGTGATGTCGGGGTGCGCCTCGCTGGCGGCCTCGTAGGTCGGGGCGAACTGGCGGCACGGCCCGCACCAGCTGGCCCAGAAGTCGACGAACAGGATGTCGTCGTCCTTGACGTGGGACTCGAAGTTCTCGGCGGTCAGCTCGATCGTGGCCATGACCCCACCGTAGCCCGCGGCCGAGCACCGGCCCCGTGGGCCGTCAGTCGTCGTCCCCGCCGTCGTCCCCGTCGTCGTCCTGCTTCTCCGGCTTCTGCTTCTTGCCCTTGCCCTTGCTCTTGCCCGGGGTCGTCAACTGCGGGTCGGTGAGGACCGGGGAGACGACCTCTCCACCGTCCTCGCCCTCGTCCTCGCCCTCGCCCTTCGGATCGTCCCCGCCCTCCGGACGGTCCTGGCCGTCCTCGGGCTGGGTGGTCCGCCCGGCGGGCTCGGTGGGCGGGAGCGGCCCGGTGCCGCCGGGGGAGCCGGCCGCCAAGCCGGCCACGACGACCAGCAGCACCAGTCCCGCCACGGCTCCGGCGACGCCGCGCTGGTGCGGCGCCAGCCCCCGCCACAGCGCCAGCAGCCGGCCGGGCGTGCGGGCGAGCGCGTCCCCGGCACGATCCGTGGCCGGCCTGGTCGACGGGGCGGCCGCGGCCGCCGATGAGGACGACGCGGTGGCGAGCGGGGCGGTGGCGACGGGCGCGGTGAGCAGTGCGGTGCGGTCACCGTCGGCGCCACTCCCGGGAGCAGCCTCGGGAGCAGCCGGCGCCGGTACGCCGGAGGCCAGCAGGTCCGCGGCCTCCGCGACGTCCACGCGGTCGGTCGGGTCGGCAGCCGTCATCGCGGTCAGCAGTGGGGCCCAGCCGCCCGGCAGGCCGGCCGGGACCTCGGGGTCGCGCTGGAGCCGGGCCAGGGCCGCCTCCGTAGGGCTGCCCGGGAACGCCCGGCGCCCGGTCAGCGCCTCGAGCAGCACCAGCCCCAGGGCGTAGGTGTCGGCCGCACCGGTGACGTCCTCTCCGCGCACCTGCTCGGGCGCGAGGTAGGCGGCGGTGCCGATGGCCGTGCCGGTGCGCGTGTGGCGGGCGGTGTCGCCCAGGAGCCGGGCGATGCCGAAGTCGGCGAGCTTGACGCGTCCGTCGCCGCCCAGCAGCACGTTGCCGGGCTTCACGTCGCGGTGCACCACTCCCCGGCCGTGGGCGTAGGCGAGCGCGGCGGCGACCTGGGCGCCGACCGCGGCGGCGTCCTCGGGGGTCAGCGGCCCGTCCTCCAGCGCGTCGGCCAGGGAGCGTCCCTCGACCAGCTCCATCACCAGGAACGGGCGGTCGTCGTCCTCCCCGATGCCGGCGTCGAGCACGGTCACCAGGTTGCGGTGGGACAGACCGGCCAGGGTACGGGCCTCGGCGACGAAGCGGTGCCGGGCCGACTCGTCGCCGGCCACGTCGCGCAGCACCTTGACCGCGACGCTGCGCTCCAGCGTGGTGTCGGTTGCCCGGTGCACGTCGGCCATCCCGCCGGAGCCGAGCAGGCTCCCCAGCACGTAGCGGTCACGCAGGGCGGCGCTCACCAGGGCACTCCTCGGTCTGTGTCGTGGGGGACCCGAGGCGTCTACCCGCCGGCTGGTCGGTTCACACCCCGATCGGCGTCCCAGCCGTGCGCGGTCGGTCGCGCTCGTGTGGAGGAGCGCGGCCCATGGACCGCGCTCAGCCACCCGAGCCGGCCACATCGGAGGACACCTCGGCCCCGGGACCTGAGACCGGTCCCGGGGCCGAGGGAGGTACGCCGACGCCGGTGCCGCCGGCGTACCGGGTGTCACGCGGAGGAAGCGCTCGGTGAGCTCTTCCTCCCGGCCGTCAGCTGGCCGGGACGGGCGTGCCGTTGAGCGTGAAGGGTCCGCCGACGTTGAACACGTCGGGGCCGTCGGGCGCGGTGTTGCCGGTGACGACCAGGTTGGTCGCGGTGATGCTGCCGGTGGCGGAGTTCCACAGGCCGCCACCCTCGTTGGCCGCGTTGTTGCCGGTCACGGTGCCGCCGTCCCACGTGACGGTCGCCGCGCCGGTGACGTGCAGGCCGCCGCCGTTGCCGGGGGCGGCGCCGGTGTCGTTGCCGGTCATGTCGACGTCGTTGATGACCAGGGTGCCGGCGTTGGTCTCCACCGCACCGCCGGCGCGGGAGGAGGTGTTGCCGTCGAAGGTGGTGTCCTCGATGGTCAGCGTGGCGGGGTTGGTGCCCTCGCCGTTGTTGAGGACGCCGCCGCCGGAGCCGCTGGCGCCGGTCGCGGTGTTGTCGTCGATCGTCGAGCCGGTGATCGTCATGACGCCGTCGTTGTAGACGCCGCCGCCACCCTGGGTGGCCGCGTCGCCGGTGGCGGTGTTGCCCTCGAGCACGGTGTCGCTGATCGAGAAGGTGCCGCCCGAGGAGTTCCACAGGCCGCCGCCCTCGACGGCGGTGTTGCCGGAGACGGTGCTCTGCGCGACGTCGACGGTGCCGGCGCCGGTCAGGTGCAGGCCGCCGCCGTTGCCGGGTGCCGCACCCGCGTCGTTGCCGAGCAGGTCGGTGCGGAACACCTCGGTCGAGCCGGCGCTGGACTCGATGCCGCCGCCGGCACGCTGGGCGTCGTTGCCGTCGAGCACGCTGCGGCGCACGACCAGCGAGCCGCCCTTGTTCAGGATGCCGCCGCCGGAGCCCGCGGCGCCCGTGGCGCTGTTGTCGACGAGGTCCGAGCCGAGCACCTCGGTGGTGCCGCCGTCGGAGTAGATCGCGCCGCCACCCTGGTCGGCCTCGGCGCCGGAGGCGCTGTTGCCCTCGAGGCTGGTGCCGCGGACGGTGAAGGTGCCGCCCGAGGAGTTCCACAGGCCGCCGCCCTCGACGGCGGTGTTGTCGGTGACGGTGCTCTGGAGCACCTCGACGGTGCCGGCGCCGGTCAGGTGCAGGCCGCCGCCGTTGCCGGGGGCCTGGCCCGCGTCGTTGCCGGTGAGCTCGACGCCCGCCAGCGTGGTGGTGCCGACGTTGGCCTCGATGCCGCCGCCGGCGCGGTTGGCGGTGTTGCCCGACAGGGTCGACCGCTCGACGCTCAGCGTGCCGAGGTTGTTGAGGATGCCGCCGCCGGAGCCGGCGGTGCCGGTGGCGCTGTTGCCCTCCAGGGAGGAGCGGGTGACGGTGAGGGAGCCGCCGTCGTTGTACAGCGCGCCGCCGCCCTGGTCTGCCGCGACGCCCTCGGCGACGTTGCCCATCAGCACGGTGCGGTCGACGGTGAAGGTGCCGGTGGAGGAGTTCCACAGGCCGCCGCCCTCGGCGGAGGCGGTGTTGTCGGCGACCCAGCTGCTCTGGACCGAGACGGTGCCGGTGCCGGTGAGGTGCAGGCCGCCGCCGTTGCCCGGCTCGGCGCCGGTGGAGTTCTCGATGACGCGGGTCTCGATGAGGGTGGTGTCGCCCTCGACGGCCTCGATCGCGCCGCCGGCGCGGGTCGCGGTGTTGCCGCGCAGGACCGAGCCGGAGACCAGCAGGGTGCCGGCCTCGTTGGCGATGGCACCGCCCGAGGCCCCGGTGCCCTCGGCGACGGAGGTTCGGATGGTGGTGCCGCGCAGGACGACCTCGCCGGCGCTGCGGATCGCTCCGCCGTTCTCACCGGTGGGGGCGGCGCCCTTGACCAGGCGCGCCTGCTTCAGCACGAGGCGGCCGCCGTCGGCCACGTCGAAGATGCGGCTGTTGCCGCGGGCGTCGATGCGGTGCGCCCGTGCGTTGATCACGATGTTGCCGGTCACGTCGAGCTGGCCGTCGCTGAGGCGGACGTGGTCGCGGACCTTGATGCGGGTCAGGCCGGTCGAGGCGTTGGCCTGCTCGACGGCGTCGCGCAGGTCGCGCTCGGAGTCGACCTTGACCTTGCGGGCCCCGGCGCGCGCCGCGGCAGCGGTGCGCGCGGAGGAGCCGGTGGCCGCGTCGGCGGTGGAGACGTCCACGGTGGCGACGTCGGCGGCGGAGGCGGGGAGCGTCAGCCCGGTCCCGGCGCCGAGCGCCAGGAGGGCCGCTGCGGCGCCACCGGTGACCCGGGAGCGCCTGCGGGAGGGAGCAGTCATGTCGTTTCTGGCCCTTCGGTCGGCGGCCGGTCGGTCCGGCCACGGGCGAGGACGGGGGTCCGTCCTCGGGAGTGGGTACGGCGCTGGGCCGGGGCGCGTTCACCTCCGATCCGTATCGGTGCGGATCCGGTCCATCCGGGTGAGCGACCCATCCGGCGCCACGAGCGGCTCCGAAGGCAGGACAGAGCTCCCTGCGAGAGGACCCCCGGTGACCGAGACACCCGCGGCCACGACGACCACCCGCCCGGCCGCGCCCCCGGTGCCGGCGGGGTTGCGCGACGAGGACGAGGTGCATGCGGCGTACCTGCTCTACGGGCCGCAGATCTACCGCTTCGTGCTCCGCGGCCTCGACGACGCGGGCGCCGCGCAGGACGTCACCCAGGAGACCTTCCTCAAGGCGTGGCGGCGCGCGGACCTCTTCGACCCGGCACTGTCCTCGCTGCGCAGCTGGCTGTTCGGCATCGCCCGCCACACGATGATCGACCACGCCCGCGCGGCGTCGGTGCGTCCGTGGCAGACGCGCCTGGTCGACCCGCCCACGGCACAGGTCGCCGCCCAGGCGGCGGGGGAGACCGTGCCCGACCCGACCGAGCGGCTGGTGGGATCATGGGTGGTGGAGGAGGCGCTGCGCCGCATCTCCGAGCACCACCGCGTGGCCATCGTCGAGACCCACCTGCGCGAGCGGCCGCACGACGAGGTCGCCGCCGACCTGGGGGTCCCGGTCGGGACGCTGCGCAGCCGGGTGTTCTACGGGCTGAAGGCGCTGCGTGCCGCGATGGACGAGATGGGGGTGGACCGATGACCGGGCCCGACGACGCACACCAGAGGCTGCGCGAGCTGCTCGGCGCGCACGCCCTGGGGCACCCCCTGGACGCCACCGACGAGACCGCGCTGCGGGCCCACCTCGACGGATGTGCCGCCTGCCGTGCCGAGCTGGAGGAGATCGTCCCGCTGCGCGAGGCCCTCGCCGACGTCGACGCGACCAGGCTGGCCTCGCCGGCCTCCCCGCCGCCGGGGCTGGGCCGCGAGATCCGCGACGCCGTGGCGTCCGAGCGGTCCGCTCGGGCCGCCGACGAGCTGGCTCGGCGCCGGGACGGCCGGCTGCGCCGGCGTACCCGCCGGGTGCAGTGGCTCGGCGCAGCCGCGATGGTGACCGTGCTCGTCGGCACGGGCGGGGTCCTGCTCGGCCGCGCCTCGGTGCCGCAGCCGCCCGCGGTGCCCTACGAGGCGGTCGCCCTCGACGTCGTCGACCCCGACGTCACCGTCGAGGAGGCGGGGCTGGTGCCGCACACGTGGGGCGTGGAGCTGCGGTTCCGCGGTGCGGGCTTCGAGGAGGGCGCGGTCTACCGGGCTGCCTTCGTCGACGCCGACGGCACCCGGACGCCCGCAGGGGAGTTCCTCGGCACCGGCGCCGAGGAGATGGTCTGCAACCTGCAGTCGGCCCTGCTGCGCGACGCGGCCACCGCCGTGGTCGTGACGGACGACTCCGGCGAGACGGTCCTCTCCGCGGCGCTCTGAGACCGCTGGGTCGGGGTCGAGCCGTGCCGAGGCCTCAGGCCATCGCGAGCGCGAGCTCGGCGACAACGTGGGTGCGCCGGTCGCGACGGTCGACGTGCCATCGGTCGCAGACCTCGCCGACGATCATCAGGCCCCGGCCGTGGTCGGAGTCGGGGTCGGCGTCGACGGCCTCGACCGCGCCGTCGCGGCCGCCGTCGGCGACCTCGAGGACGAGGCGTTCGGGCTCCAGCGACCAGGAGACCTCGACGTGGCCCGTGGAGGTGGGGCGCCCGTGGCGGACGGCGTTGGAGACGAGCTCGCTGAGCACGAGCGTGGCGTCGTAGACGACCGACTCACCGACGCCCTCGCGCTGCAGTAGGTCGCGCAGCTCGTGTCGCGCGACGGCGACGCTCGCCGGCTCGTGGGCCAGCTGGTGTGTCTCGTGCATGTGAACTCCCCTCTCCGACCAGCCGTATACCCAGGACTCAGCCGGCGGACACGTCCCGGAGCCGATGAGTGCTGCCCGCCACGTCGGCACCGGCGCGGCGCCACACGTCGTCGAGGGCGTCCTCGAAGACCGGGAGCCAGCGCGCGGCGTCCAGGACCACCGACGCATGGCCGCCCGGGGCGGAGAACACGCGGGCGTCCGGCACCGCCGCGGCCAGCTTGTGCTGGCGACGGGTGGGGATGGCGTGGTCCTTCTCGGTGACGACGACCGCGGTGGGGACGTCGACGTCGCCGATCCACGGGGAGGAGTCGAAGTGCCCGACCGCGTTGACCACCTCGGGGTAGGCCCAGCCCGAGGTGCTGCGCACCTGGGCGAGGCCCCACGAGGGCAGATCGGTCAGGTGCACGTCGGGGGTCAGCGGCAGGCTCTGGGCGAGCTGCTCGACCCGGGCGGCGGCATGCCTGGAGACCGGGTTCATGGTGGCGGCCAGCACCGGGAAGAAGAGCCGCTCCTGCACCGTCCCCTGGCCGTTGCGGGCCGTGGAGGCCAGGACCAGCCCGGCCACCCGGTCGGGGTGACGGTGCCAGGTCTCCTGGGCCACGAAGCCGCCGAGGGAGTAGCCGGCGAGGACCGCCCGGTCGATCCCGAGCGCGTCGAGCACCGCCACCGCGTCGTCGGCGCAGTCCTCGATGCGGAACCGCTCGGAGACGATGCCCCGGCCGTGCCAGCGCTGGTCGAAGGAGACCACGCGGTAGCGGTCGCTCAGCGCTCCGAGCACCGGGAACCAGTTGAGGTACGCCGTGCACGCCAGCCCGTGCAGGAGGACCACGACCGGTGCGTCGGGCGTGGGGCCGGGGACGTCGACGACGAAGGTGCTCCCGCGGCCCGGCAGCCGCACGGTCCGGCCGGCCGGCACCGTCTCCGCGGGGACCTCGGGCATCAGGCGGCGACCCAGCGCGCCGGCCGCCAGCCGCGGCACCACCAGGCTCGAGCGCACCGCCAGCCGGGTGACGGCCCAGGTGGCGTCGCCGCCGAGCCTGACGGCCCGGGTGAAGGGGCGGTGGAAGAAGGGGTGGGTCATCGTGGGGTCTCCTCACGGACGGTCGCCAGCAGCTCGTCGAGGGCGGGCCGCAGCTCGCCGGCCAGCTCGTCGAGGTCGGGCAGCAGGTCGGGGCAGGCCAGCAGGGTGAAGTTCATCCGGTCGACGTAGGACCAGACGGTGACGTTGAGCCCGATGCCCTCGAGGATCGGTCCGACGCTGTAGATGTCGGTCATGGGGGTGCCGTCGATGGTCACCGGCACCCGGGGCCCGGGCACGTTGGAGACCACGACGTTGACCGGCGAGGGGTGCCAGCGGGCCGCCCGCAGCCAGGAGTAGAGCCGCATGACGACGGTCGCCGGCCCGGGCGGGGAGAACTCCAGCCAGGCGCGCAGCATCTCCGCTCCCAGGGTCTGCTGCACCCGCTTGGCCTCGGCGGTCGTGCGGTGCACGCGGTGCAGCCGCTCGACCGGGTCGGCCTGGTCGGTGCCGAGCACGGTGAAGAAGTTGGAGACCAGGTTGCCGCGCAGCCGGGGCGCCCGGTCGGCGGGCTCGGTCGAGACCGGCACCGCGCAGGTGAGGCTGCGCGCGGGCAGCGCGTCGCGCTGGAGGAGGTAGCGCCGCAGGGCACCGCCGACCACGCACAGCACGACGTCGTTGAGGGTCACGCCGTGCGCGCTCTTCACCGCGCGCAGGTCGTCCAGCGGCAGGGAGAGGGTCGAGAAGGACCGTCGAGAGGTCAGCGCGGAGTTGAAGGGCGTGGGCGGGGTGTCCAGCACCGGACGGGGCACGTCGGTGTCGTCGGGCCGCTCTCGACGTACCAGCCGGACCAGCGCGGCGACCGTGCGTGCGAGCAGGCCGGGCAGCTGGACCGCCCGAGCCACGCCGTCGCGCACGCCGAGCCAGGCGAGCTCGCGCGGGGTGGGGGTGTGGTCGTCGACGACCTGGGGCGAGGGCCGGGGCGCGCCGAGGGGGTTCTGGTCGGCGACGTTGCCGAGCATCGCGTTGGCGGCGACGCCGTCGGCGAGCGCGTGGTGGATCTTCACGACGACCGCCACCCGGCCGCCCTCGAGGCCCTCGACGAGGTGCAGCTCCCACAGCGGCACGTCGCGGTGCAGCGGGGTGCTGGCGATGCGGCCGATCACCTCGTGCAGCTCGTGCATCGTGCCGGGGTCGCGCAGCCGGTGGTAGAAGCAGTGCTGCCGCGGGTCGACCGGGCGGTCGGAGACCCACACGGGGTGGTGCAGTGCCCACGGGATCGGCTGCACCCGTCGGCGCAGGGCCGGCATCGCGTCCAGCCGCAGCACCAGCCAGCGGCTCAGCGCGTCCAGGTCGATGGCGCCGGTGGGTGGGTCGAGCACCGCGATCTTGAGCGTGTGCATGTGCGTCGACGGGGTCTCCATGTAGAGGAACCCCGCGTCGATGCCGGTCATCCGCTCGACCACGGTCAGGAGCCTGCCAGATCCGGGCCGGTCGCGGCGGGAAGCAGCCGTTTCATCACCTTGCCGGTCGCGTTGCGGGGCAGCTCGTCGAGCAGCACCACGTCGCGGGGCACCTTGTAGCCCGCCAGCTGCGCCTTCACGTGCGCCTTGAGCCCCTCGACGTCGATCCCCGCTCCCGGCCGCAGCACGACGTACGCCGCCAGCCGCTGCCCGAACGCCTCGTCCTCGACCCCGATGACCGCGCTCTCGTGCACCTCGGGGTGGGCGTCGAGGGTCTTCTCGACCTCCAGCGGGTACACGTTCTCCCCGCCGGAGACGATCATGTCGTCGTCGCGGCCCACCACGAAGAGGCGGCCGCCGGCATCGAAGCGGCCCACGTCGCCGGACACCATGTAGTCGCCGTGGAAGTCCTTGGTCGCCCCGGAGGTGTAGCCGGAGAACTGCGACCCCGACAGCACGCAGATCCGCCCCACCTCGCCGGTGGGCACCTCGCGGAAGTCGTCGTCGAGCAGCCGCACGGTGGTGCCCCGCACGGGGCGCCCGGCGGTGTCGGGCGCGACCCGCAGGTCGGCCGGGGTCGCGGTGGAGATGAGCCCGGCCTCGGTCGCGTTGTAGCTGTTGCAGATGACGTCCCCGAAGCGGTCCATGAAGGCCAGCACGGCGTCGGGGCGCATCCGCGAGCCGCTCGCGGTGGCGAAGCGCAGCGAGCGGCAGGGGTAGCGGTCCAGCACCTCGTCGGGGAGGTCGATGATCCGCTCCAGCATCACGGGTACGACGGCGAGCCCCGTCGCGGCGTGCTCCTCGACCAGCGCGAGGGTCGCCTCCGGGTCGAAGCGCCTGCGGGTCACGACCGTGCAGGTGGTCGCGGCGGCGACGGCCAGCTGGCCGAAGCCCCACGCGTGGAACATCGGTGCGGCCACGACGACGGTCTCCTCGGCCCGCCACGGGATCCGGTCGAACATCGCGGCCAGGGCCCCGGCCCCGCCGTCGGCGCCCCGCTTGGCGCCCTTGGGGGTGCCCGTGGTGCCCGAGGTCAGCAGGATGACCGAGCCCTTCCGCGAGGGCCGGCCCGGTCGCTCGCCGGTGTGCTGGGCGACGAGGGTGTCGACGGTGGTGCGCCCGGCCAGTGCCGTCGCGTCGTCGACCCAGGCCACGACCTCGACCACGTCCAGGCCCTCGGTGGCGAGGTCCACCACGCCCTGGAACTCCTGGTCGTAGACGACCATCGCCGCCTGCTCCCGCACCAGCACGTCGCGCAGCTGGGGGCCGGAGAAGGCGGTGTTGAGCAGCAGCACGTCCGAGCCGGCGCGGGTGGCCCCGGCCAGGCCGTGCACGAAGCCGCGGTGGTTGCGCGCCAGCACCGCGACGGTGCGCGGCTCCCCGCCGGTCAGGCCCAGCAGCCCCACCGCGAAGGCGTCGCAGCCGGCGTCGAGCTCGGCCCACGTGAGCGCGCCGCGCTCGTCGACGAACGCCGTGCGTCGCGGGGCCCGCGCCGCGGCCAGGGCGATGCCCGTCGTGGCGGTCACCCCCCGGCGTACGACCGCGATCATCCGGACGTAGCGGTCCGGGCGCACCAGCGGGATCATGCCGGCGCGCAGCAGCACGCCGACCATCCAGACCGTCTGCGTCACCGAGGCCAGCAGCCCCTTCACCCGCGGGCCCATCAGCCGAGCACCGGGAAGCGTCGTTCGCGGGCCATCTCGTCCAGCGCGTCCTGCATTCGGCCCCGCACCAGCTCGTCGACCTCCGCGGGGTCCGGGTCCGGGCCCAGCTCCTCGACGGGGCCGATGGGGTCGAGCACCCGGGTGGTGATCTTGGTGGGCAGCGGCAGGTTGGGCGGGAACGCGCCGACCAGGCCGAAGGGGAAGCCGAAGGAGATCGGGAAGTACTTGCTGCGCAGCAGCTTCTCCAGGTGCAGCGCGCGGCCGATGATCTCGCCGCGGGTGAGGAAGTACTGCGCCTCCTGACCGCCGATGCTGACCACGGGGACGATCGGGACGCCGGCGCGCAGGGCGGTGCGGACGTAGCCGGTGCGCCCGGCGAAGTCGATGCGGTTGGCGACCCGGGTGGGGCGGAAGGTGTCGTAGTCGCCGCCGGGGAAGACCATGGTGACCGAGCCGGCGCTCAGCACCGCGTGGGCGTGCTCGCGATCGGCGGGTAGGAACCCGCACCGCTTGAAGAACGGGTCGGCGGCCGCGGTGAAGAGCATGTCGTGCGCGAGCACGTGCAGCGGGCGCTCGACGCCGAACTCGTCGGCGAACGCCACTGCCAGGATCGGCACGTCCATCGCCAGCAGGCCGCCGGAGTGGTTGGAGACCATCAGGGCGCCGCCGTCGGGCACCTTCTCCATGCCGGTCACCGAGGAGCGGAACCAGCCCTTCATGGCCAGCTTGAGGAACGGCAGCAGCTTCGCGACGTACGCCGGGTCGCGCAGCTCCACGTCCCGCTCGCTGCCCGCGGCGCTCATGCGGCCACCCGCGTCCGGCGGGCCAGCGCGGCACGCCACGAGAACGGCCGCCAGTCGGCCGGGTCCTGGGCCAGCCGGTCGTCGAGCGCGGCCAGCGCCAGCGGGTTGGAGACCAGGCCGACGTGGCTGCTGGGGACGTCGATGTCCTCGACGGGCGCGGAGAAGCGGACGGGGGAGTCGACGGAGGGGGCGGCGGAGTCGCCCACCCGGCATCCCTGCCAGTGGGCGATGCCGTCGGTGCGCGACCAGATCGCCGTGAGCGGCACGTCCAGCGGCTGGCGCAGCTCGTCGACGATGTCGCGGGCACGGTCGGACAGTCCGTGCTTGACCGCGGCCCTCTCGAACATCCGGGTCGCGCGGGTGCGCTCGCCCTCGGCCCGCCACGGGGAGCCCAGGCAGACCACCTGGCGCACCTGGCCGGGGCGCCGGTGGGCGGTCCAGCGGGCCAGCAGCCCGCCGAAGCTCCAGCCGACCAGGGAGACGGGTGCGCCCGGAGCGGTCGCGGCGACCTCGTCGAAGCGCTCGAGCAGCCCGTCCACGATCGTGTCGGTGAGGCCGACGTTGCGCCCGAGGCCCCAGCCGTGGGCGGCGTACCCCTGGCGCCGCAGGTGGCTGCGCAGCCGGGCGGTCAGTGGGTCGTCGGCCATGAACCCGGGGAGCACGAGCACCGGTCGCTGCTCGCCGTCGACGCTGCGACGAGGGGGCAGGACAAGGTCGCTGACCAGGGAGGAGGTCAGCTCGACCGGGAAGCGGAACGCCTCGGCAGCGGTGAGGAGGAGGGGAGGGGCGCCGTAGCCCGCGGCCTGCGGGTCGGCGTCGTGGGCGAAGTCGTACATCGGGTGCGTCCTCCGGTGCGGCGCTGGCTGGCACGAGCCGCGACCCGACCAGAAACTAGAACGTGTTCTCACACTACGGCGGAAACAACGAGCGTGTCGCCCGGACGTGACGCACGCCCCGCACCAGCCGCTCACGGGTGGGTGCGGACCCACCGGCTCAGGGGTGGAGGTCGTGCTCGTGCTCGGCGTGGCCCGCGCGCTCGAACTGCAGCGTGGAGTGCGCGACGTCGAAGTCGTCGGCCAGCGCGCGCTGCAGCTCGTCGAGGAGCGAGGCGAGGTGGCCGTCGTGGAAGCAGGAGCCCTCGACCACCAGGTGCGCGGTCAGGGTCGGGAGCCCGGTCGCCACCGAGGAGACGTGCAGGTCGTGGACCTCGCGCACGTGGTCGTGCGCCAGGAGCCGGGCGCGGACGTCGGCGAGCGCCAGCCCGCGGGGGGTGGCCTCGAGCAGGACATGGGTGGTCTCCCGCAGCAGGTGCAGCGTGCGCGGGACGATCAGGGCGACGATGACCAGCGAGGCCACCGGGTCGGCACGGTCCCACCCCGTGGTGGTCACGAGGACCGCAGCCACGATGACGGCCACCGACCCGAGGGCGTCGGCGACGACCTCGAGGTAGGCCGCGCGCATGTTGAGGTCGTGGTGCTCGCGCCCGCCAGCGGCCAGGATCGACATCCCGATGACGTTGCCGAGCAGGCCCACGACGCCGAAGACCAGCATCGCGCCGCCGGTCACCTCGGCCGGCTCGTCGAGACGGCGGACCGCCTCGACCAGCACGAAGCCGCCGACGACCAGCAGCAGCGTCGCCTGTGCTGCGGCACCGAGCACCTCAGCCCGGCGCAGGCCCCAGGTGTGGGTGTCGCTGGGCGGTCGGCGCACCATCGCGGCGACGACCAGGGCCATGGAGAGCCCGGCCACGTCGGTGAGCATGTGGGCCGCGTCGGCCAGCAGTGCGAGGCTGCCCGAGACGACGGCGCCCACGACCTCGACCAGCAGCACCGTGACGGTGAGGCCGAGCACGAGGGCCAGTCGCCGCCGGGAGTCCGGCGGCGCGTGCGAGTGGCCCTGGCCCATGACCTCAGCCTAGGCGACAGGAGGGTCGGGGTGGCTGGTCCGGGGGGAGTGCGGTGCGGGGGGAGTGTGGTGCGGGGCTCAGGCGATGCCGCCGGCGCTGCCCGGCGGGGTCATCGCGAACTGCATCGCGCGCTCGTCGAGGAGTAGGTGGATGCGCTCGACGAGCTCCTCGCGGGAGAACGGCTTGGCCAGGAAGTCATCGGCGCCCGCGACGTAGCCGTTGCGGATGTCCTGACGGGTGGCCAGCGCGGAGAGCATGAGCATCACGGGGCGGTCGGCGCCGGTGATGTCCTTGCAGGCGCGCAGCACCTCGAGGCCGGTCATGCCCGGCATCATGTTGTCGAGGACCACCAGGTCGTAGCCCCCGCGAGTGATGGCCCGCAGGGCCGCGACGCCGTCGCCCACGCCCTCGACCTCGTGCCCAGCACGCTGGACGACGAGCCGGAGCAGGAGGCGGAGGTCTTCGTCGTCCTCAGCGATCAGGATGCGTGCCATGGGTACATCATCGCCCGTCCAAGTCCAGCCCTGAGGTCAAATCGGTCAAGGCGGCCGTGAAAATACTGTGCAGACCGCCCTCGGCGGCGCCGAACGGTCGTATGGCACGACGAACGGTCATCCCGCCTCGCGCCGGGGCCCGTGGTGGGTGAGTGACCGCTCGTCGAGCAGCATCGCCACCCTATCGACCAGCTCGTCGGTCGAGAAGGGCTTGGCCAGGAAGTCGTCTGCGCCGCGCACGTAGTAGGAGCGGATGTCGGCGCGGGTCGCCAGGGCGGAGATCACCAGGATCAGCGGCCGCTCGACGCGACGCAGCAGCTGCACCGACTCCAGGACCTCGATCCCGCTCATCCGGGGCATCAGGTTGTCCAGCAGCACGACGTCGAAGGTCTCCCGCGACATCGCCTCGAGGGCCTCGACGCCGTCGCGTGCCTCGCTGACCTGGTGTCCAACCCGGTGCAGCACCAGGCGCAGGAGCAGCCGGAGGTCGGCGTCGTCCTCGGCGATCAGGATGCGGGTCACGCCCCTCCCATCGGCGTGTCCGCCCGTCACCTGAGCAGGACCCGTGCGGGAGCGGCGGCGTACCGGGAGGATGTGGACATGGACGACGCCACCGCCATCCTGCTGGGCGCCCTCGTCGGGGGGTTGGCCGCGGGCGCGGTGCGGCTGCCGCCGCTGCTCGGCTTCCTCGTCGCCGGCTTCGCGCTGCACCTGCTCGGCGTCGAGGCCGTGCCCGCGCTGGGGACGGCCGCGGACCTCGGTGTCACGGTGCTGCTCTTCGGTGTCGGCCTGAAGCTGGACGTGCGCACGCTGCTGCAGCGCGAGGTCTGGGCCACCGCGACGATCCACCTGGGCGCGTGGAGCGTCGTGACCGCCGCGGTCCTCGGGCTCGTGGGACTGGTCGGTGTCGGCCTGGCCGCGGAGGCGGACCTGCGGGCCCTGCTGCTGGTGGGCCTGGCGATGTCGTTCTCCAGCACCGTCTTCGTGGTCAAGGTGCTCGAGGAGCGCAGCGCGAGCAGGGCCCTCGGGGGTCGCACGGCGATCGGCGTGCTCGTGGTGCAGGACCTGGCTGCCGTGGTGTTCCTCGCCGTGACCGGCGGCTCCGGTCCGAGCTGGTGGGCGCTGCTGCTGGTGCTGCTGGTCCCGGGCGCCTGGCTGCTGCACCGGGTCCTCGGCGCGGTCGGCCACGACGAGCTGCTGCCGCTGCTGGGCGTGGTCCTGGCGCTCGTCCCCGGCTACGCGCTCTTCGACGCCGTGGGTCTCAAGGGTGACCTCGGGGCGCTGGTGCTCGGCGTCCTGCTCTCCGGGCACCGCCGAGCCCCCGAGCTGAGCAAGAGCCTGTTCACGCTCAAGGACCTGCTGCTGGTCGCGTTCTTCGTCAGTATCGGGTTGGGCGGGCTGCCGACCCCGTCCGAGCTGGTCCTCGCGCTGCTGCTGGTCGCGCTGCTGCCGCTCAAGGCGCTGGCTTTCGCGGGCCTGCTGTGGCTGGCCAGGCTGCGGCGGCGTACCTCGGTCCTCACCGGCGTGACGCTGGCCAACTACTCCGAGTTCGGCCTGATCGTGGTGGTCGGTGCCCCGGCGGGCTGGCTGGGGGAGGGCTGGCTGACGGTGGTGGCGACCGCGGTGGCCGCGAGCTTCGTGGTGGGCTCGCTGCCCGGCCGGCACCCGGAGTACCTCGTGCGTGCCGTGCGGCGGGTGCTGCCCGAGCGCGAGCGGGAGGACCTGCACCCCGAGGACCGGCCGCTGGACGTCGGCGACGCGCAGGCGGTGATCCTCGGGATGGGCCGGGTCGGGAGTGCTGCCTACCTCCGGCTGCGCGACGAGTACGGCCTGCGGGTCGTCGGCCTGGAGACCTCGCGGGAGCGCTGCGAGCGGCTCCGGGCCGCGGGCCTGGACGTGGTGGAGGGCGACGCCACCGACCCGGAGCTCTGGCAGGGCAGGCCGCTGTGCCACGTCCCGATCGTGCTGCTCGCGATGCCCTTCCACGGCAACAACATCGACACCCTTCGCCAGCTGCGTGCGGGCGGCTTCGCGGGCACCGTCGCGGTGGTCGCGCAGTACGACGACGACCTGCGCCAGGCCGAGCGGGCCGGCGCGGCGGTGGGCTTCCAGCTCTACGACGGCGCCGGGGCCGAGCTGGCGGACCGCGCCGCGGTCGCAGCCGGTCTGGACACCCCGGGGCCGGCTCCGGACGCACGCCATGGTCACCATCGGCCGTCCGAGCCCTGACCTGAGCAGTGGACAGCCTCCTGTGACCTGCGTTACACAATCGTGACCGGGAAACCTTGACGCAACAATTGCGTAAGCGGTTGCATCGGGTTTACGCAAGCACTGGGTGGGGTCGACGCCGTGTCGGCCTCCAGGGAAGAGAGGGACCCGATGCGCTCACGCAAGATCCGAGTCGGTGCCGTGGCCGCCATGGCCGTGACCGGTCTCGTGCTGGCCGGTTGTGCCAGCGACGACGCAGACACCAACGAGCCGCAGTCCGCCGGCGGCACCTGGCCGGGCGAGGGCATGTCCGAGTGCGAGGGCCTCGAGCAGCTCGCCGAGTTCGGTGACCTCACCGGCACCACGGTCGGGGTCTACACCTCGATCCTGCCGCCGGAGCAGGAGGCGCACGAGGCGTCCTACGAGCTGTTCACCACCTGCACCGGCGCCGAGGTCGACTACGACGGCTCCGACCAGTTCGAGACCCAGCTCGTCGTGCGCGTCAAGGCCGGCAACGCCCCTGACATCGCCTACATCCCGCAGCCCGGTCTGCTGCAGACCGTCGTCGCCTCCGGCGAGGTCGAGGCCGCCCCGACGCCCACCGCCGACAACGTCGACGAGTTCTTCGGCGAGGACTGGAAGGGCTACGGCACCGTCGACGGCACCTTCTACGCCGCTCCGCTGGGCGCCTCGGTGAAGTCCTTCGTGTGGTACTCCCCGGACATGTTCGCCGACAACGGCTGGGAGATCCCCGAGACCTGGGACGACATGATCGCCCTGTCCGACGAGATCGCCGACTCCGGCATGAAGCCGTGGTGCGTGGGCATCGAGTCCGGCGAGGCCACCGGCTGGGTCGCCACCGACTGGCTCGAGGACGCCGTCCTGCGTGACGCCGGTGCCGACACCTACGACCAGTGGGTCAACCACGAGATCGCCTTCGACGACCCGGCCATCGTCGAGTCGCTGGACCGCGTCGGCGAGATCATGAAGAACCCCGACTACGTCAACGGCGGCTTCGGCGACGTCAACTCCATCGCCACCACCGCCTTCCAGGACGGCGGCCTGCCGATCCTCGACGGCAAGTGCGCGCTGCACCGCCAGGCGTCGTTCTACGCCGCCCAGTGGCCCGAGGGCACGAACGTCAACGAGGACGGCGACGTCTTCGCGTTCTACCTCCCGCCGACCAACGAGGAGAACGGCAAGCCCGTCCTCGGCGGTGGCGAGTTCGTCGCGGCGTTCTCGAACGAGCCGCAGGTCCAGGCCTTCCAGACCTACCTGTCGACCGACGTGTGGGCCAACCAGAAGGCCCAGGCCACCCCGGGCGGCGGCTGGGTCAGCGCCAACACCGGGCTGGACATCGCCAACCTGACCAGCCCGATCGACCAGCTGTCGGCGGAGACCTTCCAGGACCCCGAGGCGGTCTTCCGCTTCGACGGCTCCGACCAGATGCCCAGCGCCATCGGCGCCGGCGCGTTCTGGAAGGAGATGACCGCCTGGGTGACCGGCGACAGCTCCGAGCAGGCGCTCGGCAACATCGAGAGCGCCTGGCAGTGACCTGATGGCGGTGGGTGGTCGACCGAGGTCGGCCACCCACCGTCGTACCTTCTGTGCCCGCACGCCCCGCCGACCCGCCATGGGAGTGACGCGTTGAGTACCCCCGAGAAGCTCCTCCAGATGGTCATCGCCGTCGCGCTGTTCTACGGCGTGGTGGCCCTGATCCTCCTCGCCACCCAACGACTGCGCTCCCGCTCCGGTGAGCGCGTCCAGACCGCCGCGTTCCTGGCGCCCTCGCTGCTGCTCATCGGCGTCGGGCTGCTCTACCCCGCGGGCGTCACCGTCTACGACTCGCTCTTCGGCGGGACCAACATCTTCGCCCAGGAGTTCGTCGGGCTGGACAACTACCAGCGCCTGTTCACCGACAGCAACCAGCTCGAGGTGCTGCGCAATACGCTGTTCTGGGTCGTGCTGACCCCGCTGCTCTCGACCGGCATCGGGCTGCTCTACGCCGTCCTGGTCGACCGGGCCTCCTTCGAGAAGTTCGCCAAGGCGCTGCTGTTCCTGCCGATGGCGATCTCGATGGTGGGTGCCTCGATCATCTGGAAGTTCGTCTACGACTACAAGTCGGGCGACAGCACCCAGATCGGTCTGCTCAACCAGTTCCTCACCTGGCTCGGCCTCGACACCTACAACTTCCTGCTCAACGAGCCGTGGAACACCTTCTTCCTCATCGTGATCCTGGTCTGGATCCAGGCCGGTTTCGCGATGACGCTGCTCTCGGCCTCGATCAAGGCGATCCCGGAGGACATCGTCGAGGCCGCTCGCCTCGACGGCGTGAGCGGCTGGAAGATGTTCCGCCACATCACGGTCCCGAGCATCCGGCCCACGCTGATCGTGGTGCTGACGACCATCACCATCGCGACGTTGAAGGTCTTCGACATCGTGCAGACCGCCACCGGCGGCAACTTCGGCACCAGCGTCCTGGCCTACGAGTTCTACCGACAGAGCTTCGTGGCCAACAACAACGGCCTCGCCGCCGCGATCGCCGTGGTGATCTTCGTGCTGGTCATGCCGATCGTCATCTACAACGTCCGACAGATGCGCAAGCTGGAGGCCCGATGACCACCACGACCCCCACCGCGCCGCCGCAGCCCACCCCGGCCGGCAACCCCAAGAGCGCGAGCTCCGCTGCCGCAGGGGCGCTCAGCAACCGCTGGGCGTCGGCGGTGGCGCTGATCATCGCGCTGCTGTGGACCGTGCCGACCGCCGGCCTGCTGATCAGCTCCTTCCGGCCCGAGGGCGAGGTGAAGTCCAACGGGTGGTGGAACGTCTTCACCGACCCCTCCTTCACCCTCGACAACTACCGCGACGTGCTCTCGGGCGGCTCCAGCGGGCTCCTGACCAACCTGGTCAACTCGATCGTCATCTCGGTGCCGGCCGTGCTGATCCCGATCAGCCTCGCCACGATGGCCGCCTACGCCTTCGCATGGATGGACTTCAAGGGCCGCGACACGCTCTTCGTGGCGGTCTTCGCGCTGCAGATCGTCCCGATCCAGGTCACCCTGGTCCCGCTGCTCACGCTGTACGTCGACCCGCCGTTCAACCTGATGCCGCTGGCCGGCACCGATGCACCCGGCGGTGGCTTCTACACGATCTGGCTCTCGCACAGCATCTTCGCGTTGCCGCTGGCCATCTTCCTGCTCCACAACTTCATGCGGGAGATCCCCGGTGAGCTCATCGAGTCCGCGCGCGTGGACGGCGCAGGCCACGTGCAGATCTTCACCCGGGTGATGCTGCCGCTGATGATGCCGGCGATCGCCGCCTTCGGCATCTTCCAGTTCCTCTGGGTCTGGAACGACCTGCTCGTGGCACTGGTCTTCAGCTCCCCGCAGGCCGCGCCGATGACGGTGAAGCTGGTGAGCCTGGTCGGTGAGCGTGGTCAGGACTGGCAGCTGCTGGCCTCGGGCGCCTTCGTCTCGCTGATCATCCCGTTGATCGTCTTCCTGGCCCTGCAGCGCTACTTCGTGCGCGGCCTGCTCGCGGGCAGTGTCAAGGGATGAGCTGACCCCGGGCCCTGCCGCCAGCGCAGTCGTTCCGGGCCCGGGCCGCGACCCACGTCGCGACCCGGGCGCCGGACGCCGCCGCCTACCCGCGCGCCCGGATGGTCTCGGCCAGCCAGTGGTAGGACGCCTTGGGGATCCGGTCCTGGGTCTGCGGATCGATGTGCACGATGCCGAAGGTCTTGGTGTAGCCCTCGGCCCACTCGAAGTTGTCCAGGAGCGTCCACACGACGTAGGCGCGCAGGTCGGCGCCGGCCGCACGCGCCCGCTCGGCCGCCGCGAGGTGGTCGCGCAGGTAGTCGATGCGGTCCTGGTCGCGCACCGTGCCCTCGACGACCTCGGTGTCGGCGCACGCCGCACCGTTCTCCATCACCAGCACCGGCAGACCGGTGCGCTCGGCGGTGGTGCGGATCAGCTCGTCGAGACCGCTGGCGTCGATCTCCCAGCCGATGTCGGTGATCGGCTCGCGCACGACCAGCTCGAAGGGAGCGGTGCCGGGGTAGGCGCCGCCCTCGGGGTGGTCGGCCCTCCCGGCGCCGGGCAGGTCCGGGCGGACGGGCGTGTAGTAGTTCAGGCCGACCCAGTCGGCCGAACCCTGGATGCGCTCGAGGTCACCGGGCCGGACCAGCTCGTCGTCGGCCAGCTCGGGCGCCACGCGCAGCAGCCCGTCGTCGTACGCGCCGTCGACCAGGGGGTCGAGCCAGACCCGGTTGCGGATCGCGTCGACGCCGTCGGCGACATCTCGCACCTCGGGGCGCTCCGGCTTCTCGGGCCAGATGGGTGCGAGGTTGAGCACGATGCCAACGTCGACCGGCTGGGAGCCGGCGCGCAGCCGCTCGGCGGCCAGCGCGTGGCCGAGCATCAGGTGGTGCGCGGCACGGTGCGCGCGGCCACCCTCCTGTCGCCCGGGGGCGTGCACGCCGGCGGCGTACCCGAGGTAGGCCGCGCACCACGGCTCGTTGTGGGTGGCCCAGAGGCCGACGCGGTCGCCGAGGCGCCCGTGAACGATCTCGGCGTAGTCGGCGAAGGCCTCGGCGGTGCCGCGCTCGAGCCAGCCACCCTCGTCCTCGAGCGGCTGGGGGAGGTCCCAGTGGTAGAGCGTCCCGGTGGGCTTCACGCCGCGCTCGAGCAGGGCGTCGACGAGGCGGTCGTAGTAGTCCAGGCCCCGCTGCTCCACGCGCCCGCGGCCCTCGGGGACGATGCGCGGCCAGGCGACCGAGAAGCGGTACCAGTCCAGGCCGGCGTCGGCGACGAGGTCGGCGTCCTCGGTGTAGCGGTGGTAGGAGTCGCAGGCCACCGAGCCGTCCGAGCCGTCCCGGATGGCGCCCGGACGTGCCGTGAAGGTGTCCCAGATGGAGGGGCCGCGGCCGTCCTCGGTGCTCGCGCCCTCCACCTGGTACGACGCCGTGGCGGTGCCCAGCTCCAGGCGCTCGGGCCCGGGCAACCGGGTCGGCAGTGCGGTCGGCGGGACGGGTCGCGCAGGGGTGCTCATGCGGGCAGCCTAGAGCCTCTGGTTTACCGGTCAAGTCACGGTGTGGGGCGCGGTGTGCGGGAGGAGACGCGATGACCAGCATCAACGACCTCGCACGCGAGACCGGGGTGTCCACCGCGACCGTCTCCCGCGCGCTGCGCGGGCTGCCGCGGGTCTCGGACGAGACCCGCGCCAAGGTCATGGACGCCGCCCTGCGGTTGGGCTACGTGCCCTCCCCGCACGCCGTCGGGCTGGCCAGCGGCGGGCAGACCCGCACGGTCGCGATCGTGGTGCTCTTCGTGACCCGCTGGTTCTTCGCGACCGTGGTGCACGGGGCCGAGCAGGTGTTGCGCGAGCGCGGCTACGACGTGCTGCTCTACAACATCGGCGGCGACCCGGATGCGCGCCGCCGGGTGCTGCTGACCCAGCTGGTGACCAAGCGTGCCGACGCGCTGATCGTGGTCGGCCTGGGGCCCACGCCCGAGGAGGTGCTGTGGCTCTCCCGGCACGGCATGCCCGTGGTGACCCTCGGGTCGCGGGTGCGCGAGTGGCCCTCGGTCCGCGTCGACGACGACGCGGTCGCCCGCACCGCGGTCTCCCACCTGCTCGAGCTCGGCCACCGGCGCATCGCCTACGTCGGCCAGCTCAGCGACGAGGGGCTCGACCTCGCCACACCGCGCGCCCGCCTGGAGGGCTACCGCGCCTCGCTGCGGGAGGCGGGCATCGAGCCCGACCCGGGGCTGGAGCTGGAGGGGCTGTTCACCCTCGAGGGCGGGCACGACGCCGGCGAAGAGCTGATGCGGCGCGCCGACCGGCCCACGGCGGTCTTCTGCGCCAGCGACGAGATGGCCTTCGGCGTCCTCTACGCCGCCCGGGAGGCCGGGGTGCGGGTGCCCGAGGAGCTCTCCGTCGTCGGGGTGGACGACCACGAGATGGCGCACTACGTCGGCCTCACCACCGTGCGCCAGCCGGTGCTGCAGCAGGGACGGGTCGCCGCACGGCAGATCCTCCAGCGTCTCGAGGGCGACGACCGGGAGTACGGACACGTCAACGAGCACGTCGAGCTGCCCACCGAGCTGGTGCTGCGCTCCTCGACCGCGCCTCCCTGCCCGCCGGCCTGAGCGGTCGGCCTGAGCGGTCGACCTGAGCGGTCGACCGAGCGGGTCGGGGCGCTCCGGCGGTCGGATCGTCGGCGATCGGTGGCAGGGTGACGCGCATGGTGACGCGCATGGGGACGACGCTGCGGGCCGAGCCGGTGCGCTTCTTCGACGGGGGAGCGCCCGGCGAGCCGCCCCGCCGCGAGCGGCCTCCACGCATCGTCCTGGAGCGCCGCGAGCAGGGGCGGCGCGAGGTGTTCACGATGCTGCGCCGGGTGGGCTACGTCGACCGACACCTCGGCGACCTGGTCGTCCCCGCCGACCCGGGCACGTTCCACACCGACCTGACCTCCGTGCCCTCGGTCTTCGCCTGGTTGGTGCCCCGCACCGGTCGCCACCTGCCGGCCGCGCTCGTGCACGACGCGCTCGTCGCAGGCGCCGACGAGCCGGCGTACCTCACCGCGCAGGGGCGGCAGGTCGACCGTGTGGAGGCCGACCGGGTCTTCCGCGACGCGATGGCCGACACGGGCACCGGGGTGGTGCGGCGATGGCTGGCCTGGAGCGCGGTCACCCTGGCCACGCTGGTGGTGGCGCCCCGGACCCAGCTGCCCTGGGGTGCTGCGGAGGGCTGGTGGCGGCGCGGAGTCGCGGTCCTCAGCCTGCTCCTGATCGCCTGGCTCGGCTGGTGCGCCAGCTGGGACCTCGTGGACCGTTCGGCGCTGCTCACCGTGCCGGTGCCGTGGGTGCCGGAGGGGGAGTGGCCCGGGGAGCTGGCCCACGGCGCGGCCGGCGCGGTGGTGGTGCCCCTGCTGCTGGGCCTGCTGTGGGGCAGGTTCCGGATCGCCGGCGCGGTCCTCGGCGTCGGGCTGGCGCTGCTCCTGCACGTGACCGTGCTGGTGGCGGCCCTGACGCTGCTCTACCGCGGGGTGGAGACCGTCGCGACGCGCGTGCCGCTGCTGGCCGGAGCGGTGGTCGTCGGCGGTGTCGCGGCGTCGGTCGTGCTGGTGCTCGACGCGCTGGTCTGAGCCGAGGGGGTGTCCGGGAGGTCCCGGGCCCCGGGAACCTCAGCTCAGGGAGTCAGCGCAGGGAATAGGTCGCCAGCGAGACGCCGACGTAGTGGCTGACGAAGGCCAGGATCGTGAAGGTGTGGAAGACCTCGTGGAAGCCGAACCAGCGCGGCCAGGGGTTGGGACGCTTGAAGCCGTAGACCACGCCGCCGAGGGTGTAGAGCGCGCCGCCGGCCACGATGAGGGTGAACACGGCGATGCCCACGCCGAGGCCGAGGTCGGTGGCGCCCCGGAAGAACCCGGGGATGAAGAAGACCGCGGCCCAGCCCAGGGCGATGTAGATCGGGGTGTAGAGCCAGCGCGGCGCGTCGGTCCAGAAGACGCGGAACGCCACGCCCGCGATGGCGCCGGACCACACGACCGAGAGCAGCACGACCTGCTGGGTGCCCTGGAGCAGGATCAGGGCGAAGGGCGTGTAGGAGCCGGCGATGAGCAGGAAGATGTTGGAGTGGTCGAAGCGGCGCAGGAACGCCCACGTCCGCGGTGACCACGTGCCGGTGTGGTAGACCGCCGAGACGCTGAAGAGCACCAGGGCGCTGCCGGCGAACAGCGCCGAGCCGATCCGCGTGGTCGCGGTGGGGGACATCACGACGAGCACGATGCCGGCGGCCAGGGTGAGCGGGGCGGTGGCCAGGTGCAGCCAGCCGCGGAGTTTGGGCTTGATCTCGCGCAGCTCCGCGCGCAGCTCGTCCCAGTGCTCGGTGACCGAGTCGTGGAGGGAGTCCACCCTCGCGCGGACGGCGTCGGGAACGTGCTGGTTCATGGGTGAAGGCTACCCGCTGGTCACTTGCCGTGAACCCGCGATGAGGCGAACCTCTCGTGACATCGCGTCGAGCGGGCATAACCTTGGCCGGTGGCGGACTGGAAACGGGGACTGCGGAGGGTGCTCTACCCGGCGTACGAGGCACGGCTGGTGCGGCGGCTGCCCGAGAGCCTCCCGCGGCACGTCGGGGTGATGCTCGACGGCAACCGCCGCTGGGCCAGGGCCGTCGGGCGCGACACCGCCCACGGGCACCGTGCCGGCGCAGCCAACATCGAGCCGCTGCTGGGCTGGTGCGACGAGATCGGCATCGAGGTCGTCACGCTGTGGCTGCTCTCGACCGACAACCTCAACCGGCCCGCCCGCGAGCTCGAGCCGCTGCTGGCCATCATCGCCGACGCCGTGGACTCCCTCGCCGACCAGCAGCGCTGGCGGCTCAATCCCGTCGGCGCCCTCGACCTGCTGCCGGACGCGACCGCAGCCCGCCTCAAGGCCGCGGCCGAGTCGACCCGCGAGGTGGACGGCATGCTGGTCAACGTCGCGGTCGCCTACGGCGGGCGCCGCGAGATCGCCGACGCGGTCCGCTCGCTGCTGACCAGCGCCGCCGAGCAGGGGATGTCCCTGGAGCAGGTGGCCGCCGAGGTCGACGTCGACGCGATCTCCGAGCACCTCTACACCAAGGGTCAGCCCGACCCCGACCTCGTCATCCGCACCAGTGGGGAGCAACGACTCGGCGGGTTCCTGCTGTGGCAGAGCGAGAAGTCGGAGTTCTACTTCTGCGACGCCTACTGGCCCGACTTCCGCCGCGTTGACTTCCTCCGCGCCGTCCGCGCGTACGCCCAGCGGGAGCGTCGCTTCGGCGCCTGACCTGCGGGCGGGCGGGTGGGGGTGATCGAGCGGCCGGGATACTCCGCACGAGTTCCCACCCTCGACTCGAGCTGGGGGGGAGAACTCGTGCGGAGTAACCGCGGCCCCGCCCCCACCAGCCACACCCGCCACACCGCCCCCAGCAGCCCCGGAGCAGCCCCGCGGCCAGCGGATCCGGGCCGCCGTCGCGTCACATGCTGTTCACGCCCCGCACACGGCGTGTCGTCCGGATCCGGGTCGGGGGCGGCGTACTTTCGCAAGCACCGGCGAGTGGGGAAGCTCGCCGCACCTGGAGGCCCGATCGTGAGCACTCACGACTGCACAGCACCGCAGGAGATCCCCTGCGGCGTGAGCGGAGGCGGGCACTCCCGTCGTCGGGCGTCCCGGTCCCACCGTGTGAACTAGGGCCGCCACGAGGAGTGCGCGCGTCGGCCCGTGAGGGGTGAATCGTGCCGTCCCAGGCCACCACGTCGCAGTTGTCCCCCACCGCTGGCTCCACCCGGAAGAAGAAGGCCCAGGCTCCGCTGGTGCGCACGTACGTGCTCGACACCAGCGTCCTGCTCGCCGATCCCGGCGCACTGCGCCGCTTCGCCGAGCACGAGGTCGTCCTCCCCGTCGTGGTGATCACCGAGCTGGAGGGCAAGCGTCACCACCCGGAGCTGGGCTACTTCGCCCGCACCGCCCTGCGCCTGCTCGACGAGCTGCGCGTCACCCACGGCCGGCTCGACAACGCCGTACCCGTGGGCGAGGAGGGCGGCAGCATCCGGGTGGAGCTCAATCACACCGACCCCGGCTCCCTGCCCTCCGGCTTCCGCCTCGGCGACAACGACACCCGCATCCTCGCGGTCGCCAAGAACCTCGCCGACGAGGGTGCCGCGGTCACGCTGGTCTCCAAGGACCTCCCGCTGCGCATCAAGGCCTCGGCGGTCGGCCTGGACGCCGAGGAGTACCGCGGCGAGAAGATCTCCGAGTCCGACCCCGGCTACTCCGGGATGGCCGAGATGGACGTCCTCGCCTCCGACCTCGACGAGCTGTACGACGACGGGGTGATCGACCTCGGCGAGGCCCGTGACATGCCCTGCCACCAGGGCCTCGTGCTGCTCTCGGACCGCGGGACCGCCCTGGCGCGGGTCGGCGCCGACAAGCGGGTGCACCTGGTCCGCGGCGACCGCGAGGCGTTCGGGCTGCACGGTCGCTCCGCGGAGCAGCGCATCGCGCTGGAGCACCTGCTCGACCCCGAGGTCGGGATCGTCTCGCTGGGCGGCCGGGCCGGCACCGGCAAGTCGGCGATGGCGCTGTGCGCCGGCCTGGAGGCGGTGATGGAGCGCCGCCAGCACAAGAAGGTCGTGGTCTTCCGCCCCCTCTTCGCCGTGGGCGGTCAGGAGCTCGGCTACCTCCCCGGCTCGGAGTCGGAGAAGATGTCGCCCTGGGCCCAGGCGGTCTTCGACACCCTCGGGGCGATGACCTCGCGCGACGTCATCGACGAGGTCCTCGACCGCGGGATGCTCGAGGTGCTGCCGTTGACCCACATCCGTGGCCGCTCGCTGCACGACTCCTTCGTGATCGTCGACGAGGCGCAGAGCCTGGAGCGCAACGTGCTGCTGACGGTGCTCTCGCGCATCGGCGCCAACTCCAAGGTGGTGCTCACCCACGACGTCGCGCAGCGCGACAACCTGCGCGTGGGGCGCCACGACGGCGTCGTCGCGGTGATCGAGAAGCTCAAGGGGCACCCGCTCTTCGCCCACGTCACGCTGACCCGCTCCGAGCGCTCGCCGATCGCCGCGCTGGTCACCGAGATGCTGGAGAACATGACGGTCTGATCCCCTCCGACCCCACCCGTCACACGCCGGGCCCGCGCGCACGCGGGCCCGGCGTGTGCTCGCTCACGGCCCACGCCTGAGCGCGGCCGGTCCGGGCTCGGTCGATTTGGGTCGTCGAGGACGCTGGGGCATCGTGACCGATTCGTGACCTTCCGGTCGCACGTTCCCCCGTCGTCGCACCACCTGGTTGTTCGCCTGTGTCCCACCGCTCCTACACGCCCAAGCACGCCGCCCCGCGCCCCTCGTCCCAGAGCCGTGCGCAGGGCCGCGCCGTCCTGCGCGCCTCGGCCCGACGCACGACGCTGATCGCCTCGACCGTCGCGGTCGGTGCCACCGGCGCCGCCGTCGGTGCCGGCCTGCTCGTCTCCCCGGTGGAGACCATGGCCTCGGTCAGCGCCGACGAGGCCTCGCCAGTCTCGGTCAGCATCGCGCCGGCCTCGGACCGCGAGACCCGCGACGACGACGTGTCGCGATCGGCCGAGCGTCGGGAGGCGCGTCAGGAGAAGCGCGAGGCGCGCCAGGAGCGCCAGGAGCGCAAGGCCCGCCGCGAGGCCCGTGAGCAGCGTCGCGCCGAGCGACAGGCCGCGAAGGACCCGCGCTCGGTGGCCCGGGCCCTGCTGGGGGAGTACGGCTTCTCCAGCGACCAGTTCGGCTGCCTGGACGCGCTGTGGGTCAGCGAGAGCGACTGGGAGGTCGACGCCGACAACCCGACGTCCTCGGCCTACGGCATCCCGCAGGCGCTCACCGAGACCCACGACCTGCCGGCCGACTACATGACCAACGCCGAGACCCAGATCCGCTGGGGGCTGGGCTACATCGCCGACTCCTACGGCAGCCCCTGCAGCGCGTGGGAGTTCAAGCAGGCCAACAACTGGTACTGAGCGACAGGGCTGCTCCGAGGGACGAGCAGCGTGCCGTGGTCGCGAAGGTCGCGAAGGTCGCGAAGGTCGGGCAGGCGACCGCGTGGTCGAGACCCGGTGACGTACCCGCGGCGGTGACCCGGGAGCCGCCACGAGATGATGCCCCCGTGAGCGAGGTCTTCGAGTGCGAGATCCAGGCGCGGCTGCGTGACGTCAACCTCGGCGGGCACGTCGACAACGTCGAGGCGATCCGCATCCTCGACGAGGCACGGATCCTCTTCCTGCGCTTCGCCGACCTCGGGACCGGCGCCGCGCGGCCCGGCCTGCTGGGCGGCGTACCCGACGGCGTGGCCGAGCTGGTCGGCTCCCAGCGGGTCGACTACCACGCCGAGATGCGCTTCGCGGCGTTCCAGTCCTTCCGGCTGCGCCTGTGGGTGCCGCGCGTGGGCCGTTCGTCGTTCACCGTCGCCTCGCAGCTGCGGGTCGAGGAGGGCGGCGCCCCGGCGATCGTCGCCGAGACCTCCTGCGTGCTGTGGGACCACCGCAGCCAGGGGTCCTGGGCGATGGACGAGGCCGTCCGCACCACCCTCGAGCGGTACGCCGGTGAGCCGGTCGGCCTGCGCTGAGACCGTGCCCGGCGGCCGGCCCGCCGGGGCACCGTGGCGTGGCGCGTGTGTGACACGCTGGGGGCGTGGACGAACCTCTCGGGGACCCCGGCTACGACCTGGGTGGCGACCCCCGCGTCGCGGCCCGTCGGCGTCGCGGGCAACGCCTCCGTGCCGCAGCCGTCGTCCTGACGGTCCTGGCGGTCGGCGTCGGCGTGCTCGCCGGTCTCGACGAGATCCGCGAGCGGCGGGCCGACGCGGTGCTGCCTGAGCTCGCGGAGGTGATGTCCAGGCTCGTGGAGGAGCACCCCCAGGAGACCGAGCTGGGTGCAGGTGGCGCCGGTTGGTCCGATGCGGCGGCGGCGTTCCGCGAGGAGGACTCCGTGGATCTCCCCGAGGTGGGCGTCTTCGTGCTCGCCGACCTGGCCGGTCGCGGCCCGCTGCAGGCCTGTGTCGAGCAGGACCCCTGGCTGGGGGGCGAACGGCTGCGCTGCGTGCCGCTGGACGAACCCGGCGCCGAGCCGGCCGAGCAGACCGGGGGCGGGTGGCTCCACGTGCTCGGCCCCGACAGTGAGTTCGAGGACTGATCCCGAGGGGCGCTCCCGGAGCCGGCGGTCAGCGACCGGTCATCGACTCCACGTCCAGCGCGGCGTCGAGCTCGGCCTCGGTGAGGTCGCCGCGCTCGACGTACCCCATGGCGATCACCTGCTCGCGGATCGTGCGGCCCTCGGCGAGTGCCGCCTTGGCGACCTTGGCCGCCTCCTCGTAGCCGAGGTGCTTGTTGAGCGGGGTCACCACGGAGGGGGAGGACTCGGCGTAGGTGCGCATCCGGTCGGCGTCGGCGGTGATCCCGTCGACGCACCTCGTCGCGAGCTCGCGTGAGGAGGCGGCGAGCAGCCGCACGGACTCCAGCACGTTGCGGGCGATGACCGGCATCGCGACGTTGAGCTCGAAGGCGCCGCTGGCGCCGGCGGCGGTCACGGCGGCGTCGTTGCCGACCACCTGGAAGCACACCATCAGCGTGGCCTCGGGCAGGACCGGGTTGACCTTGCCGGGCATGATGCTCGAGCCGGGCTGCAGGTCGGGGAGGTGGATCTCGGCCAGCCCGGTGGTCGGGCCCGAGGACATCCAGCGCAGGTCGTTGCAGACCTTGGTGAGGCCGACGGCGTAGGTCTTCAGGACCCCGGACAGCTCGACGAGGGAGTCGCGTGTGCCCTGGGCCTCGAAGTGGTTGCGGGCCTCGGTGAACGGCTGACCGGTCCGCTCCCCGAGCACCTCGATCGCACGGGCCGCGAAGCCGTCGGGGGTGTTGATCCCGGTGCCCACCGCGGTGCCGCCGAGGGGCAGCTCGCGGACGCGGGGGAGCACGGACTCGAGCCGCTCCGCGGCGTACCGCACCGTCGCGGCGTAGCCGGACATCTCCTGCCCGAGCATCACCGGCGTCGCGTCCATCAGGTGCGTGCGCCCCGCCTTCACCAGTCCGCCGAACTCCTCGGCCTTGGCCTCCAGCGACCCGGCGAGCACGTCCAGCGCGGGCAGCAGGTCGTCGACGACGCTGGTGGCCGCGGCGACGTGGATGGCGGTCGGGAACGTGTCGTTGCTCGACTGGCTGGCGTTGACGTGGTCGTTGGGGTGGACCTCGACGCCGGCACGGGCGGCGAGCGTGGCGACGACCTCGTTGGCGTTCATGTTGGAGCTGGTGCCCGAGCCGGTCTGGAAGACGTCGACCGGGAACGCGTCGTCGTGCTCGCCGGCGGCCACCGCCGAGGCCGCCTGCTCGATCGCGGAGGCCTGATCGGCGTCCAGCACGCCCAGGTCGCGGTTGGCGACGGCGGCCGCGGCCTTGACGTGGCCCATCGCGTGGACCAGCGCCGGCTCGATCGGCGTGCCGCTGATCGGGAAGTTCTCCACGGCACGCTGGGTCTGCGCGCGCCACAGCGCCTCGGCGGGGACGCGGACCTCGCCCATGGAGTCGTGCTCGGTGCGGTACTCCTGCTCGCTCACGCCCTCGAACCTACGCCGCACCACCGGCACGCCCCAGCCTCGGACGGGTGGGCTGCCGAGCCGGCGTATTGATACGCCGGCTCGGCGTGCTCGGGGCCCTGGTCGGGTCGAGCGGCGCTCAAGGACGGGGTACGCCGCGCCGAGACCTCTCGCGTGACGACCCTCGCCCCGCCGGCACACCCGACCCCGCACGGGACCGACCCGACCACCGACCCGCGGCCCGGCTGGGCCGGGACGCTGCGCGCATGGACGCCCGACGCCGCTGTGGTCGCTCTGCTGGCGTGGTGGGCCACCTACCTGACGTGGGGCACCGGTGGACGCGAGCCACGCCTGCTCTCGGCGGCCTGCGTGCTGGCCGCGCTGGCGTGGGTGAGCGTGCGGCCCGAGCGGTCGCTGTCGCAGTGGGCCCTGCTGCCCTCCGCCGCGCTGGCCGTGGGCGCCTGCCTGGTCGTGGCATTCTCGCCGACCGGCTGGGCGGGGCGCGACGACGCGGGGGCCTGGGTGCTGGCGGCCGCCACCGGGCCGGTGCTGCTGGCCTGGGTGGGCGACGAGCGCCGGCGGGAGGTGCGCCGGATGCTCCTGGTGGTGGCGCTGCTGGGCGCAGGCGGCGCGCAGTTCGCGGCCGGGTGGCTGCCGTGGTGGGGCGCTCAGGACCCCGAGAAGCTCTTCCAGGGCACGTTCTACTGGCACAACCAGGTCGGCATCTTCCTGGCGGCGATCGCGGTGCTTGCGCTCGCCGTGGCCGGGTCGGGCGGCCCGCTGGCGCTGCTCGGCTGGGTGGTCGCCCCGCTGTGCGTCGCCGGCACGTTCTTCTCCACCAGCCGCGGGTCCCAGCTCTCGCTGCTGCTCGGCTTCGGTCTGGTGCTGGCCCTGATCGGCGGCCGGGCCCTGCTGCCCCGCGTGAAGGTGCTGCTGGCCGGCGCGCTCGGTGTCGCGGTCAGTGTGGTCCTCACCGGGCCACCGTTCTTCGCCGAGCGGGTCTCGCCGGCCGCGGGGACGGCCGCGCGCTCGGAGAGCTTCGTCGGCAACGGGGTGACCCGCCTGGAGGACTGGGCCGCTGCCTGGCAGGTCTTCGAGCGCTGGCCGGTGACCGGCGCCGGGTTCGACGGGTTCCGGGCCGCGACCGAGGCCGTGGGGGTCGGCGACCGGGCGGGGCGGACGGCCTACGTGCACAACGGGTTCCTCCAGGGACTCACCGACGGCGGCCTGCTGCTGGGTCTGCCGCTGCTCGTCGTCACCCTCGTGCTGGCGGTCGCCGTGTGCCGCGGGCTGCCCAGCGTCGTACGTCGGGGGGAGGGGGTGCACGTGGGCGCCGGCGCCGCGCTCCTGGCGCTGGTGCTGCACAGCGGCATGGACTTCGACTGGGCCTACCCGAGCCTGCTGCTCCTGCCGGCGCTCGTCGCGCCGCTGGCACTGGGGACGCGCGGGCTACCGCGTCGGCGGGTCGGGTGGTGGCCCACGGCCCTCGCGGTGGCGCTGCTGGCGACCGGCGCCTGGTGGGCCTGGGGCGGCGGGTTGTCGCTCAACGCCCCGGTCGGGTGACGTCCTGGGCTCGTAGGGTGCCGCCATGGCGCAGTGGTTGGAGGACCTGAGCACCCTCGAGGTGCTGCTGCTCGTGCTCGGCGTCGTCGTGGGCGGCTCGATCGCCTCCGCGCTCGCCGGCGCGGTGCTGGTGCGGCTCGGGATGCGCCGGCCCTGGGTGGTGCGGCGCGCGAGCCGACTCGCCTACCGGTTGCTCGAGCTGGTCAAGCGACCGCTCACCATCGTCGTCCTCGACGAGGTGGTCGCGGTGATCCGCACCGGCCACTACACCAAGAACATCTCCGACGCGCTGCTGGAGAACCACGACGAGCTCAAGGCGATGGTGGCGGAGAAGGTCAGCGCGGACCCGAACGTGCGGCTGGTCAGCAAGCTTCCGGGCTACGACACGGTGGTCTCGGAGGTGTCCGAGACGGTGCTGCGCGTCATCGTCGACATGCTCAGCGACCCGCGCACCGACGAGCTGGTCTCCGACCTGCTGCGCAACAACCTCGAGCAGATCCGGGTCGCGGTGCGGCAGCGGGAGCACGAGGCGCACGGCGAGATGGACCCACCCGATCCGGTCCCGGCCGACGCGCCACGGGCACGGAGCCGCTGAGCCCGCCGGGCAGGTCGGCTCACACCCGCGCGAGGTAGAGCCAGTAGGTCTCCTCGCGGCCCTGCAGCAGCACCGGCTGCGGTCGCACCTCGCACCCGCCGAGCGCCTCGGTCATCGCACGCTCCAGCGCCGGTGACTCCTGGGCCGACCACACGACCACGGCGCCGCCCGGGCGGAGGGCACGCGCCGCCGTCCGCAGGAACGGGGTGCGGTAGATCGCGGCGTTCTCGTCGTGGACGAGGTAGCCGGGGCCGTTGTCGACGTCCAGCAGCACCAGGTCGTACGACGCCGGGCGGGCCTCCTCAAGGGCGGCGGCGACATCGGCGACCACCACCGTGACCCGCTCGTCGGCCAGCAGCGTGGGACCGTGTGGGACGGTCCCGTCGCGCATCCAGTCGACCAGCGACTGCTCGATCTCGACCACCGCGGCGCGCTCGACCCGCGGGTCGGCCAGCACCTCGCGCAGCGTGAACCCCAGGCCGAGACCGCCCACGACGACGGCACGGGGGTGCTCCACGACCGCGAGCGCCGCGGTGGCGAGCGCACGCTCGCTGCCGACTTCGCGGGTGTCCATCACGAAGACCCCGTTGGCCCGCAGCTCGAGCACGGCAGGACCCTCGCCCTCGCGACGCTGGCGCAGCACCAGCTCGCCGCGCTCGGACTCGGTCCGGGCCACCTCGGCGTACTCCACCTCCGCCTCGAGCGCGGGCAGGGCGGGTGGGGTGGGCACGTCCGGCATGGCCCCATGCTGCCCGGTCCCGGCGCCGCCATGCGCGACGGCCGGGTGAGGGACCGCACGGATCTGCGACCTACTGTCGAGGCCATGACTCAGGACGAGCACGGCCGCGACGCCTCCGAGCAGGGGCAGGTCTCCGAGGTGCAGAGCCTCGACGGCGCCGACGAGCCGATCAGTGACGACCAGTCGGTGGCCGGCCAGCCCGAGGGGGAGTCCGGCGAGGTCGACGAGGGCCCCACGGGCCCGAACAGCCGGGCCGGCTCGAACCGCAACTGACCCGCGACGCCGCCCACTGGTCGTACGAAACTGCCGCTGGTCTCATGGAGTTCCGGTCGGCCAGCGCCGGTTTCACCACCCGGGTGGTGAAACCGTCCCTCACTCCGCCGAGCGCACCCGGATCCCGGAGATCGGGACGGTCACCGCGCCCGAGGGGTCGGTGAAGAAGTCGTTGCCCTTGTCGTCGACGACGATGAAGGCGGGGAAGTCCTCGACCTGGATCTTCCAGACCGCCTCCATGCCGAGCTCGGGGTACTCCAGCACCTCGACGGACTTGATGCAGTCCTGCGCCAACCGTGCGGCCGGGCCGCCGATCGAGCCGAGGTAGAAGCCGCCGTGCTCCGCGCAGGACTCGGTGACGACCTTGGAGCGGTTGCCCTTGGCCAGCATCACCATCGAGCCGCCCGCGGCCTGGAACGACGACACGTAGGAGTCCATGCGGCCGGCCGTGGTCGGGCCGAAGGAGCCGGACGCGTAGCCCTCGGGCGTCTTGGCCGGGCCGGCGTAGTAGACCGCGTGGTCCTTCATGTACTGCGGCATGTCCTCGCCGGCGTCCAGGCGCTCCTGGATCTTGGCGTGCGCGATGTCGCGCGCCACCACCAGCGGCCCGGTGAGTGAGAGCCGGGTCTTCACCGGGTGCTGCGACAGCGTCTGGAGGATCTCGGACATCGGCCGGTTGAGGTCGATCCGCACCACGTCGTCCTCCGAGGCCGACAGGGCCTCGTCGGTGGTGTCGGGGAGGTACTTCGCCGGGTCGGTCTCGAGCTGCTCGAGGAAGACGCCGTCGGCGGTGATCTTGCCCAGCGCCTGGCGGTCGGCCGAGCACGAGACGGCGATCGCGACCGGGCAGGAGGCGCCGTGGCGCGGCAGGCGCACGACGCGAACGTCGTGGCAGAAGTACTTCCCGCCGAACTGCGCGCCGATCCCGAAGGACTGGGTCAGCTTGAAGACCTCCTCCTCCAGCTCGAGGTCGCGGAAGCCGTGGGCGCTCATCGAGCCCTCGGTCGGCAGGTTGTCGAGGTAGTGCGCCGAGGCGTACTTCGCGGTCTTGAGCGCGAACTCCGCGCTGGTGCCGCCGATGACGACAGCCAGGTGGTAGGGCGGGCACGCGGCCGTGCCGAGCGAGCGGATCTTCTCGTCGAGGAAGCTCAGCATCCGCTTGGGGTTGAGGATCGCCTTGGTCTCCTGGAACAGGAAGGACTTGTTGGCCGACCCGCCGCCCTTGGCCATGAAGAGGAACTTGTACTCCGGCCCCTTCGGCCCCTCGGCGGTCGAGTAGATCTCGATCTGCGCCGGCAGGTTGGTGCCGGTGTTCTTCTCCTCGTACGTCGTCAGGGGAGCCAGCTGCGAGTAGCGCAGGTTCAGCTTGGTGTAGGCGTCGTACACGCCGCGGCTGATGGCCTCGCCGTCCTCGGCGCCGGTGAGCACGCCCTCGGACTTCTTGCCCATGACGATCGCGGTGCCGGTGTCCTGGCACATCGGCAGCACGCCACCAGCGGAGATGTTGACGTTCTTGAGCAGGTCGGTCGCGACGAACCGGTCGTTCCCCGACGCCTCGGGGTCGTCGATGATCTTGCGCAGCTGGGCGAGGTGCGCCGGCCGCAGGTAGTGGCTGATGTCGTGCATCGCCTCGGCGGTCAGCCGCTGGATGGCCTCCGGGTCGACCTTCAAGAACGTGCGCCCGTCGACCTCGACGGTCGAGACGCCCTCGGTCGTGATCAGCCGGTAGGGGGTGTCGTCCTGGCCGGTCGGGAGGAGGTCGCTGTACCGGAACTCTGCTTCTGCCACGAGCAGCCAGCGTAGTCCGTCGCGCCGGTCCGTCGTGCTCCCGGCCCTAGGCTGAGGTCCATGGAGGAGGAGCAGGCCCGGATGAGGGTCTCCGACGCGGATCGGCACCAGGTCTCCGAGGCGCTGCGCGAGGCGGCGGGCGAGGGGCGCCTGGACTGGGAGGAGCTCGAGCAGCGGCTCGAGGCGGCGTACGCCGCGCGCACGTACGCCGAGCTGCTGCCGCTGACCGCGGACCTGCCGTCCGGGGCGACCCCCGTCCCGGTGTCGGCGCCGCAGCCCCCCACGCGAGAGGTGTCCGGCGTGAGCGGGACCAAGCGGGCGTTCGCGATGTGGGGCGCCGTCGAGCGCAAGGGCACCTGGGACCTGCCCGACCAGCTGACCGTCGGGGTCTGCATGGCCGGGGCGCACCTGGACCTGCGGCAGGCGCGGTGGCCCGAGGGGGTGCCGGTGATCAGTGCCTACGCGGTGATGGGCGGGGTGCAGATCGTCGTCGACCCCGACACCGAGGTCGTGATGGAGGGGATCGGCATCATGGGCGGCTTCGCGGGGCCGTCCGGTCTGGTCGACCAGGGACCCGGCACGCCGACGCGGCGGGTGCGAGTGCGAGGGGTCGCCTTCTGGGGAGCCGTCGCCGTGGAGCGCAAGCACGCGATCGGTCCCGGCGGGACTCCGCCGGACGGGACGCGGCGCGAGCTCGACTGACCCCGCGTCCCCGCCGGTGGGCAAGCGCGGTCGGTCGGGCAGTCCCAACTCTGTGCAAGCGCTTACGCATGGGCTAGGGTGATCGGCGTCACTTCACGACGGATCGTCCGGCACGTGCCTGCCGGTGAAGGAGATGGAAATCAATGGCGTCTGTGAGTTTCGAGAAGGCCCAGCGCTGGTACCCGGGGTCCGACACCCCGGCCGTGCCGGGCATCGACCTGGAGATCAACGACGGCGAGTTCATGGTGCTCGTCGGCCCCTCCGGCTGCGGCAAGTCCACGACCCTGCGCATGCTCGCGGGCCTGGAGGAGGTGAACTCGGGCACCATCAGGATCGGTGACCGCGACATCACCCACCTGCCGCCCAAGGACCGCGACATCGCGATGGTCTTCCAGAACTACGCGCTCTACCCGCACATGAGCGTCGCGGAGAACATGGGCTTCGCGCTCAAGATGGCGAAGATGCCCGTCGACGAGCGCAACAAGCGCGTCCAGGAGGCGGCGCAGATGCTCGGGCTCACCGAGTTCCTCGACCGCAAGCCGAAGGCGCTCTCGGGCGGTCAGCGTCAGCGCGTCGCGATGGGTCGCGCGATCGTCCGTCAGCCGCAGGTCTTCTGCATGGACGAACCGCTGTCGAACCTCGACGCCAAGATGCGCGTGCAGACCCGCACCGACATCGCCAAGCTCCAGCAGGACCTCGGCATCACCACCGTCTACGTCACCCACGACCAGGTCGAGGCCATGACGATGGGCGACCGCGTCGCGGTGATGAAGCTCGGTGTGCTCCAGCAGGTCGACACCCCGCTGAAGCTCTACGACAAGCCGGCCAACCTCTTCGTCGCCGGCTTCATCGGGTCCCCGCAGATGAACCTCGTCGAGGCCGTCGCCAAGGACGGCAAGGCGTTCATCGGCGAGTACGAGGTGCCGGTCGACCCGGCCGCGGCGGCGAAGATGAAGGGCAACATCACCATCGGCGTGCGGCCGGAGAACTGGCGGATGGTCGAGGCCGGCCAGGGCCTGCCGATCAAGACCACCGTGGTCGAGGAGCTCGGCGCCGACGCCTATCTCTACGGCACCAGCGACGTCGAGGGCACCCCGTCGGCCATCATCGTGCGCACCAGCGGTCGCGACCACGTCCGCAAGGGCGAGGTCTTCCACGTCTCCACCGACCCGCAGCACGTGCACGTCTTCGACACCGACACCGGGGAGCGGCTCTCCGACTGAGCCGTTCGGACCCAGCGACGAGCCGGCGCGGCACCTCCTGGCGGAGGCTCCGCACCGGCTCGTTCGTCGTGGTGGTGCGCCCGGTCAGGCCCGGTCGGCCGTACGCCGGATCGCGGCCGCGAAGGTGTCGAAGAGCTCCTCGGGCAGGTCGTGGCCCATCCCGTCCACGAGCACCAGCTCGGCGCCGGGGATCGCCGCCGCCGTGGCCCGGCCACCGGAGACGTGCACCATCTTGTCGGCCAGGCCGTGCACGACCAGGCTCGGCACCCGCAGTCCGCGCAGCCGCGGCTCGCGGTCGGGCTGGGTGAGGATCGCGACCATCTGCCGCAGCGTCCCGGCGGCGCTGACCCCGTGGTCCCAGGTCTCCGCGGCTCGGACCCGGTTGTCCTCCTCGGTGACCGGGTAGGCGGGGGAGCCCAGCAGCGACCACATCCGCGTGCTCTGGGCGACGTACGCCTCCTTGCCGGTGCGGCCGCCGGTGAGCAGGGGCGGCAGGAGCGAGGGGTGCTGCCAGCCGACGGTCCGCCGCCCGGTCGTCGACATGATCGAGGTCATCGACCGGACCCGCGCCGGAGCGGCCAGCGCCATCGTCTGCACGATCATGCCGCCCATCGAGATGCCGGCGACGTGCGCGGACCCGATGCCGAGGTGGTCGAGCAGGCCGAAGCCGTCGGCGGCCATGTCGTCGAGGGAGTACGGCGCCTTGACGGGGAGTCCGGCGAAGGCGCGCACCAGCGTGGCCCGGGTGACCTTGCCGCGGACCCGGCTGGACCGGCCGGCGTCGCGGTTGTCGTAACGGATGACGTGGAAGCCCTCGTCGGCCAGGCGCAGGCAGAGCGCGTCGTCCCACCAGGTCAGCGGGCCGCCGAGGCCCATCACGAGCAGGAGCGGCTCCCCGTCGGGGTCGCCGAAGGTCTGGTAGCACAGCTCGACGCCGGTGCTGACGGGCGCGCGGAGCAGGTCGGTGACCAGATGGGTCATGTGGCCAGTAGACCGTACGGACCATCTGTGGACCACAGGTGTCCGTTTGTCCGTGTCTCACCTCACAGGAGGTGTTACGTCGTCGTAATGTTGAAGGGTGAACAAGAACCCGGTCGCGTCCTTCCTGCTGCCCGACGACTTCCGTCGTCCGCCGCTGGTGCGGATGCTGCACGAGGGGCGCCTGGTGGGGGAGGCCTCACGCCACGCGGTCCGGGGGCTCTCCGCGGCGCGGACCCGCACGCCGTACGCCGGCAGCGCGCCGGCCCGTGACGCCGACCCGGTCCTGCTCGTGCCCGGGTTCATGGCCGGCGACTACACCCTGGCCGGGCTGTCGCGGCAGCTGCGCCGCGAGGGGCACCGCACCTACCGGGCGGGGATCCCCGTGGCCAACAGCGGCTGCACCCTCGACACGGCCGAGATGCTCGAGTCCCGACTCGAGGCGATCGTGGCCCGCCGCGAGCAGCGCGTGCAGATCGTCGGGCACAGCCTCGGCGGCATGCTCGCCCGCGGCATCGCCGCCCGCCGTCCCGACCTGGTCAGCGGCATCGTCACCATGGGCAGCCCGGTGCTGGCCCCCGGCGCCCACCACCGCTCGCTGACGGTCTTCGTGCTCGGGCTGGTCGCGATGTCCAAGGCGGGCATCGGCGGGGTCATGAACGAGACCTGTGTCGGCGGGGAGTGCGCGCTGGAGTCGTTCCAGGAGAGCCAGGCCCCGCTGCCCTCGGACGTCTCGTTCACCGCGATCTACTCCCGCAACGACGGGATCGTCGACTGGCGTGCCTGCCTCGACCCCGCCGCCACCCACGTCGAGGTCAAGGCCTCCCACATCGGGATGGCCGTCGACCCGCGTGTCAGCGACGAGGTCCTCTCCGCGCTGCGCACCCACCGCGAGGGCGCAGCGGCCGCCGCCTCGTCGCTCCGGGTCGCCACGGCCTGATCGCTGCGGTGCCGTCGGGTTTGTCGTCCAACTGGCCGGGTTTGTCGGCCAGCCGCTGAACCCGGCCGTGGGACGATGAACCTTTGTCGTCCAGCTCCCGGGTCTGTCGGCCAGCCGACAAACCCGGGCGTGGATGACGTGAAGCCCCCCGGGGGAGCGGATCAGTGGTCGAAGTCGACCGCGGAGTAGGCGCGCAGCTTGGAGAGCTTGTGCTCGGAGCGGATGGTGCGGATCGTGCCGCTGCGCGAGCGCATCACCAGGCTGTGGGTGCTGACGGAGTTGGCGCTGTAGCGCACGCCCTCGAGCAGCTCGCCGTCGGTGATGCCGGTGGCGACGAAGAAGCAGTCGTCGCCGGTGACCAGGGTGTCGGTGTCGAGCACGGCGTCGAGGTCGTGGCCGGCGTCGATGGCGCGCTGGCGCTCCTCGTCGTCGGTGGGCCACAGGCGACCCTGGATGACGCCGCCCATCGACTTCATCGCGCAGGCGGTGATGATGCCCTCGGGGGTGCCGCCGATGCCGAGCAGCAGGTCGACGCCGGTGTCGGGGCGGGCGGCCATGATGGCGCCGGCGACGTCACCGTCGGTGATGAACTTGATCATCGCGCCGGTCTCGCGGATCTCCTCGGCCAGCTGCTCGTGGCGGGGTCGGTCGAGCAGGACGACCTTGACGTCCTCGGGGCGCTTGCCCTTGGCCTTGGCGACGGCGGAGATGTTCTCGGCGACCGAGGCGCGGATGTCGACGACGTCGGCGGCCTCGGGGCCGGTGACGAGCTTCTCCATGTAGAACACGGCCGAGGGGTCGTACATCGAGCCCCGCGGCGAGACCGCCAGCACCGAGACGGCGTTGGTCATCCCCTTGGCGGTCAGGGTGGTCCCGTCGATCGGGTCGACGGCGACGTCGCACTCGGGGCCGGTGCCGTCACCGACCTCCTCGCCGTTGTAGAGCATCGGGGCGTTGTCCTTCTCGCCCTCGCCGATGACGACGGTGCCGCGCATGCCGATGGTCGAGATGAGCACCCGCATCGCGTTGACGGCCACGCCGTCGGCGCCGTTCTTGTCGCCGCGGCCGACCCACCGGCCCGCGGCCATGGCGGCCGCTTCGGTGACGCGCACCAGCTCCAGCGCGAGGTTGCGGTCAGGGGACTGCGGGGCGACCTGGAGGCCGTCGGGCTCGCTCATGGGCGCATGCTATCGGTCGTCGTCGCGGTCGCCTTCACGGTCAGCCAGACCTCTCGACCCGCGGTCAGTCCGAGGTCCACCGCAGCACCCGGTGTGACGTCGGCGAGCAGCTCCGGCCCGTCCTCGGTCGCCACCAGCAGGCGCAGCGCGTCGCCGTGCGGGGTCGTGCCGGCCACCCGGCCGCGCCAGGTCAGCCGTGCCGAGGTCTCCGGACGGGCCAGGGAGACGGTGACGGCACTGGGCGGGAAGCTGCGGCGTACGTCGTCGTCGGCCACGACGTTGAGGCCGACCAGTCGGGCCACGTGCTCGGTCCGCGGGCGCGCCGCGACCTCGTGCGGGGTGCCGGTCTGGGCGACCTGACCGTCGTCGATCACCACGACCCGGTCGGCGAGGGTGAGGGCGTCGAGGGCGTCGTGGGTGACCAGCAGCGTCACCCCGGAGTACGACGCCAGGTGCTCGGCCAGTGCGATCCGCAACGAGGTCGCCACTCCCACGTCGAGCCCCGCGAACGGCTCGTCCAGCAGCAGCACGGCGGGGTCGGTGACGAGCGCGCGGGCGAGGGCGACCCGCTGCGCCTGTCCGCCGGAGAGCGCGTGCGGACGCCGGCGGCCGAGGTCGCCGACGCCCAGCCGGTCCAGCCACTCCTGGGCGCGCGACCGTGCGGTGGCGGGGCGCTCGCCGTGTGCGCGGAGGCCGAAGGCGACGTTCTCGAGCGCGGTCAGGTGGGGGAAGAGCGAGCGGTCCTGGGGGACCAGACCGACACCGCGGTCGCGGACGGGCAGCGGGGGAGCATTCCAGTCGCGGCCGGCGACCTCGATGCGACCCGCGACGGGCAGCAGGCCGGCGACCGCGGAGAGCAGCGTGCTCTTGCCGGCGCCGTTGGGTCCGATGACCGCCACGACGTCACCGGGCGCGGCGTCGAGGGTGGCGCTCAGACGGCCCGGGACCTCGACGTCGAGGGACAGGCCGGTCACGACGTCACCAGCCAGCGACGGCGCAGCCCGACGAGCACCCCGATCGAGACGACCAGCAGCAGCATCGAGAGCGTGCGGGCGGCCGCCGGGTCGGCCTGCAGCGTGGTGTAGATCAGTGACGGCATCGTCTGCGTGGTGCCGGGGAAGTTGCCGGCGAAGGTGATGGTCGCTCCGAACTCGCCCAGGCTGCGGGCCCACGCCAGCACGCAGCCAGCGGCCACGCCGGGGAGGGCGAGTGGCAGCGTCACTCGGCGGAAGGTCGTCCACCGGTCGGCGCCCAGGGTGGCGGCCACGACGTCGAACCGCTCCCCGGCCGTCCGCAGCGCCCCCTCGACGCTGAGCACGAAGAACGGCAGTGACACGAACGTGTGCGCCAGCACCACGGCGGTGGTCGTGTAGGGGATGGTCCACCCGGTCACCTCGTGCAGCGGTGTCCCGAGCAGGCCGTTGCGCCCGAGTGCGGCGACCAGCGCCACGCCCGCGACCACCGGAGGCAGCACCAGCGGCACGGCGACCAGCCCGCGCAGGAGACGCCGACCCGGGAAGTCCACCCTGGCCAGCAGCCACGCCAGCGGGGTCCCGAGCAGCACGCACAGGGCGACGGTCAGCGCGGAGGTCAGCCCCGAGAGCCACAGCGCGTCCCGGACCGCGGGGTCGGCCAGCTGGGCACCGAGGTCGGACCAGGGGGTGTCCAGCACCAACGCGATCAGCGGCACCACGAGCAGCGCAGCGGCGATGGACCCCGGCACGAGCAGGAGGAGGGGTGGCCTGCCGAGGGAGGGTGCGCGTGCCGGCGTACGGGCGGGTGGCGGGGCGGTGCTCACGGCAGCGAGAACCCTGCGGCGTCGAGGACGTCCCGCCCGGTCCCGGACAGGACGAGGTCGACGAACTCCTGCGCCAGGTCGGGCTCGCGGGCCTGCCCCAGGACCGCGATGGGATAGGTCGTGGTGAGGGCGTCAGCCCCGGGGATCGCGAAGGTCACGACGTCCTCGCCTGCGCTGACCGCGTCGGTGGCGTAGACGACTCCGGCGTCGGCCTCGTCCGCGACGACCCTGGCGAGCACCGCCTTCACGTCGACCTCGAGGCTCACCGGCTCGGCGTCGACCTGCTGCTCCTCGGCCAGCGCCGACCAGAGGGCACCGCAGGGAGCGGTCTCGACGCAGGCGACGTACGCCGCCCGGCCGCTCGCCACGTCGTCGAACCCGTCGACCTCGACCCGACCGTCGGCCGGCGCGACGAGGACCAGGCTGTTGCGCGCGAACGTCCGGGCGTCGCCCGCCACCGCGTCGGAGGCGAGCGTCATGGTGCGGGCGTCGGCCGTCGCGAGCACGTCGGCCGGCGCACCCTCGAGCGCCTGCTGCGCCAGGGTCGCCGAGGAGTCGAAGGCCAGCCGCACCCGCACGCCGGGGTGCTCGGCCTCGAACTCCTCGGCGAGCTCGGTGAACGTCTCGGTCAGCGACGCCGCCGCCAGCACGGTGAGCGTCTCCTCGTCGTCGCCGGTCGAGCAGCCGCTGAGGGCGAGCGCCGCCACGAGCGCC
>JAYYWX010000055.1:0-9817 GCA_036341255.1 Actinomycetota bacterium | reverse complement strand
CTGCGAGCAAGCGCCCTCCCAACACCTCGGCCTCCGCCCGTCGGAGCGCCGGCGGCTGCCCCCCCCCCCCCCCCCCCCCCCCCCCCCCCCCCCCCCCCGCGCGGGGGCGGGGCCCCCCCCCCGCCCCCGCCCCGGCGTCGGCCGTCCAGCCCCAGGACCCCACCGGGTCCCGCCCCAGGAGTAGAAAGACCCCATGAGCAACCCGCGCGTGCGCAAGATCGCCGACCGGATCCAGGTGATCGTGGCCGAGATGCTCGAGCGCCGGATCAAGGACCCGCGCCTCGGCTTCGTCACCATCACCGACGTCCGGGTCTCCGGCGACAGCCAGCAGGCCACGATCTTCTACACCGTGCTCGGCTCACCCGCCGACCAGGAGGAGCAGCTCGCCTCGACGGCGGCGGCGCTGGAGTCGGCGAAGGGCCTGCTGCGCTCGGAGGTCGGCAAGCAGCTCGGCATGCGCCACGTCCCGTCACTGACCTTCGTCGCCGACGCCCTGCCCGAGACCGCTCGCCACCTCGAGGAGGTGCTCGCCCGCGCGAAGGCGCAGGACGAGGCCGTCGCGGCGGCGCGCGGCGAGGCGTACGCCGGCGAGGAGGACCCCTACAAGAAGCCGCGCGACCTCGACGAGGACCACGACGGGGACCACGACGGGGACGACCACGACCGGGACGACCGGGCGTGACCGAGCCCGGGCTGGTCGTCGTCGACAAGCCCGGCGGCATCACCTCGCACGGGGTGGTCGGTCGGGTCCGTCGGCTCGTCGGCACCCGCAAGGTCGGGCACGCCGGCACGCTGGACCCGATGGCCACCGGGGTGCTGGTACTCGGGGTCGGTCGCGCGACGCGGCTGCTCGGGCACCTGATGCTGACCGACAAGGGGTACGACGCGACGGTGCGCCTGGGGGTCGCCACGACCACCGACGACGCCGAGGGCGAGGTCGTCGCCACGACCCCGGCCGCCTCGCTGGACCCTGCCGCGGTCGCGGCAGCCTTCGGCACCCAGGTCGGCGCCATCGAGCAGGTCCCCACCTCCGTCTCGGCCGTCAAGATCGACGGCAAGCGCGCCTACCAGCGCGTCCGCGACGGCGAGGAGGTCGAGCTGAAGGCCCGACCGGTCACCGTGCACGAGCTCGTCGTGGGCGAGCAGCGGGTCGTGGGGGAGCACCTCGACGTCGACATCTCGGTCCGCTGCTCCTCGGGCACCTACATCCGTGCCATCGCCCGCGACGTCGGAGCAGCCCTGGGCGTGGGCGGTCACCTGACGGCGCTGCGCCGCACGGCCGTCGGGCCCTACGACCTCGGTGTCGCCCGGACGCTGGAACAGCTCGAGGACGACCCGAGCGTGCTCCCGGTCGCGGACGCGGCCCGAGCCGCCTTCGCATCGCTCGACCTCGACGAGGACGAGGCGGGCTCGGTCCGCGTGGGGCGCGCCCTGGAGCGCGACCTGGGCGGGCTCACGGCCCTCTTCGACCCCGGCGGTGAGTTCCTCGCCCTCTACGAGCCGCGGGACGGCGTCGCCCGCGCGGTCGCGGTCTTCGTCTGACCCGACGTCCGGTCATGGCGTACGCCGGTCCGTGACCGTCCGTGACCGTCCGTGACCGTCCGCGGTCCGGACGTGGTCCGAACGGGCCATGCCGGCCGGCCGGTCGAGCCGAAAGTGCTCGCGACCCTGTCCCGGGTCGCCCTCGTCGTACTAGCCTCGCTGGTGGGAGAGAGGGGCCGGGGATGACCCGCATGCGGTTCCGCGGGCCGCGCGTCATCGAAGGTGGTCGAATGGGGGAGGCCACCGACGCGCGCGTCGCGGCAGTGCTCGACGTGCTCGCCGGAGGCCGGGCCTCGGCCGTGGCCGAGCGTCACGGCGTCGACCCTGCCCTGCTGCACCGGTGGACCCAGGCCTTCACCGAGGCGGGCACCGCCGCGGTGACCAACCGTCCGGGGCCCGACCTGGCGCGGCAGCGGGACCGGTTCCTCAGCGTCTTCACCCACGGGCTGCGCTCGCCCCTGGCGGTCGCCCAGGCCTGGGTCGGCCTGCTCGGCGACATGTCGGGCGACGCCGCGTCCCGGGAGCAGGCGCTGGTGCGTCTCCAGGCGGCGCTGGACCTGCTCGACGAGCGCACGGGCGAGGTCGAGCTGCTGACGGCCGCGATGCTGGGACGCGTCGAGCCGGACCCCCGCCCGATCACCGTCGGCGAGGTCGCCGCCTCGCTCACGCTGCCCGACGACCTCGGCGGGGACGGTGCCGCCGTCGTGCTCCACGTCGACCTCGACCTGTTCCCGCGGATCGTGCGCGACCTGTGGAAGGCCGCGACGACGACCCGGCCCGCCCCGCAACGCGTCCACCTGGAGGTACGCCGCGAGGCGCCCTGGACCGAGCTGCGGATCGTCCGCGAGGGCGATCCCGTCGACCCGGCGACGGCTCGCGCCCTGTTCGAGCCCTTCGACTCCCCGGGAGGTGGACAGTCCGGCATCACCGTCGGGCTCTACCTCGCCCGGGCACTCACCGTCGTGCACGGCGGCACGGTGGGCATGGAGCAGGACGAGCGCCACTGCGTGCTCTGGGTGCGGGTGCCCGACCCGCCCTCCGCCGACCCCCACCACCAGGAGGAGACACCATGAAGTTCCAGCTCGCGTGCGGGGACGTGATGCCCGGCTGCCCGACCAGCTTCAGCGCCGCGTCCCAGGAGCAGCTCTTCACCGAGGTCGCCTCCCACGCGGCGGCCGAGCACGGCATCGCCGACGTCACCCCCGAGATCGCGGAGGCGGTCACCGCCAAGATCCGCGTCGTGGAGTGACCTGCTGCCCGGCGGGGTGACCGGGCGCCAGTAGGGTGCTGGCGTGCAGCTCTGGCGGTCCTGGGACGACGTGCCGGACGACCTCGGGCCTACTGCGGTCGTCATCGGCAACTTCGACGGTGTCCACCTCGGGCACCGCCAGGTGCTCTCGCGGGCTCGCTCGGTCGCCGACGAGGGTGGCCTGCTGCTGGTGGCGGTGACCTTCGACCCGCACCCGATGGCAGTCCTGCGCCCCGAGCACGCACCCACCGCGCTCACCTCGCTCGAGACGCGCGCCGGTCTGCTGGCCGACGCCGGGGCCGACGCGGTCCTCGCGCTGCCCTTCGACCGTGAGGTGGCCTCGTGGTCACCGGAGGAGTTCGTGCAGCGGGTGCTGGTCGACGCCCTGCACGCCTCGGCCGTGGTCGTGGGGGCGAACTTCCGGTTCGGCCACCGCGCGGCCGGGGACGTCGCCACGCTCGCCGAGTCCGGCGCGCGGCACGGCTTCACCGCGGAGGGCATCCCGCTCGACGGCGGCCCGCAGGTCTGGTCGTCGACCTACGTCCGCACCTGCCTGGCCGCGGGGGACGTGTCGGGCGCGGCGCAGGCCCTCGGCCGCCCGTACTCCGTCCGCGGCACCGTGGTGAAGGGTGACCAGCGCGGCCGTGAGCTGGGCTACCCCACCGCCAACGTCCCGACCGACGCGATGACCGCGGCCCCCGCCGACGGCGTGTACGCCGGTCGCCTCACCCGGCTCGACACCGGCGAGTCGCTCCCCGCAGCGATCAGCGTGGGCACCAACCCCACGTTCCACGGCGAGCGGGCCCGACGGGTGGAGTCCTACGTCCTGGACCGCAGCGACCTCGACCTCTACGGCGTCGAGGTCGAGGTCACCTTCGTGGAGCGCCTGCGTGGCATGGTCACCTTCGACTCCATCGACGAGCTGGTGGTCCAGATGGCCGAGGACGTCGACCGCGCGCGCGAGCTCCTGGCGGGCTGAGGCATGGTCCTGCCCGGCCGGCACGACCGCGGCGGCCGCGACGGCGACCCGGTCGCCGGAGCCGACGCGTGGTTCCTGGCCAACGGGCTGTCGTACTTCGTCCCCGAGTGCCGACGCGAGGCCCGCGAGGCGCTCTCGCCCCGACGCACCGTCCCGCGTCTGCTCGTCGTCGCCCTGGTCGCGGCGGGGGCGGGCGTGGCGTTGGCCTGGGGGACCGGCCAGGTGTCGGCGGCCCCGGCGGTCGTCCTCACCCTGGTCCTCCTCGCCGTCGGGTCCTACGCCCTGACCGTCCTGCACGTGCGACCGATCCTGGCGTGGGCGCTGCGGCGCACCGCGTCCTCGCTGCCCTCGCTGCTGCCCCAGATGACCCGCGCCCTGCCGTTGCTGCTGATCTTCGTGACCTTCCTGTTCATCAACGCCGAGGTCTGGCAGCTGGCGGCCTCGTTGCAGACCGGCACGCTGTGGCTGGTCGTGCTGCTCTTCGTCGGCATGGCCGTCGCGTTCCTGCTGGTGCGACTGCCCGAGGAGGTCGACCGGGCCGACGACGCGGTGGACGAGGACTTCCTGCGCCGCGCCTGCCGTCGTACGCCGCTGGAGGGGGCGTGCGAGGAGCTGCTGGCCGACCCGGGGGCCGATCCGGTGGCGCGCGCGACGGTGACGGGCTTCGAGCGCGGCAACCTGGTGCTGTTCCTGGTGATCGTGCAGTTCGTGCAGGTGCTGCTGCTGGCGGGCACCGTCTTCGGGTTCTTCCTGCTCTTCGGCGCGCTCACCATGGGGGTCGACGTCCAGGAGTCGTGGACGGGACTGGGCCGGGAGGACATCCACACGCTGCCCTACCTCGCGCAGGTCTCGGTCCCGCTGGGCAAGGTGTCGCTGTTCCTGGGTGCCTTCTCGCTGCTCTACCTGACCGTGTCGACGGTGACCGACGAGGCCTACCGCGAGCAGTTCTTCGGCCTGGTGACCCGCGAGCTCGAGCGGGCGGTCGGCGTCCGGGCGGTCTACCTCACCCTGCGGGAGCGGCGGCACGGCTGAGCCGCACCGGGGTTCCGTTGAGCGCCGCGTTGCCCGACACGTCGAGCCGCTCGGGGTCGGTCAGGTCGTTGATCGAGACCCCGGGCACCGTGCTGGCGTGCGAGAGGCGCACCCCGGGCAGGGCGTGGCCGTAGCCGTGGGGGAGCGACACGACGCCGGGCATCAGGTCCTCGCTCGCCGCGCACTCGACCTCGACCGAGCCGACCCGGCTGGACACCGTGACGACGTCGCCGTCGGCGATGCCGCGCTCGCGCAGGTCGTCGGGGTGGGCCAGGAGCTGGTGGCGGGGCTTGCCCCGGGTGAGCCGATCGGTGTTGTGCAGCCAGGAGTTGCAGTCGCGTGCGTGGCGACGGCCGATGAGCAGCAGCTCGTCCGCGGCGGTCGTGGGCGAGCTCTCCAGCGAGGCACGCAGACGCGCAAGGTCGTCGACGACGAGGGCGGGGGTGAGGTCCACCCGCTTGTTCTTCGTCTGGAGGCGGTCGGGCAGGCAGGGGCGCAGCGGGCCGAGGTCGACGCCCTCCGGGTGACGCCGCAGCGCCCGCCAGGTCAGGCCGTAGCGGTTGCCGCGGAGCAGCAGCGGCAGCAGGAGCCGCGGGCTGGCGGCCAGCCTGGCCCGTTGCTGGAGGCGGGCCCGGAGCGGCAGCTTCTTCCCTAGCCGTGCAGCGAGACGGCTCGCCAACGCCCCGAAGACCTCCCAGTCGTGCCGGGTGCCCTTCTCCTTGGGCAGCAGCGCGGGGGTGAACCGGGCGGTGTTGCGCACCGCCAAGCCGTGGAAGACCAGGTCGTACTGGTCGCGCTCCAGGGCGGTCGTCACCGGGAGGACCACGTCGGCGTGGCGGGTGGTCTCGTTGAGGTAGATGTCGATCGCGACCATGAAGTCCAGCGAGTCGAGCGCGTCGGCCAGCCGCCGCCCGTCGGGCGTGGAGAGGACGGGGTTCCCTGCGATCGTGACCATCGCTCGGATCCGTCCCTCGCCGGGGGTCTCGATCTCCTCGCGCAGGGCCGAGACCGGGAGCTCCCCGGCGAACTCCGGGAGGTCGCGGACGCGGCTGCGCCACACGTCGTGGTGGCCGGGGGAGACGATGCGGCGCCCGACGGTGTCGATGGCGGGCTCGGGGAACATCACCCCGCCCTCACGGTCCAGGTTGCCGGTGAGGACGTTGAGCAGCGTCACCGCCCACTGGCAGATCGAGCCGAACCCGTGCGTGGACACGCCGAGTCGCCCGTAGACCGCGGCCCGGTCGGCTGCCGCCAGCTCCCGCGCGAGGCGCTCGACGTCGGCGGCGGGGACGCCGCTGACCCGTTCGGCCAGCTCGGGGGTGAAGTCGGCGACCAGCCCCGGCAGGTCGTCGACGTGGTCGACGTACGCCGGTGGCCTCACCAGGTCCTCGCGCAGCAGCACGTGGACGAGGGCCAGGAGGAGCGCGGCGTCACTGCCGGGCCGGACGAACAGGTGCTCGTCGGCGACCTTCGCGGTCTCGGTGCGGCGGGGGTCGACCACGACCATCCGGCCGCCCCGCTCGTGCAGCGCACGCACCCGGTTCGGGAAGTCCGGGACGGTCATCAGGGACCCGTTGGAGGCCATCGGGTTGGCGCCGATGACCAGGAACAGGTCGGTGCGGTCGATGTCGGGCACCGGGAGCATCAGCTGGTGGCCGAACATCTGCCAGGCCAGGAACTGGTGGGGGACCTGGTCGACGGAGGAGGCGCTGAACCGGTTGCGGGTGCGCAGGCTGCGGACGAAGGCGGTGCCGTGGGTGGCCGAGCCGAGCGAGTGCGCGTTGGGGTTGCCGAGGTAGACGCCGATGGCGTCGCGGCCGTGCGCGCGGGAGGTCGCGGCGAGCCGGTCGGCCACGAGGTCGAGGGCCTCGTCCCACTCCATCTCCTCCCAGCGCACCTCCTCGCCGGTGCCGACCCTGCGCACGGGCCTGCGCAGCCGGTCGGGGTCGGCGTGCACGTCGGCCAGTGAGACGCCCTTGGGGCAGATGTGACCGCGGGAGAGCGGGTCGTCGGGGTTGCCGCGGATGCCGGTCACCTCCCCGTCGGTGAAGGTGACGCGCAACCCGCAGATCGCCTCGCACAGGTTGCACACCCCCAGGCGGGTGCCGGTGAAGCCGGAGGGGATCGGGGAGTCCGCGAGCAGGCCCATGACGGGCATCGTGCCACCACCGAGGCGCACGTGGGGCTGAGCAGCGCTCTTACCCGAGCGGGTGAGGGAGTCGGCGGGTCAGGCGGGAAGAAGGGTCGGTGGGCACACCAGCCCTGGGCGCACCAGCCCTGGGCGCACCGAGTCGCCCGCACCCCGAGAAGGAGTAGTGATCATGGGTTACGGAGCCGGAGGCTTTCTCGTCGTCGTCGGGCTGATCCTGGCGCTGGCCGTGCAGGACGCCGTCAGCGGAGTGGACCTGCAGATGATCGGCTGGATCATGACCATCGTCGGAGTCGCACTGCTGGTGCTGACCGCCGTCACGCTGAACCGTCGGCGTGAGACCGGCACCGTCTCCTCGACCACGCACCCGGACGGGTCGGTCACGGAGCGCCGCACCTCCCACCACGACGTCTGACCCGCGGCGCGGGTCATGGGCCCCGTGCGGGCGAGGATTTCCACCCTCGCCCGTGCGGGGCCTATTCTCGTCCGGTTGCCGTCCAACGGCCGCGGATCGAGAGTGCCCGGGTGAACAGGCCCCGGCGCGCCGCGCAGCGAACAGGCCCAGGGAGACCGGGGCCGGAAGGAGACCCGTATGTCGATCGGTACCGACGCGGAGACCAAGAAGAAGATCATCGCCGAGTACGCCACGACCGAGGGCGACACCGGCTCGCCGGAGGTGCAGATCGCTCTGCTCTCCCACCGCATCTCCCACCTGACCGAGCACCTCAAGCAGCACAAGCACGACCACCACAGCCGTCGTGGCCTGCTGCTGCTGGTCGGTCAGCGCCGCCGCCTGCTGAACTACCTGAACAAGAGCGACATCGAGCGCTACCGCTCGATCATCGAGCGTCTCGGCCTGCGCCGCTGACGCACCCCTCAGACCTCGAGGGCGGAGCGGTCGCCCGAACGCGGGTGGCCGCTCCGACGCATTTCCGGCCCCGACCACTAGGCTCGGCGTCGTACAACTGAACAACCATCCACACCAGGAGTGACCCGCTCGCCCGGCTCGGTCCTCGGTAGTGGCTCTCAGAGCTCGCACCCCGTGCGACGCGACTGCGGGCCTCGATCGAAGACCGGCACTTTCTTCGCGGGACGCAGCGGGATGCTCTGCAACCTCAGAAGGACCACTCTTGACCGAGTCCCACACGGCTGAGCCCGTGATCTCCGCCGTCGAGACCGTGATCGACAACGGCTCGTTCGGCACCCGTACCGTCAAGTTCGAGACCGGCCTCCTGGCCCGCCAGGCCGCCGGTTCCGTCACGGCCTACCTCGACGACGAGACGATGCTGCTCTCGGCGACGACGGCCGGGAAGCACCCGAAGGACCACTTCGACTTCTTCCCCCTCACCATCGACGTCGAGGAGCGGATGTACGCCGCGGGCAAGATCCCCGGCTCGTTCTTCCGTTCCGAGGGGCGCCCGGGCGAGGACGCGATCCTCACCTGCCGCCTCATCGACCGCCCGCTGCGCCCGACCTTCAAGAAGGGCCTGCGCAACGAGGTCCAGGTCGTCATCACCGTCCTGGCCCTCGAGCCGAACACCCCCTACGACGTGCTCGCGATCAACGCCGCGTCGATGTCGACCCAGCTCTCCGGCCTGCCGTTCTCCGGCCCGGTCGGCGGCGTGCGCGTCGCCCTGATCGACGGCCAGTGGGTCGCGTTCCCGACCCACTCCCAGCTCGAGGACGCCGTCTTCGACATGGTCGTGGCCGGCCGCGTCACCGAGTCCGGCGACGTCGCGATCATGATGGTCGAGGCGGAGGCCACCGAGACGGCCTTCGGCAAGATCTCCTCCGGTGCCCAGGCGCCCGACGAGACCGTCGTGGCCCAGGGCCTCGACGCCGCCAAGCCCTTCATCAAGCAGCTCTGCGAGGCCCAGTCCGAGCTCGCCGCGGCCGCGGCCAAGCCGGTCCAGGACTTCCCGGTCTTCCTCGACTACGAGGACGACGTCTACGCCGCCGTCGAGTCCGCCGCCCGCGAGGACCTCGCGGCCGCGATGAAGATCGCGGACAAGCAGGAGCGCCAGGACCGCACCGACGAGATCAAGGACGGCCTGCTCGACCGTCTCGCCGGTCAGTTCGAGGGCCGCGAGAAGGAGCTCGGCGCGGCGTTCCGCTCGCTGAACAAGGCGCTGGTGCGCGAGTCGATCCTGCGCGACAAGGTCCGCATCGACGGCCGCGGCCTGGCCGACATCCGTCCGCTGCACGCCGAGGTCGGCCTGATCCCGCGCGTGCACGGCTCGGCGCTGTTCGAGCGCGGCGAGACCCAGATCCTGGGTGTCACCACGCTGGACATGCTCAAGATGGAGCAGCAGCTCGACACGCTCTCCCCGGAGAAGCACCGCCGCTACATGCACAAGTACGTCTTCCCGCCGTTCTCCACCGGCGAGACCGGTCGCGTGGGGTCGCCCAAGCGTCGCGAGGTCGGTCACGGCGCCCTGGCGCGTCGTGCGCTGCTGCCCGTGCTGCCCGACCGCGAGGAGTTCCCCTACGCGATCCGTCAGCTCTCCGAGGCCATGGGCTCCAACGGCTCGACCTCGATGGGCTCGGTCTGCGCCTCGACGCTGTCGCTGCTGCAGGCCGGTGTGCCGCTCAAGGCGCCGGTCGCCGGCATCGCGATGGGCCTGGTCTCCGGTGAGATCGACGGCCAGACCACCTACGTCGCGCTCACCGACATCCTCGGTGCGGAGGACGCCTTCGGCGACATGGACTTCAAGGTCGCCGGCACGCCCGAGTTCATCACGGCGCTGCAGCTCGACACCAAGCTCGACGGCATCCCCTCCAAGGTGCTGGCCGGTGCGCTGGCGCAGGCCAAGGATGCGCGGATCACGATCCTCGAGGTCATGGCCGAGGCGATCGACGAGCCCGA
>JAYYWX010000054.1:0-14630 GCA_036341255.1 Actinomycetota bacterium | reverse complement strand
GCGCCGGAGCCCCGGTCCGGACGCGTCTCACGTGAGCATGCCCGCCAGCGTGGTGGTCGTGCGCCAGTTGCGGATCGTGAGCCGGGGGTAGACCGGGCTGCCGGCGATCTTCGACATCCTGCTCCGGCTCGCCAGCGCGGTAACGCGCCGATGGTAGAAGGCACGCTCGCCCAGGTCGACGGTGTCCACCTCGGGATGGGTGGCCAGATGAGGCGCCACCTCGTCGCGGTCGGTGCCGACGTAGAACCCCACGTCGTAGCGGTAGACGTCGGGCTCGCTCCCGAAGCCGGGAGGCGCCTGGGCGAGCACCTCGCGGTAGGCGTTCGCCGGCAGCGCGAGCGTGGTGACGAGCGGGGTGACCTCGAAGTGGCCGTGCACGACCTCGTCCACCGCCCCGGCGACCGCCTCGGCCGTGGCGTCGCTGGTCAGCACGATGTTGCCCGAGGCGATGTAGGTCCGGACGTGATCGAAGGACTCCGACAGGTGAGCCCGCAGCTCGGCCATGGGCACCCGGCTGGTGCCGCCGACGTTGATGCCCCGGAGCAGGACGACGTACTCCACGTCGGCAGGCTAGCGGTCGGGCAGGCGCCAGCCGAGGCTCGCCGGTCAAGTTCCGTCCCGAACCGGTGACGTCCCCCGCGGCGGATGGTTGGCTGTGCCGGTGCTCCACGATCTCTGGCAGGCCATCCCCGAGCCCCTGCACGACCCGGTCGCGCTGGCGGTGCCGTTCTTCGTGCTCTTCGTGGCGATCGAGGCATTGGCTGCGCGGCTGCTCGAGGACGAGCGGCCGATCGCCGAGCGCACCGGCCCTGACGGCCGCGCGCTCCCGCTACCGGGCGGCTACCTGACCCGCGACGCCGCGGCGTCGATCTCGATGGGCGCGGTCTCGGTGCTCACCATGACGCTGTGGAAGCTCGGCGCGCTGGGTCTGTACGCCGTGGTGTTCGCCTACCTCGCACCCTGGCAGCTGCCGGCGGACGCGTGGTGGACGTGGGCGCTGGCGATCCTGGGCGTGGACTTCTTCTTCTACTGGGCCCACCGCGTCGCGCACCGGGTGCGGCTGGTGTGGGCGACCCACCAGGCCCACCACTCCAGCGAGTACTTCAACTTCTCCACCGCGCTGCGGCAGAAGTGGAACAACTCCGCCGAGATCGTCTTCTGGCTGCCGCTGCCCCTGCTGGGCGTGCCACCGGCGCTGGTGTTCCTGGGCTTCTCGGTCAGCCTCGTCTACCAGTTCTTCGTGCACACCGAGCGGGTCCGGACGCTGTGGCGCCCGGTCGAGCTGGTCCTCAATACGCCCTCCCACCACCGCGTGCACCACGGCTCGGACCCGGAGTACCTCGACCGCAACTACGGCGGCATCCTCATCGTCTGGGACCGCCTGTTCGGCACCTTCCAGCCCGAACTGCACCGCCCGACGTACGGCCTGACCGTCCCCGTCGGCACCTTCAACCCGCTGCGGCTGCAGACCCACGAGTACGCCGCCATCGCCCGCGACGTCCGAGCGGCCCCGACGTGGCGCGACAAGCTCGGCTACGTCTTCGGCCCCCCGGGCTGGCGCCCCGACCCCGTCGTCGGCGAGCCGGAGCGACGGGGAGCCCCGGAGACCGCCGGCGCCTGCGGGAGCGCAGACTCCAGGGACGCACGCGGACCGCTACCCCTCCGCACGCCTGGCGATCGTCGCTTCGATCCAGGCGGGATCGCGACGCACATCCACGACGGCGAGTAGCTCCAGGCGGCCGGCGCCAGCACGGTACACGGCCATGTAGGGGAATCGCTTGAGCAAGGCTCGGCGGTAGGACTCGAACAGGATGGCGCCGGACTCGGGAAAGAGTTCGATCCGCTCGATCTGTTCCATCAGCCGAACTCGAAAACGGCCAGGCAGGGCGGGATCGAGCGGCGCGTAGTGGGCCACGATGGCGTCGAGATCCTCCTCAACCCTGGGGTGGAAGACCAGCCGACGTCGGGTCACTTCCAGCGGGCGCCCATCCGAGCGTCCAACTCATCCCAGGTCAACCCTATGGAGGGGTCGGCGTCCAGCTCGGCAGCGCGCGACCGGATGATCGTCTTCTGCTCCTCGGTGACGTCGATCGGGGCCGAGTCCACGGACTGCTCGATGAACTCCACGAGCTCCAACCGCTCATCGAGGCTCATGGCCTCGATGGCTGACTGCAGCGCTGGATTCACCATGTCTCGAGAGTACCCGGCACCACAGACACCCTCGCGTGGATCCACGGCATGAGCTTCGCCGTCGCCGTGGCGACAGCCAACGGTCATTTTGTGTATGCGTTTACACGATGGAGAAACGTCGAGGAGGGCAGTGGGCGTCAGACATCCCTCACGATGTCCAAGAAGACGCTGGTATCGAGGAAGTAGTTCGGATACGCGCGTCGCAGCGCCGCCATCGAGCCAACGGCAACCAGAACGATGTCGCGCTCACTACCAGCCTCGCCTTCCAGCGCGCTGTAGAACTCCTCAGCAGCCGCCGAGTTGGAGTACGTCCGCACTGCCAGCATGCCCTTCTCGACGTCGAGGTCGAGAAGGAAGTGGCGCTCATCCTTCCGCGTCGTCTGTTCCTCAAGGACTCGAACCGTCTCCCCGTACGCGGACAGACGTTCCACAACCCGCAACTTCCTCGCCAATCGGCGAATCTCCGTGCGTCGCTCCGCCGTGTCGGCAGGCGTATCGGGGACGAGCGGCTCCCCCTCGCGATACGCCACCTCCGCGCCCATGAGGGCAAAGAACCGCATCCACTCCGGGTCGCCGACATTCGACTTGAGGGCCTGGCGGGTGAAGGTGTCCACCGTCTCAAGAGCCGTCGCCCAAGCGTGCTGCATCTTGGTCCTGAGCTGCACCTCGATGCGAAGGCCGGTCCAGCAGTGCTGTGCTCCCTGACCTTGATAGTTCACGACCACGTGCACGCCTCGGTACCCGTCGGGCTTCGGGTTCTGGATGTAGTCATCGTGCCGACCGATGAGGTTCCGACTGCGGCTCTTGCCGCCGATGTAGGTGGCCTCAATCGCTCGAACCTCGGCAATGTCTTCCAGAACAGCGCGACAGCCACCGATGTCATGCATCCGAGGAAGGTCCATCTTGTCGAAGCGCTCCAGCTTTCGACGGATGGACGGTAGGCGCTTCGTTCGCTGCGCGACCACGGGGTCAGCAGATGAGAGCCGCCGCACCTTGTTGCGAAGAACGATTTGGACGCTGTTCAGCGGAAAGCCGTGGGCCGACCGCCAGTTGTTGATGACGGCTCGTGCCAGCTCGCGGTCTGTGGGTGTAGTCGCGGAGTCGATGAAGGCCTTGCCCGCCCTTCGCACCGCCTCCCGCGAGTGATGCGGCTCTACCCAAGTCATGTGTTCACCCTAGGGATGCCAACCGACATCGGGTCGGCGCTGGACGGATGGATGTGCGCACTATCCAGATTGGCCGAGCCGCCCGCCAGACGCGTATCAAGCGTCTGGCCGCGCTTTTCACATTGAGCGCGCCGGAAAGTCCACACAGAGATGGCGATAAGAGAGCACGAGTGACGCACTGCCACGCGGACGTGTGACGGACGTGCACTGTCGGAGCCCCGAAGCAGGCTGAGCCCACAACATCCATCCGGAGTTCCTCTGCAACAGCGGACAGGCCACGCCCCGCTCAGACGTTGAAGCGGAACTCCACCGGGTTCAATGCCGAAAAGCCGTCAGCCACCCGGAACTGTCAGCGCATCTGTCAACCAGGCGTTCCTCTTCCGAAGCAGCTTGGTCATGTACCGGGTGAGGAACACTGCGCTCACCAACCGGCCGATCGGCCCCGCCGGTGATTCGAACTCGGCGACGTCGATCATCAGAGTGCCGCCCTCGGAGTCCTCGAAGCGGTGCTCGTGCCACCAACGGCGGAACGGTCCAGATACCTGCTCGTCGACGAACCTTCTCGGCTCCTCGTAGGCACTGATCGCTGACGTCATGGTGAAGGGAATCCCGAAGTGTCTCGCCCGCCAGGTAACGGTATCCCCGAGGCCCATCGCACCGGAGGTCACGCCTGCGATCGCTCGCTCACCGGAGTCAGCCATGGACGACGCGTGGGCATCAACAGACAGGCTCAGTTCGAAGCAGCGTTCGGGACTGGCGGAAAGATGCGTCGTCAGCTCGATCCTCGGCACACGGTGATCGTAGGCGTCCCGACTCCGGGAGTTCCCACGATGCCGGAGCGCCACGCTTCGGATCGGGCTCAGACGTTGAAGCGGAACTCCACGACGTCGCCGTCGGCCATGACGTAGTCCTTGCCCTCCATGCGGACCTTGCCGGCCTCCTTGGCCTTGGCCATCGACCCCGCGGTGACGAGGTCGTCGAAGGAGACGATCTCGGCCTTGATGAAGCCCTTCTCGAAGTCGGTGTGGATGACGCCGGCGGCCTGCGGGGCGGTGTCGCCCTTGCGGATCGTCCAGGCGCGCGACTCCTTGGGGCCGGCGGTGAGGTAGGTCTGCAGGCCCAGGGTGTCGAAGCCGACGCGGGCCAGGACCTCCAGGCCGGGCTCGGTGATGCCGGCCTCGGCGAGGAACTCCGCTGCCTCCTCCTCGTCGAGCTCGACGAGCTCGGACTCGAACTTCGCGTCGAGGAAGATCGCCTCGGCCGGGGCGACGAGGTCGCGCATCTTGGCCTTGAGCTCTTCGTCGGCGAGCTCGTCGGAGTCGCAGTTGAAGACGTAGATGAAGGGCTTCGCGGTGAGCAGCGACAGCTCGCGCAGCAACGTGCCGTCGAGCTTGCCCGCGGAGATCAGGTCGATCACCGGCGTACCGGCCTCCAGCGCCTCCTTGGCGACCTTGGTCGCCTCGAGGTTCGCGACGAGGTCCTTGACCTTGCGCGACTCCTTCTCCAGCCGCACGATCGCGCGCTCGACGGTCTCGAGGTCGGCGAGGATCAGCTCGGTCTGGATGGTGGAGATGTCGTTGCCGGGGTTGACCTCGCCGTCGACGTGGGTGACGTCCTCGTCGCGGAAGACGCGGGTCACCTGGCAGATCGCCGCGGACTCACGGATGTGGGAGAGGAACTTGTTGCCCAGGCCCTCGCCCTGGGAGGCACCGCGCACGATGCCGGCGATGTCGACGAACTCGACGGTGGCCGGGAGGATCCGCTCGGAGCCGAAGATCTCGGCGAGCCGCGGCAGCCGCGAGTCGGGGACCCCGACCACGCCGACGTTGGGCTCGATGGTGGCGAACGGGTAGTTCGCCGCGAGCACGTCGTTCTTGGTCAGGGCGTTGAAGAGGGTGGACTTGCCGGCGTTGGGCAGTCCGACGATGCCGATGGTGAGAGCCACGGGCCGCGAGTCTAGGCCCGCGTCCGTGGCCCTCCCCAATCAGCAGGTGCGGCTCACGAGCCGTAGAGCGCGGCCGCACCCTGGCGGTCGGCGGTGGTCATGCTCAGGTCGGAGGAGGACCCGTTGCACTGCGGGTAGTGCATGATCGACGCCGAGTCGTAAGGCGTCAGTGCCCGCCAGTTGTTGTCCTCGAAGCAGGTGCCCGACTCCGGGCGGGTGTGCTCGTGCCGGAAGCCCAGGGTGTGCCCCAGCTCGTGGGCCACGATGTTGGACGGGCTCCAAGAGCCCGAGGTCCAGATCGAGTCGTCGACCAGCACGTTGCGCGAGCGCTTGGGGGTGCTGGGGAAGAACGCCCGGGCGATGTACTGCGTGGTGTTCACCGGCTCCACCGAGAACAGCACGCTGTTGTTGCGGGTGGTGCAGCTGGAGTCCTGACTGGGGACGTGCACGAAGTCGATCGCCGACGACGCGGCCTCCCACTGACCCGCACCGCTGGCCATCGCCGTGACCATGCGCGAGTAGTCGGAGCCGAACTTGGTCGAGACGCAGTAGGTCAGGTTGCCGACCTGGGAGGCGCTCCACTTGTCGTCCTTGCCGGAGACGGTGTTGACGATGAGGCCGTCCTCCATGGTCCGGCCGGTGTGCTTGTCGCCCACCATGTCGTCGTAGAACTGGCGCAGCTTGCCGCTGTCGGCCACCGGCTCGTCGCCGTTCACGACGTACTGCCCGTCGGTGTCGACGAGCGTCGAGTCGCGGAACTGCTGGTAGGTCGGCACGGACGAGGAGTCCTCGGTGGCGGCGGTGGCGGTGGTGGCGCCGAGCATCGAGCAGCCGAGCGAGACGGCGAGGGCGGCGGTGGCCGCCAGGGCGCCGGTGGTGCGGTGCGACATGGGTGCTTCCTCCCGAGTGGTGGATGGGTGCGAGCGAGTGAACCCGTGATCCCCCCGGGCCGACCAGGGTCGAGGTGGGTCAGGTTCTTGCACTGCGAGAAGATGAGCCAGGATGGCGCGGTGCGCATCGCCACCTGGAACGTCAACTCCCTCCGCACCCGCATCGACCGCGTCGAGGCCTTCCTCGACCGCCACGACGTCGACGTGCTCGCCGTGCAGGAGACCAAGGCCCGCGAGGAGCAGCTGCCGCTGATGGGGTTGCAGTCGCGGGGGTACGACGTCGCCGCCGTCGGCTACCACCAGTGGAACGGCGTCGCGCTGATCAGCCGCGTCGGCCTCGAGGACGTCACCGTCGGCTTCCCGGACATGCCCGGCTTCGGCGACCCGGTCGCCGAGGAGGCGCGTGCCCTCGGGGCGACCTGCGGCGGCGTTCGCATCTGGAGCCTCTACGTCCCCAACGGCCGCAAGCCCGACGACCCGCACTACGTCTACAAGCTCGACTGGCTCGCCCGGTTGCGTACGGCGTCGGCCGGCTGGCTCGACACCCCGACCGCGCTCGTCGGCGACTGGAACATCTGCCCCACCGACGACGATGTCTTCGACGTGAAGCAGTTCCGCACCAGCACCCACGTGACCCCGCCCGAGCGTGCCGCCTTCCAGGGCTTCCTCGACGACGGCTGGGCCGAGGTCACCCGCGAGCACGCCCCCGGCTACACCTACTGGGACTACTACCGCCAGCGCTTCGAGCGCGACCGCGGACTGAAGATCGACTTCGTCCTCGGCTCCCCCGCCCTGGCGCAGCGCGTCACCGGCGCCTTCATCGACCGCGACGAGCGTGACCCCGCCCAGGGCACCGGCGCCCCCTCGGACCACGCCCCGGTCGTGGTCGACCTGGCCTGAGCGCGCGGGTCCCGCGGGTCGGCGTCGGTATACTCCGGGTATGACCGCCACGACGATCAAGGTCTCACGCGAGACGCGCGACCGCCTCAAGGCACAGGCCGCTCGGAGCGACATCACGCTCGGGGAGCACCTCGCACGTCTCGCGGACCGCGCCGATCGTGACCTGCGCTTCCAGGCTCTCCGCGAGTCCATCGCGCGCACGTCCGAGGCCGACATGCGCTCGTACGAGGCCGAGACCCGCGAGTGGCTCGACGCCGACCTCGGTGTCTGAGCTGCGTCCTGGCTCGGTCCAGTGGGCGTGGCTGGACCCGAGTGTCGGTCGTGAGCAGGCCGGCAGGCGACCGGTCGTCGTCGTCGCGTCCCAGGACTACATCGACATCGTGACCACGCTCGTGATCGTGGTGCCGATCTCCAGACGGCTCCGAGGATGGGCCAACCACGTCCCGATCACCGGCGTCCAAGAACTCGGGACCAGTGTCGCCATGACCGAACAGGTGCGCACCATCAGCCGAGATCGCTTGGAGGGCTCGATCGGCTCCGTCGACGATGCATGCCTCGCCCGCATCCAGACGTGGCTCGGCGACTTCCTCGGCCTGACGTGACGCCACTGTCGGTACCCTCCGTCACCCTGGTCGCATGAGCCTCTCCACCACCCTCGCGCTGCTGCTGGTGCTGCTCGTCGGGATCGGCCTCGGTCTCGCGCTCGGCCTGGCCCTCGGCGTGCTTCGCCGTCCCTCCCTGGGCGCCGGTCCCAGCGGGGAGGCGCGGGACACCGAGGTGCTCGAAGGGCTCGACCGGCTCCACGACACCCTGCGCGACCTCGAGCACGCCCGGGTCTCCTGGCAGGGCCAGCTGCACCAGCAGGTCGACGACGTACGCCGCTCGGCTGACGGCCTGCGCCGCGAGACCCACCAGCTGACGACCGCGCTGCGCCGCCCGCAGGTGCGCGGCCGCTGGGGCGAGCTGCACCTGCGCCGCACCGTCGAGCTGGCCGGGCTGGTGGACCGCTGCGACTTCTCCGAGCAGGTGCGCCTCGACGACGGCGCCCAGCGACCCGACCTGGTCGTGCACCTGGCCGGAGGCCGCGACGTCGTGGTCGACGCGAAGGTGCCGCTCGACGCGTTCCTCGACGCGGCCGCGGCCACCGACGACGCCGAGCGCGACCACCACCTCACCCGGCACGCCCGCCAGGTGCGCACCCACGTCGACCAGCTCGGGTCGAAGGCCTACTGGAAGGCGCTGGAGGGGGCGCCGGAGTTCGTAGTGCTCTTCGTGCCGGCCGAGTCGTTCCTCTCCGCCGCGCTCGAGGCCGACCCGACCCTGCTCGAGCACGCCGCCACCCGCCAGGTCGTGCTCGCCTCCCCCACCACCCTCATCGCGCTGCTGCGCACCGTGGCGCAGGGCTGGCAGCACGAGGCGCTGGCCGAGCAGGCGCGGGCGATCCACCGGCTCGGTGTCGACCTCCACCAGCGGCTGCAGGTGCTGGACCGGCACCTCGACAACGTCGGCCGCTCGCTCAACGCCGCCGTCGGGCACTACAACCAGGCGATGGGCTCCCTGGAGTCACGCGTGCTGGTCTCGGCACGCCGCTTCACCGAGCTGTCGGTCACCGACGAGGACCTGCCGGCCCCGCGCACCGTGGAGCTGCGGGCCGTGGAGCGGTCTCTCGAGCGCGAGGAGCAGCAGATCGAGCGGGACCGGTCGACCGGCTGAGGTTCACTCGAAGCGAGACGTGTCCCCTGCTCCGTGTCGCAGCACCTCGGGGGCACCGTCGGAGAAGTCGACGACCGTCGTGGGCTCGGCAGGGGTCTCGCCGGCCTCGATGACGATGTCGACCTGGTGCTCGAGGTCCTCCTTGATCTCCCAGCCCATCGTGCGGGGCTCGGTCTCACCGGGCAGGATCAGCGAGCTCGACAGCAGCGGCTCCCCCAGCTCGGCGAGGATCGCGGACACCACCCGGTGGTCGGGGATGCGCACGCCGACGGTCTTCTTCTTCGGGTGCAGCAGCCGGCGCGGCACCTCGGGCGTGCCGGGCAGGATGAACGTGTAGGGCCCCGGCGTGCACGAGCGGATCGTGCGGAAGGCCGCGTTGTCGACGTGCACCAGCTGGCCGAGCTGACCGAAGTCGGCGCAGACCAGGGTGAAGTGGTGCCGGTCGTCGAGGCCGCGGATCTTCAGGATCCGGTCGCGGCCGTCGCGGTTGCCGACCCGGCACCCCAGGGCGTAGCCGGAGTCGGTCGGGTAGGCGATCAGGGCGTCGTCGTCGCGCAGCGCCGCCACGACCTGACCGACCAGGCGGGGCTGCGGGTCGACGGGGTGGAGGTCGAGGTAGCGGGCCATGAGGGGTCCTGGGCTCCTGCGCCCCGTCAGCCCTGGGCGGCCGCGGCGGCGGCCTTCAGGTCGCGGCGCAGCTCCTTGGGCAGGGCGAAGATCAGCGACTCCTCGGCGCTCTGCACGGCCTTGGCGTCGGGGTAGCCGCGCTCGGCGAGGAACTCCAGCACGCCCTGGACCAGCGCCTCCGGCACGCTGGCGCCCGAGGTCACCGACACGGTGCGCACACCGTCGAGCCAGGCCTCGTCGATCTCGGAGGCGTCGTCGACGCGGTAGGAGGACTTCGCCCCCGCCTCGAGGGCGACCTCGACCAGGCGCACGGAGTTGGAGGAGTTGCCGGAGCCGACGACGATCACCAGGTCGGCGTCCTGGGCGATCTCCTTGACCGCGAGCTGACGGTTCTGGGTGGCATAGCAGATGTCGTCGCTGGGCGGGTCCAGCAGCAGCGGGAACCGCTCGCGGATCGCCGCGACCGTCTCCAGCGTCTCGTCGACCGACAGCGTGGTCTGGGAGAGCCAGGCGACCTTCGCGGGGTCGCGGACCTCGATCTTGTCGACGTCCCAGGGGCCCTCGACGAGCTGGATGTGCTCGGGCGCCTCGCCCGCGGTGCCCTCGACCTCCTCGTGACCGGCGTGGCCGATCAGCAGGATGTCGTAGTCGTCGGATGCGAACCGCTTGGCCTCGTGGTGGACCTTGGTCACCAGCGGGCAGGTCGCGTCGATGGTCTTGAGCTCGCGCTCGGCGGCCTGGGCGTGGACGGCCGGGCTGACGCCGTGGGCGGAGAAGACGACGGTCTCACCGGCCGGCACCTCGTCGAGCTCCTCGACGAAGATCGCGCCGCGCGCCTCCAGGTCGGCCACGACGTGCTTGTTGTGGACGATCTGCTTGCGGACGTAGACCGGGGCGCCGTAGAGGTCCAGCGCCTGCTCGACGGTCACCACGGCGCGGTCGACGCCGGCGCAGTAGCCGCGCGGAGCGGCCAGCAGCACGGCCTTGTCGGCCTCGTCGGGGGTCAGCACCGGGGGCATGCCCATGTCGGTCGTCATGCCTGCCATCGTACGGGCGTCGGCGCACTCCTCTAACCTCGCCGCATGGCACTGGAGACCTCCCCCACCGCACCGGTCGCGGTGCGCACGGTCGCCAACGCCATCGGCGGCTGGATCGACCGCCTCGGAGCGGTCTGGGTCGAGGGCCAGGTGGCCCAGCTCAACCGCCGCCCCGGCATGGCCACGGTGTTCCTCACCCTGCGCGACACCGTCGCCGACATCTCGGTCACCGTCACCGTCGCTCGCACCTACGTCGACTCCCTGCCCACTCCGCTGGTCGAGGGCGCGAGCATCGTGGTGCACGCCAAGCCGTCCTACTACGCCAACCGCGGCACCCTCTCGCTGCAGGCCCGCGAGATCCGGATGGTCGGGCTCGGCGAGCTGCTGGCCCGTCTCGAGCAGCGTCGCCAGCTGCTCGCCGCGGAGGGGCTCTTCGCTGCCGACCGCAAGCGCGACCTGCCGTTCCTCCCCCAGCGGGTCGGCCTGGTCACCTCCCCGGGGAGCGCCGCCGAGCGCGACGTCCTGGAGAACGCGCGCCGCCGCTGGCCCGCGGTCGAGTTCGAGGTCGTCGGCGCCTCCATGCAGGGCCCCCGCTGTGCCGGGGAGGTCATCGAGGCCCTCGAACGGCTCGACCGCCACCCCGAGGTCGACGTCGTCGTCGTTGCCCGCGGCGGTGGCTCGGTCGAGGACCTCCTCCCCTTCTCCGACGAGGGGCTGGTCCGCGCCGTGTTCGCGATGACCACCCCGGTCGTCTCCGCGATCGGCCACGAGCAGGACGCCCCATTACTCGACCTGGTCGCCGACGTGCGCGCCTCCACCCCCACCGACGCCGCCAAGCTGGTCGTGCCCGACGTCGCCGAGGAGCTCCGCGGTGTCGAGTGGGCCCAGGAGCGGCTGCGCACCCTGGTCCGCTCCCACCTCGACCGCGAGCAGCACCTCCTCGACGGCCTCCGCTCGCGCCCCGCCCTCGCCGACCCGCGCAGCCTGGTGGCCCAGCGCGTCGACGAGCTGCGGCTGCTGCGCGAGCGCGCGCGGCGTACCTTCGGCCACCGCCTGGACCGCGCCGCCGACGACGTCGCCCACCAGCGCGCCCGGGCCCGCGCCCTGTCGCCGCTGGAGACGCTGCGGCGGGGGTACGCCGTCCTGCAGGACGCACAGGGGCACGTCCTCACCTCCGTGGCCGGCGTCGCGGCCGGCGCCTCGCTGAGCGTCCGCGTGGCCGACGGCCGTGTCCGAGCGATCGCCGAGGGCACCGAGCCCGACCCGCTGACCGACACGAGCACCGAGGAGACCGATGGCTGAGCAGACCGCGAGCACCGGACAGGCGGGACAGGAGTCCACCTCCTACGAGGAGGCACGCGAGGAGCTCGTCGACGTGGTCCGCCGCCTCGAGGCCGGCGGCACCACGCTGGAGGAGTCGCTGGCCCTGTGGGAGCGGGGCGAGCACCTGGCCCAGGTCTGCCAGCACTGGCTCGACGGCGCCCGAGAGCGTCTCGACAAGGTCCTCGAGGCCGACGCCGACTGACGGGGCACGCTGACCGGGCCCACTGACCGGGCCGATCAGCCCGTCGCGGCCGCCGAGGGAGCTTCCAGCCGCACCCCGGCGATGACCGGTCGGCTCAGCGCCACCACGGCGACCACCACGCACAACCCGGCGCAGGCGAGCTCGACGCTGCGGGTGCCCAGCGCCAACGCGAGCGGCCCGACGAGCAGCTGACCCACGGGCATCCCGACGAAGGAGAAGAACCCGTCGATCGACTGGATGCGCGAGAGCATCTCCTCCGGCACCTTCTCCTGCACCGTCATGTTCCACGCGAGGTCCAGGACGCTCAGCGCAGCACCGGTGCCGGCGAAGGCGACCGAGAGCAGCAGCAGGTCGACCGAGGTCCCCAGCACCAGCATCGGCAGCCCCATCGCCGCGAACGCCACCATGATCACCACCATCGGGCGCCTGATCACGACTCGCGAGAGGCCCAGGGCGGTGAGGAAGACGCCCACGGCCTGCGCCGACTGGGCCAGACCCCACCCCTCGCTGCCGATCGTGTCCTCGGCGATGGTCGGGCCGAGCACCCCGATCGCGCCGGCGAAGAGCGCGTTGAAGACCAGCGCACAGCTCGAGGCGGGGATGACCCAGCCCAGCTCCCGGGCGAAGGACCACCCGGCCCGCAGGTCACCGAGGACGCTGTCCTGCCGATCGGGTCGCTCGCCGGGAGGCAGCCGCATCAGGGTCAGGAAGCCGGCCGCGACGAAGAACGTCGCCGCGTCGATCGCCAGGGCGTAGCCCGGACCCGCGGTGGCCACCAGCAGACCGGCCAGCGCGGGGCCGCCGATCGTGGTGGCGCTGCGCGACTGCGACATCAGCAGGTAGCCCGCCTGGCGCAGCTCGCGCGATAGCAGCACCGGCACCATCCCGTGCTCGGCCGGGTAGCTCACGGCCGACGCCGTGCCGCTGACCAGCTGGAGCACGACGAGGTGCCAGATCTCGGCGTACCCGGTGAGCACCAGTGCCGCCGTGGCGGTCTGCGCCACCGCCTCGACCAGGTTGCAGCCGCGCAGCACGAGCCCGCGCGGCATCCGGTCCGCGAGCGCGCCGCCGAGCAGCATGAAGGCGACCATCGGCACGGTCCACCCGGCCATCACCGCCCCGAGCGCCGCCGGGGAGTCGCTGATCGCCAGCACCGCGAAGGCCAGCGCGATGCCGGACATGGAGCTGCCCGCGGAGTTGACGAGCTGGCCGAGGAAGAACCACCGGAAGGCCGGGACGCGCAGCGGCGCGGTCCGGGAGGTGGTCACCGGCGCAACCTAGGCGTGCGTCCTGCTCCCGGGCCACCGGTTTCGCTCACGGCGCAGCGCCGGCGGACCGCGCCGAGGTCGGGCCAGTGTCGGGCGGGGGTCCCGGCGCGCAGGGTCCAGCGGTGGTCAGCCGCGGGTGAGCAGGGAGCCCACGACCTCACGCAGCTGCTCCTCGGAGGCCGAGCCGTAGACGATCGTGACCACCGGGTCGCGGCGCTGCTCGCCGACGCGCACGTACGCGGTGTCGCCGCCCTCGTCGCCGAAGATCTGCCACGTCGCCGACCCGCCGTCGCCGTCGGTCAGCTCGACCGAGCCCTCCTCGGTCGCGGCGTCGTCGACGAGCCGCGCCAGCACCTCGTCGAGGTCCTCGCGCCCGTGGTAGACGCCCACGAACGTCTCCTGGTCGGTCAGCAGCGCCAATGAGAAGGACGGGTCGGCCGGGTCGTAGGCCAGGTTGTTCACGCGCCAGCCCTCGGGCAGCGTCTCGGGATAGGCCAGCGCGGCACCGCTGTCGGCGAGCGCGGACATGGACGCGTCGTAGTCGATGGGGGTGGGCTCGAACTCCGCGTCGTCGCGGAAGAGCCCCAGCGCCAGCCACGCCACGACCACGGCGACCACCATGACGATCATGGCGCCGACCAGCCCGCCGAAGGAGCGGTTGTAGCCGCCGGGGCGGTTGGCGGGAGGACTCGTCTGGCTCACGCCGCCATGATCACAGGTGGCCGGTAGGCACGGTCAGGCAGCCACGAGATGGCAGCAGATGCGGCTCGGAACCTGGTGGTGGATCCGCAGATGCGGCACACTCGGGGTGTGACGACGTACCGGATCGCGGAGGCGGCCGACCTGCTGGGCGTCAGCGACGACACCCTGCGGCGCTGGGTCGAGGCGGGACGCCTGCCCGCGGAGCAGGCGGAGGGCCGCACGGTCGTGCCCGGCGCGGCGCTGGCCGCCTTCGCCGCGGAGCTGGCCAGCACCCCCGACCCCGGGCGGTCGGCCGCCGTCAGCGCCCGCAACCGCCTCGTCGGCATCGTCACGGCGGTCAAGAAGGACACCGTGATGGCGCAGGTCGACATGGTCTGCGGGCCCTACCGGCTCGTGTCGCTGATGTCCGCCGAGGCGGCCGAGGAGCTCGGTCTCGAGCCGGGGTCACGGGTCGTGGCGTCGGTGAAGTCGACCAACGTCGTCGTGGAGTTGCCGTGAGGTCTCGTGGTGGGGTGGTCGTGGCGCTGGCGCTCGTGGCGGCGCTCGCCCTCAGCGGCTGCTCGACCGGCGACGACGAGGAGACGCTCACCGTGCTGGCGGCGGCGTCGCTGACCGAGACGTTCACCGAGCTCGCCGAGGAGTTCGAGGCCGAGCACCCCGGCGTGCG
>JAYYWX010000053.1:0-16303 GCA_036341255.1 Actinomycetota bacterium | reverse complement strand
TGGCCGCTGCCGCGGCGGCGATGCTGGTCCCCGCCGTCCCGCGAGCACGGTCGGCCCGGCCGTCCTGGGGAGCCCTCGTCGCCGGTGCCGGGGGCTGCCTCGGCGTCGTGCTCGCGCTGTCGCCGCCGGTCGGTGGGCTGGCGGCCCCGGTGGTCGTGGGGCCCGTGCTGGTGGGCCTGCTGGCGCTCGGGGTCCGGTGGCTCGTGCTCGCGCGGCGACGGCTGGTCACCGTCCGTGACACGGCCTCCAGGGTCCGCGAGTGCTGTGAGTCCCTCGCCGAGGAGCTCGCGGCCGGTTCCGGCCCCGACCGGGCCCTGGCGCGGGCCGCCCGGGACTGGCCGCCGCTCGGCCCCGTGCTGGCCGCCCATCGGGTCGGGCTCGACGTGCCCGGCGCCTGGCGCGTCGCCGCGTCGGCCCCCGGAGCCGGCGGGCTGCGCCTGGTCGGCGCCGCCTGGCAGGTCTCCGGCCGCACCGGCCAGGGCCTGGCCGCGGCCCTCGCCCGGGTCGCCGAGGACCTGCGTGCCACCGAGGCCAGCCGCCGCGTCGTCGCCTCCGAGCTGGCCTCGGCCCGCGCCACGGGACGGCTGGTGGCCGGGTTGCCGGTCCTCGCCTGGCTGATGGGGTCGGGCTCCGGTGGCGACCCGCTCGCCTGGCTGCTGGGCGGACCCGCCGGGTGGGCCTGCCTCGCGCTGGGTGGAGGCCTGCTGCTCGGCGGTCTGGCCTGGATCGAGCTGCTCGCCCGGTCGGTCGAGCGATGACCGTCCTGGCCGCCGCGTGCGCCGCCCTCGCCGTCCTGCTCGCGCACCGCCCGGGCCGCCCCCGGGCTCCGATCGCTCGCGGGCCGCGGCCGCCCAGCGACGTACGACGGCAGCGTGGGGTGGCCGCCGCCCTGGCCGTGGTCGCGGGGCTGACGTGGGGGCGCGACCTGCTCGGGCCCCTCCTCGGTCCTGTGGTCGGCCTGGGAGCGGCGGTGCTGGTGTGGACGGCCGCCGGTCGCGGCGAGTCCTCCGCGGAGCGCCGGGCGACGGCCCGGGCCCGCGCGGACCTGCCGCACCTGGTCGGTCTGGCCGCCGACGCCGTGCGTGCGGGCAGCGACCCGGCGCGAGCGCTCAGGCACGCCGCCGACGCCCTGCCGGGTCCCACGGCCGACCGGCTCCTCGCCCGCACCCACGCCCTCTCGCTGGGTGCCGACCCCGCCGCCGTGTGGGGCCGGCTGGCCGACGACCCGGCCCTCGCGCCGCTGGGCCGGGCGCTGGCCCGCGCCCACGAGAGCGGCACCCCGGTGGCCGACGCGATCGCCCGCCTCGCCGTGCGGTCGGCCGAGCAGGCCCGTGCCGAGGTCGAGGACCGGGCCCGCCGCGTGGGCGTGCGCGCCGCCGTCCCGCTCGGGCTGTGCCTGCTGCCGTCGTTCGTGGTGCTCGGCATCGTCCCGCTGGCCGCCGCCCTCCTCGCCGACCTCTGGTGAGCGTGCCGTCGGGGGAGTGCCGAGCCGGCGTATCAGTACGCCGGTTCGATCCGCTGCTCTCGCCGAGCCGGCGTATCAGTACGCCGGTTCGATCCGCTGCTCTCGCCGAGCCGGCGTATCAATACGCCGGTTCGACTCCGACTCTCCGCCGCGGGGCCCGGCGGTCGTCCACACGCCCGGTCCGATCGGGCGGCCTCCCCAGGCCGGCGCGAGGCGTCCCCGCGAGGGCTGTCCACCGACCAGCCTGGGTGTCCTCGGGCCGCATCGGGTGGCCCCGGACCCAGGAGGCGCCATGCCCCGACCCACCCACCTGACCCGTCTGCACCGACCCGAGCGTCGGGCACAGGACGGCATCACGACCGCGGAGTACGCCGTCGGCACCGCGGCCGGAGCCGGCCTCGCCGGCCTGCTCTACACGATGCTGAGCGGCGGCTTCGGCGACCAGCTGCTGACCACGTTGTTCGACCACGTGCTCGGGCTGCTGGGCGTCGGATGAGCCGGGCCGGTCGTGGCGAGCGCGGGGCGGTGACCGCGGAGCTGGCCATGGTGCTGCCGCTGCTCCTCGCCGTCACGGCCGGGCTGGTGTGGCTGATGGTCGTGGGGCTGGGTCAGCTGCGCGCCACCGACGCCGCGCGCGAGGCGGCGCGGGCCCTGGCCCGCGGGGAGGACGTGTCGGTGGCGACGGACCTGGCCACGCGGATCGGCCCGCCGGGCAGCCGCGTGGTCATCGGCGGTGCCGACGGCCTGGTGGTCGTCACGGTGAGCGCGTCGGTGGCTGGCCCCGGCGGCCTGCTCGCGGCGCTGCCCGGGGCGGAGGTCAGCGGCGAGGCGACCGCCGCCCGTGAGCCGGCCGCCGGAGGAGTGAGCCCGTGACCCGACCCGTGACCCGACCCCTGACCCGTCCCCGGACACGGCGTACAGACTCCGGTGCCGCGACCACCGCCGCCGTCGCCTGCCTCGGCCTGCTGCTCCTGGTGGGGCTGACGCTGGGCGAGGTGGGTGCGTGGTTCGCGGCGCACCGTCAGGCGCGGGCGGCCGCGGACCTGGCGGCGCTCGCAGGTGCCGGAGCGCTCGCGGGGGCGACGGGCCACGACCCGTGCGCGACCGCCGGCGACGTCGCGCACCGCAACGGCGCCGAGGTCACCTCGTGCACCAGCGACGGGTCGACCGTCGAGGTCGTCGTCGCGGTGGACGCGCCCAGCCGGTGGGGACCCGAGGCCGCCCTGGTCGGCACCGCTCGAGCGGGGCCCGCGTAGGCCGTGGCTCAGTCGTCCTCGCGCTCCTCGGCGCGTGCGCGGTCCAGCTTCTCCGACAGCTCGGTCAGCTTCTTGTGCTCGCGCCGGGCCTGCATCGCCTTGCGGGCCCCGAGCTTGGCCAGCGAGAACCCCCACAGCACCGCCGCAGCCGAGCCGGCACCCAGGAGGAACAACGTCACGGGCGACACGTCGATCCCCAGCACCTCGACGCCGATCCCCGTCCCGGTGCCGGTGGTGTCGGCGGTGAGCACCCCGACCAGGATGACGACGGCACCGAGGAGGAGCAGGATCAGACCCAGGACGACCATGCACGCAGCGTAGGGCCGGGCATGCTCGGGCCGCACCCATCGCGCGGCCGCGGTCGTGGCGCTCAGTCCAGCGGGGCGTGGGTCAGCAGCAGGTCGAGCAGGACGAGCGCGCCGGCCTTGTCGAGCGGGTTGTTCTGGTTGCCGCACTTGGGCGACTGGATGCACGAGGGGCAGCCCTCGACGCACTCGCAGGAGGCGATGGTCTCGCGGGTGGCGCGCAGCCAGGCGGCGGCGGCGTGGAAGCCGCGCTCGGCGAACCCGGCCCCGCCGGGGTGCCCGTCGTGGACGAAGACGGTCAGCGTGCCCGTGTCGGGGTGCAGGGCGGTCGAGACGCCGCCGATGTCCCAGCGGTCGCAGGTGGCGAAGAGCGGGAGCAGGCCGATGGAGCAGTGCTCGGCCGCGTGCGCTGCGCCCGGAAGGTCGCCGGGGTCCAGGCCGCTCGCCTCGAGCTCGGCCGGCGGGATCGTCCACCACACCGCACTGGTGCGCAGCGTGCGCTCGGGCAGGTCGAGCGGCTCCTCGCCGAGCACCTCGCCGCCGGGCTGGCGCCGTCGCAGGAAGGACACCACCTGCTGGGAGACGTCCACCTGACCGAGCACCAGTCGGCACGGCCCCCACCACCGGCTCTCCCGCTCCTCGACGACCGAGATGTCGGTGAGCTCGCGGGCGGAGGTGGAGTAGTCGGGGTCGTCGCGCTCGAGGACGGCCACGTGGTCGTCGAGGTCGAGCTCACGGACGAGGTAGGTCTCGCCGCGGTGCACGTAGACCGCGCCGGGGTGGGCCGTGCCGTGCGCACGGCCACCGTCGACGGTGCCGACCACGCGCCCGGTGCCGGCCTCGATGAGCTGCACCTGCTGCCCGCCGCTCGAACGGATGTCGGCGAGGTCGGCCGCGCGGCTGCGATCGGTCCAGAACCAGCCGTGCGGCCGCTTGCGCAGCAGGCCGCGGGCCACGAGGTCGTCGACGAGGGGCTCCGCCCCGGGCCAGTACGCCGCCAGGTCGGCGCGCGTGAGCGGTCGCTCCTGCGCGGCGGCTGCGAGGTGCGGCCCCAGGACGTAGGGGTTGGCGGGGTCGAAGACCGTCGCCTCGACCGGCCGTCCGAACAGCGACTCCGGATGGTGCACGAGGTAGGTGTCCAGAGGGTCGTCGCGGGCGACCAGCAGCGCTGCGGCGTCCTGCGCCCCGCGCCCGGCACGACCGACCTGCTGCCAGAAGGCGGCGCGGGTGCCGGGGAACCCGGCCACCAGCACCGCGTCGAGCCCGCTCACGTCGATCCCGAGCTCGAGCGCGTTGGTCGCGGCCAGCCCCAGCAGCTCGCCCGAGCGCAGCCGCTGCTCGATCTCGCGCCGCTCCTCGGGGAGGTATCCGCCGCGGTAGGCCGCCACGCGTCCGGCCAGCGACGGGTCGACCTCCGCCAGCAGCCCCGCGGAGGCCATCGCCACCTGCTCGGCCCCGCGGCGCGAGCGGATGAACGCCAGGCTGCGCACGCCCTCGACCACCAGGTCGGTCAGCAGGTCGGCGGTCTCGGAGGAGGCAGCTCGACGCACCGGGGCGTCGTTCTCGCCGAGGTGCTCGGTCAGCGGCGGCTCCCACAGCCCCACGGTGACCCGGCCGCGTGGCGAGGCGTCCTCCTCCACCGCGAGCACGTCGAGGCCGGTGAGCCGGCGCGCGGCCGCGGCCGGGTCGGCCACCGTGGCGGAGGCCAGCACGAACGTCGGCTCGGCGGCGTACGACGCGCAGACTCGCCGCAGCCGGCGCAGCACGTGGGCGACGTGCGCCCCGAAGACGCCGCGGTAGTGGTGGCACTCGTCGACGACCACCAGCGACAGCGACCGCCAGAAGCCGGTCCAGCGCTCGTGGCCGGGCAGCAGGCTGCGGTGCAGCATGTCGGGGTTGGTGAGGACGTACTCGCCGTGGTCACGCGTCCATTCGCGCTGCTCGCGGCTGCTGTCGCCGTCGTGGGTGGCGAGCCGGACGCCGGTGCCGAGGTCGTGCAGCGAGGAGAGCTGGTCCTGGGCGAGCGCCTTGGTCGGCGAGAGGTAGAGCACCGACGCGCCGCGCTGCCCCCGCGCGCCGCGGGACTCCAGCACCCGCGACAGCGCGGGCACCTGGAAGGCCAGCGACTTGCCCGACGCCGTGCCGGTCGACAGCACGACGTGCTGCCCGCGCCACGCCGCGTCGGCGGCGGCCACCTGGTGGGCCCACGGCTCCACCACGCCCCGCGCCTCGTACGCCGCTCGCACCTGCTCCGGCACCCAGCCCGGCCAGGGGGCGCCCACCGCCGCGCGGGGCGCGAGCTCCTCGACGTGGGTCAGCCGCTCGGCCCGACCCGGCACCGCGGCCAGCCGCTCGAGCAGACCGGTCACGGGACGGGACGTCCCGGAGACGGTCGTGGTGGGGCCGGCCATGCCCGGATCCTCGCAAACCCCGCCGACACCGCCGGCTGGGCGTGCTGATCGGGTCGAGCCGGCGTATTGATGCGCCGGCTCGGCGGGAGGCTCGCCCACCTGAACAGGTGAGCGGCCACCGCTCGGGTGTGGCGCACGGGCGGGCTCGCCTTTACCTTTCTGTGCGCGCCTCGGGGCGTCGTGGTTTCATATCCTGTGGTCGAGCAGGTCGGGGGCCGTGCCTGCGCGCCAGCCGACCTGGAGTACCTTCGACCCACCCCCAGCCGACAGGGAGCAACACGTGGACCTCACCCTCGCCACGCGCGACGTCGACGGCACGACCGTTGTCACCGTCGGCGGTGAGATCGATGTCTACACAGCGCCGAAGTTGCGCGACAAGATCACCGAGCTCGTCGCCGCCGGCGTCTACGACCTCGTGATCGACATGGAGGCCGTCGAGTTCCTCGACTCCACCGGCCTCGGTGTCCTCGTCGGCGGGCTCAAGAAGGTGCGGGCCCACGACGGCTCGCTGCAGCTGGTCTGCACCCAGGACCGGCTGCTCAAGATCTTCCGGATCACCGGCCTGGCGAAGGTCTTCGTCATCCACGACAGCGCCGAAGCCGCGCTGGCCGCCTCCTGATCCACCCGCGTCCCTGACGGGACCCGCCACCGCGACACCCGCCGCGAGGCCGCCTCGACCTTGACTTCGACCGCGACCGGGCGGCTACGAACGCGCCGCCGGCCGTGCCCCCACAGGGTGACTCGTTGTGGCGCGCGTCACACAGTGCTGCGACGACGGGCTTTGCCGTGCGTAGACTCCGGCTCGTTCCAGTGAGACGTGGCTCACATTCTCGTCGCTGCGTCCGCACCGAGCTGCACAGCTCCGACCCAGGAGGAAGCGCATGACGGGGACCGTTCCCGCTGTCGTGGACGTCTCCGGTGGCAACCTCGTGCTCGTCGTCGTCGTCGCTCTCATCGCACTCGGTGCGTTGGCGATGGCCGCGATGTTCCGCGCCGAGGTGATGTCCGCCGCCGAAGGCACCGACAACATGAAGTCCATCGCCCAGGCCGTGCAGGAGGGGGCCAACGCCTACCTCACGCGGCAGTTCCGCACGCTCGCGATCTTCGCCGGCATCGCGTTCTTCGCGCTGCTCGCGCTGCCCGCCGACGACGCGGTGGTGCGGATCTTCCGCTCCGTCGCCTTCCTCGGCGGCGCCGGGTTCTCCGCCGCCGTCGGCTACTTCGGGATGTCGTTGGCCGTCCAGGCCAACCTCCGCGTGGCCGCGGCCGCCCAGACCCAGGGCCGCGACCCGGCCATGCACATCGGCTTCCGCACCGGCGCCACCGTCGGCATGCTCACCGTCGGCCTGGGCCTGCTCGGCGCCAGCGTCGTGGTGCTGTGCTTCCAGGACGACGCGCCGGAGGTGCTGGAGGGCTTCGGCTTCGGAGCCGCCCTGCTGGCGATGTTCATGCGTGTCGGCGGCGGCATCTTCACCAAGGCCGCCGACGTGGGTGCCGACCTGGTCGGCAAGGTCGAGAACAACATCCCCGAGGACGACCCCCGCAACGCCGCGACCATCGCCGACAACGTCGGCGACAACGTCGGCGACTGCGCGGGCATGGCCGCGGACCTCTTCGAGTCCTACGCCGTGACGCTGGTGGCCGCGCTGATCCTGGGTTCCCAGGCCTTCGGCGACAAGGGCCTGGTCTTCCCGCTGCTGATCCCCGCGATCGGTGCGCTGACCGCCGTCGCCGGCATCTACCTCTGCCAGCCGCGCGCCGGCGAGAACGGCCTGACCACGATCAACCGGGCCTTCTACATCTCCGCCGGCATCGGCGCCGTCGCCAGCGTGCTGCTGGCCTTCGTCTACCTGCCCGGCGACTTCTCCGAGCTCAGCGGCCTCGAGGGCGGCAGCCCGCTCGACGCCGCCTTCGGCTTCGAGCCGGCCAGCGGCAGCCCGGCCGTCATCGCGGCACTCGCCGTGCTCATCGGCATCGTGCTCGCCGCCGCGATCCTCGCGCTCACCGGCTACTTCACCGGCACCGAGTTCCGTCCGGTCAAGGACGTCGGACGTACGTCGCTGACCGGTGCCGCCACGGTCATCCTGTCCGGCCTCTCGGTCGGCTTCGAGTCGGCCGTCTACACGACGCTGGTGATCGGGGCCGCCGTCTTCGGGGCGTTCCTGCTCGGTGCGGGATCGTTGTCGATCGCGTTGTTCGCGGTCGCGCTGGCCGGCTGCGGTCTGCTGACCACCGTCGGGGTGATCGTCGCGATGGACACCTTCGGCCCGGTCTCCGACAACGCCCAGGGCATCGCTGAGATGTCGGGTGACGTCAGCGAGGAGGGGGCGCAGATCCTCACCGAGCTCGACGCCGTCGGCAACACCACCAAGGCCATCACCAAGGGCATCGCGATCGCCACGGCGGTGCTCGCGGCCAGCGCCCTGTTCGGCTCCTACATCGGCACCGCCATCGAGCGGATCGCCGACCTCGACGGGGTCACCGAGCGCGACGCGGCCGACTTCGTGGGCAGCTTCTTCGTCTTCAGCCCCGACGTGCTGGTCGGCCTGCTGATCGGCGTCGCGGTGGTCTTCCTGTTCTCGGGCCTGGCGATCAACGCCGTCGGTCGCGCCGCCGGCGCCGTGGTGATGGAGGTGCGGCGCCAGTTCCGCGACATCCCCGGGATCATGGAGGGCACCGGCCGCCCGGAGTACGGCAAGGTCGTCGACATCGTCACCCGCGACTCCCTGCGTGAGCTGGCCACCCCGGGCATCCTGGCGATCCTGGCCCCGATCGCCGTCGGCTTCGGCCTGGGTGTCGGTGCGCTGGCCGGGTTCCTGGCCGGGGCGATCGGGTCCGGCACGTTGATGGCGGTCTTCCTCGCCAATGCCGGCGGAGCGTGGGACAACGCCAAGAAGCTGGTCGAGGACGGCCATCACGGCGGCAAGGGGTCTCCCGCTCACGAGGCCACCGTGATCGGCGACACCGTCGGCGACCCGTTCAAGGACACCGCGGGTCCGGCGATCAACCCGCTGCTGAAGGTGATGAACCTCGTCTCGCTGCTCATCGTGGGCGCGGTCATCTCCCTCACCGTCGGCGAGGACGCCAACCGTCCGATGTCGGTCGTCATCGCCCTCGTGGCGACGATCGGCATCGCGGTCGCGGTCTACGTGTCCAAGCGCCGCTCGGCGGTCATCTCCGACGAGGAGCCCGCTCCCGTCGGCTGAGTTCCACCCGTCACACGCACAGCGCCCCCACCCGGCACCTGGGTGGGGGCGCTGTGTGCGTCAGGGGAGGCTGTGCCGGCCGGCTCAGCGGCGGGGCCGCACCTTGAGCTTCAGCGGCTTCGAGCGCGACTCCTCGGTGGCGTCGGAGCCGGCGTACACCGCGGTGATCACGTGCTTGCCCTTCGACAGCTTCGGCAGCTTGACCTTCTTGGTGCCGCGCGCGATGCGCAGCCGCTTGAGGGTCTTGGTGCCGTCGAGGAGGCTCACCACGCCGTCGGGGGCGAACCCGTCGACCAGCACGCCGACCTTCACCCGGACCGGCTTGCCGACGCGGGCCTTCTTCTTGCCCTTCAGCGTGGTCGCGGAGGCGAGCTTGGCCACCGGCAGCGCCGAGGTCGTGAACAGCCCGGGCGCGTACGCCGCCCGGGTGGCCGTGACCGTGACCGCCAGGGTCGAGCCGAGGTCGTCGGTGCTGACGACGTACGTCGAGGACGTGGCGCCCGTGATCACCTGGCCGCCACGACGCCACTGGTAGCCGAAGGTCGGCGTCGACCCGGAGCCCCAGGCGCCGGGCAGGGCGGTGAGGGTGCGGCCCAGGGCGACCGTGCCCGAGACGGCCGGCTGCGAGGTGAACGTGAGGGCGTCACCCAGGGCCGGGGTGACCTCCTGGCTGTCGACGGTGCTGTCGGTCCAGCCGTCCTTGGAGCCGGTCACCTTGACCAGGATCCGGTGGCCGTAGTCCTCGGGGGTCAGTGTGTAGGTCTTGGCCGTGGCTCCCGAGATCGGGGAGCCGTCGCGCAGCCACTGGTAGGCGTGCTCGACGCCCTCCTCGTTCCACGACGGGTCCTCGACGCTGACGACCTTGCCCACCTTCACCGTCCCGGTGATGGTGGCCGCCGACGTGGCCGCCAGAGGCTCCTCGGTGGCGGCCGGGATCGGCAGGTAGTTGGTCAGCGCGCTGATGATCGGGAGGCCGGCGAGCGTGCCGGTGACGACCGCGTGGACCTGCTTGCCGGCGTCCTCGAGCCCGGGCACGAACGTGGGGCCGGTCGCGCCGGGCACCGGCACGTTGTCGACGAACCACTGGTAGCTGGTCGCCACGCCCGGGAGGCTCCAGATCGGGTTGAGGATCTGCAGCAGCGAGCCGACGCCGGGGATGCCGGTGATGCTGGGGTCCTGCAGGACCTCCAGGGTCGGGTCCTCCGACCCGCCGCCCCCGCCGCCACCGCCTCCGCCGGGCAGCGGGATCGGGATGGCGTTGGTGAGGTAGGTGACCGGGAGCAGCCCCAGCACGGTCCCCGTCACCTGGGCCTGCACGGCGCTGCCGGCCTGCTCGAGGGTGGGGACGAAGCTGGTGCCGGTGGCGCCGGGGATCGGTGACCCGCCGGAGAGCCACTGCACCTCGTTGCTGACACCCAGCAGGTTCCACTCCGGCAGGCTGAGGGTCAGGGTCTCGCCCACGCCCCCGAGGCCGGAGATCAGCGGCTCGACGACCGCCTCCAGCAGGCCGAACAGCCCGTCGACCTGGTGGCCCTGCGTGGTGGCGGCCGGGCGGGGCGCGGCGGTGGCGGGCGCGGCGGTCAGCGTGACACCGCCGGCCGCGAGGACGAGTGAGAGCGCGGGCGCGAGCGCGCGGCGGTGCAGTCTGGGCAGCCTGAGCAGCATGGGGGTCCCTCCCGGTGGGTGATCGAGATCCGGGTGGCGCGCCCCTCCCAAGGCGCGCCGACCCGGTGCTGCGACGGTAAAACCGTGGGAGGTCCTAGGACGTGGTTGTCACGGGTTCCTGCCCGAAGTGCCCAGGCCGCGGGCCCCGCGTAGTCCGTTCGGGCCGGCCCGTTGTGACTACTGCCGGCTCGTGGCGCCACCGGGTGCCGCATCCATGCCACGGTGGAGCATGCGCAGCCGCCGCACGGCCTCCTCGTCCCTGCTCCTCCCGGTGCTCGCCGTCGCACTCGTGCCGGTGCTCGTCGCGTGCGGCGACGACGACCCCGCGGAGGCTTCACCGTCCGAGCCGACGGTCGAGGTCGTCGACGAGCCGGCCGTCGACCCGGTCACCGAGTCCGTGGACCCGGCCCCGGTGGAGGAAGGCCCCAGCGGCCCCAGCGGTGAGGAGGCGGTGGCCTTCTTCCGCTCCACCGAGGCCGACTGCGTCTCGTTCGCGATGTCGGTCGGCAACGACGCCCCGCCGGCGTACTACTTCACCGAGGCGGCACCGGTCCAGGACCTCGGGAACGCGTCCTGGCTCATCGTCGACGGCGGCGGCACCGAGCTGGTGGTCGACCTCAGTGCCGGCGTCGTGCACGGGGTGGACGGCCCGAGCGGGGTGCTGCCCTACGAGTACTCCTTCGGCTGCCCCGAGGACCTCTACCTCGGCTCCCTCGGGGAGTGACCGATCCCGGCTCCTGCGCCGGGGGTGGTGAGGTGCGCGCGGCGCGAGGGACTCACCGCAGGCCGGGGTGGTTCTTGACCAGCACCGGCAGCAGCAACGAGCGTGGGGTGACCTGGGCGAACGCGGCGGCGACCCGGTTCGCGCGGCCGGGGATGACCACGAGCCGGCCGCGGTCGAGCCCCTTCACGGCATCGAGCGCCACCTGCTCCGCCGACACCCACATCACCGGGGGTAGCGCCGCCTCGGCGTCCTCCCGGGAGAAGCCGGCCCGCTCGCCGAAGCCGGTGTGCACCGGGCCCGGGCACAGGGTCGTGGCGGTGACGCCGGTGCCGCGCAGCTCACCGGCCAGCGACTGGGTGTAGGACAGCACGAACGCCTTGCCCGCGCCGTACCCCGCCTGCCCGGGCAGCGGCTGGAAGGCCGCCGTCGACGCGACGTTGAGCACGGCGCCGCGGCCGCGGTCGACCATGCCGGGCAGCAGCCGCGAGCAGAGGTCGACCACCGCGACGACGTCGACCTCGACCATGCCCATCTCCGCCTCGGGGTCGGAGGCGGCGACGGGTCCGAGGGTGGAGAGGCCGGCGTTGTTGACCAGCACCTCCACGCTCCGGTCGCCGGCGAGCAGGGTGTCGGCGAGGGCAGCGCGGGCGGCGCGGTCACCGAGGTCGCAGGGCAGCACCGAGGCGCCGGCGTACGACGGCTGCTCGGCGAGCTCCTCGGCGAGTGCATGCAGCGTGTCCTCGGAGCGGGCGACGAGCGTGACGTGGTGGCCGCGTCGCGACAGCTCACGGGCGATCTCGGCGCCGATGCCCGAGGAGGCGCCGGTGACGACGGCGGTGCGGTCGGTGGCCGGTCGGGGGAGGGACATGCAGTGATGGTGGCAGGTGGGGCCGGTCCGTGGGCCCGTCCGGAGCGGCGCGGCTGCGGCGCTCTTCTAGGCTCGGGGGGTGAGCAGCTCCCAGGACCTCCCGCACCGGCTGAGGGACGCCCTCGTCGCCGCCGACTTCACCTACGACGCGGTCGCCGACCTGCTCGGCCCGCTGGCGCACGACGCGCTGGCCCGCAACGAGACGGTGCCGGGGCTGCGGCGCACCCGCGACGGCTCGACTCTGTCGACGCTGGTGCGCCTCTTCCTGCTGCAGGTGCCGGTCGGGCTGTCGGCGGCCGAGGCGGCGCTGCCCGGCCTGGTCGACGACCTGTGCGCCGAGGGGCTCCTCGAGCAGAGCGTCGGCGAGGTCGCCGCCCGCCTCGACGTGCGGCCCTACGCCACCGACGACGAGCACCTGTGGGTCGTCTCCGACCTGACCCCCGGCCTGGACGGCACCGCCCAGCGCGTCGGCCCCGACCACGTCCTCGGGATCAGCCCGGCCTCCACCAGCCTGGCCCAGCTGACCTTGCGCGACCCGGTCGAGCGGGCGCTCGACCTCGGGACCGGCTGCGGGGTGCAGGCGCTGCACCTCGCGCGGCACGCGGGCAGCGTGGTCGCGACCGACGTCAACGCCCGCGCCCTGCGGCTGACCCGCTTCAACGCCGCCCTCAACGACGTCGAGGAGCGCGTCGAGGTCCGCGACGGGTCGTTCTTCGAGCCGGTGCGTGGTGAGCGTTTCGACCTCATCGCCACCAACCCGCCGTTCGTGATCTCACCGGCCACCGGCGAGCGGCTGGTCTACCGGGACTCCGGCCTGCCGGGCGACCGGGTCGTCGAGGACATCGTCCGCGCCGCACCCGGCCACCTCACGCCCGGCGGCTGGTGCCAGGTGCTGGCCAACTGGGTCATCTCCCGCGACCAGTCGTGGGACGAGCGGCTCGCGCCGTGGCTCTCCGACGACGTCGACGCGCTCGTGGTCCAGCGCGAGGTCCTCGACCCCGCGGCGTACGTCGAGCTGTGGCTCAAGGACGCCGGCCACCACCCCTCGACCGGGGCGGTCCGGCTCGAGGACTACCACCAGCGCTACGACACCTGGCTGTCGTGGTTCGACGAGCAGGCCATCGAGGCGGTGGGCTTCGGCTGGATCCACCTGCACCGACGCACCGGGTCCGAGACCGGTGGCCCGGCCCGTGAGCTGCTCAGCTGGCCCTACGACGTCGAGCAGCCGATCGCCCCCGCGGTCGCGGCCTGGGGTCGGGCGGTCCACGCGGACGCGGGCCCGGGCGCCCGGCTGACCCTGCGCCCCGACGTACGCCAGGAGACCCTCGGCCCGGTCGGTGCCGAGGACCCCGAGACGATCGTGCTGCGCCAGCAGACCGGCCTGCGGCGTGCCCGCACCGCCGACACCGTGGTCGCCGGCCTGGTGGGTGCCTGCGACGGCGACCTGGAGGTCGGGCAGATCCTCGACGCGCTCGCCGAGATCCTCGACCTCGACCCCGCCGCCACCCGCGAGGACTACCTGCCGGTGGTCGCCGAGCTGGTGCGCGAGGGGTTCCTGGTGGTGCCCTGAGACCGCCCACCGCAGCCTCTCGGAAGCAAGCAGGTCGCCGGCACGCGCTACCGTGATCGGCGCCGAGCCCCCTGCGGACCGGTGCAGCGCTCCCCAGATCGAAGGAAAAGACCAGCCCCGTGGCACACAAGCTCGTCATCGTCGAGTCCCCGGCCAAGGCCCGCACCATCGGCGGGTACCTCGGCCAGGGCTACGTCGTCGAGTCCTCCATCGGTCACATCCGCGACCTCCCCAACTCCGCCGCCGACACCCCGGCGAAGATCAAGGACAAGCCGTGGGGGCGCCTGGCGGTCGACGTCGACAACGGGTTCGAGCCCTACTACGTCGTCCCACGCGACAAGAAGTCGCACATCTCCAAGCTCAAGGGCCTGCTCAAGGACGCCGACGAGCTCTACCTCGCCACCGATGAGGACCGCGAGGGAGAGGCGATCGCCTGGCACCTGCTCGACGAGCTGAAGCCGAAGAACATCCCGGTCAAGCGGATGGTCTTCCACGAGATCACCAAGGCCGCGATCCTCGAGGCCGCCGAGAACCCCCGCGAGCTCGCGATGGACCTCGTCGAGGCCCAGGAGACCCGCCGCATCCTCGACCGCCTCTACGGCTACGAGGTCTCCCCGGTGCTGTGGAAGAAGGTCATGTCCGGCCTGTCCGCGGGCCGCGTGCAGTCGGTCGCCACCCGCCTGGTCGTGGACCGTGAGAAGGAGCGGATGGCCTTCAAGGTCGCCTCCTACTGGGACCTCGAGGGCACCTTCGACGCCGGCTCCAAGCACGAGCAGCGGATGTTCCCGGCCAAGCTGCACTCGGTCGACGAGAAGCGCGTCGCGCGGGGCTCCGACTTCGGCCAGGACGGGGTCCTCAAGTCCGGCGCCGCGGACAAGGTCGTCCACCTCGACCGGCCGCGGGCCGAGGCCCTGGTCGCCGCGCTCGAGGACACGACGTACGACGTCCGCTCGGTCGAGGCCAAGCCCTACCGCCGCTCGCCCTACCCGCCGTTCCGCACCACGACGCTGCAGCAGGAGGCCAGCCGCAAGCTCGGCATGTCCGCGAGCGTGACCATGTCGGTCGCCCAGCGGCTCTACGAGAACGGCTACATCACCTACATGCGCACCGACTCGACCACGCTGTCGCAGTCGGCGATCAACGCGGCCCGCACGCAGGCCCGTCAGCTCTACGGCGAGGAATACGTCTACCCGTCGGCGCGGCAGTACACCCGCAAGGTGAAAAACGCGCAGGAAGCCCACGAGGCGATCCGGCCGGCCGGGGAAACCTTCGCCACCCCCGACGCGGTGCGGCGTGAACTCGACGGCGACGACTTCCGGCTCTACGAGCTGATCTGGCAGCGCACGGTCGCGTCGCAGATGGCCGACGCCCGCGGGACCACGCTGAGCCTGCGAATCAACGGGGAGTCCGAGGGTCGTCAGGTGCAGTTCTCGGCCAGCGGCCGGACCATCACATTCGCCGGATTCCTCAAGGCCTACGTCGAGACCGTCGACGAGCTGGCCGGTGGTGAAGCCGACGACGCCGAGAGGCGGCTGCCGCACCTGACCCAGGGCCAGCGAGTGGACGCCACCGAGCTGACCCCGGACGGTCACGCGACCAACCCGCCGGCCCGCTACACCGAGGCCTCGCTGATCAAGGCGCTCGAAGAGCTCGGCATCGGCCGGCCGTCGACGTACTCGTCGATCATCAAGACCATCCAGGACCGCGGCTACGTCCACAAGAAGGGCAGCGCGCTGGTTCCGTCGTGGGTCGCATTTGCCGTAACCGGTTTGCTGGAGCAGCATTTCGGTCGTCTGGTCGACTACGGATTCACCGCGGCGATGGAAGACGAACTGGACGCGATCGCGTCGGGTACCGAGCGACGCAGCAACTGGCTCAACAACTTCTACTTCGGCGGCGAGCACGGCGTGGCCGACTCGATCGCCCGTTCCGGCGGCCTGAAGAAGCTGGTCGGCGTCAACCTCGAAGGCATCGATGCCCGAGAAGTCAACTCCATCAAGCTTTTTGACGATGCCGAGGGCCGCGCGGTCAACGTGCGGGTCGGCAAGAACGGGCCGTACCTCGAGCGGATGGTGGTCGGCGACGACGGTGAACTGACGCCACAGCGCGCCAATCTGCACGATTCGCTCACTCCCGACGAGTTGACCCTCGATGTCGCCGAGGAGCTTTTCTCGACGCCGCAGGAAGGGCGCTCACTGGGGATCGACCCGGAGTCCGGGCACGAAATCGTCGCCAAGGACGGCCGTTACGGCCCCTACGTCACCGAGGTGCTGCCCAAGCCGGACGACGACGATGACGGTGCCGCCGGGCAGCCGGCCAAGAAGGGCAAGAAGCCCACCGGTCCCAAGCCGCGCACCGGCTCGTTGCTGCGCAGTATGGATCTGCAGACCGTGACGCTCGAGGACGCGCTCAAGCTGTTGTCGCTGCCTCGGGTGGTCGGCGTCGACCCCGCCTCGGGCGAAGAGATCACCGCGCAGAACGGACGCTACGGCCCGTATCTCAAGCGCGGCACCGACTCTCGATCGTTGGCCACCGAAGACCAGATCTTCTCGGTGACGCTCGAGGAGGCGCTGAAGCTCTACGCCGAGCCGAAGCGTCGCGGCCGGCAAGGCGCGGCGGCACCCCCGCTGCGCGAACTGGGCACCGACCCGGCGTCCGGCAAGCCGATGGTGATCAAGGACGGCCGATTCGGCCCCTACGTCACCGACGGGGAGACCAACGCGAGCCTGCGCAAGGGCGATGACGTGCTGTCGATCACCGACGCGCGCGCTTCCGAGCTGCTCGCCGACCGGCGTGCCCGCGGCCCCGTCAAGAAGGCCACGAAGAAGGCCGC
>JAYYWX010000052.1:0-29216 GCA_036341255.1 Actinomycetota bacterium | reverse complement strand
CCCCCCGCCCCCCCGCCCCCCCCCCCCCCCACGACGGCGTCCGGGGTCGGGGGCGCCTGGCACCATGGCGCCCATGAGCATCGGACAGGACCTGATGGCGGGCCCGCCGCCCACCCACCTCCCCGAGGACCCGGCCGCGGCCGCGCTGGCCTCCGGCCAGGACAAGTACGCCGTCGCCAAGCAGTTCCCGGCCAGCCCGTTCGCCTGGGCCGCGCTGGCGGGCCAGGCCGCGGAGGACCAGTCGGACCCCGTCACGATCTACGCCTACGCCCGGGTCGGCTACCACCGCTCGCTGGACATGCTGCGCCGCAACGGCTGGAAGGGGCACGGCCCGGTGCCGTGGGAGCACGAGCCGAACCGTGGGTTCCTCATGTGCCTGGCGCTGCTGGCCCTGGCCGCGCAGGCCATCGGCGAGACCGACGAGTGGGAGCGCTGCTCGGGCTTCTTGCGGGACTCCAGCCAGACCGCGTTCGACCAGCTGCTGACCGACCTGGGCTGAGGAGCGGCGGCGGGGTACTCCGAATGAGATCTCACCCTTACTGCGCGGTAAGGGTGAGATCTCATTCGGACTAACCCCGCCGGACCCCTACTCGCCCCAACCCATCGGGAACACCTCGAACGGCGCGGCGAACGCGCAGCCGAGCCGCTGACCGGTCGCGCGGGCCATCCCCTCGAGGAACTCGCGGGGGTCGAAGTGCTCCCACCCCAGGCCGTCGATGTAGGCGCGGTGCGCCTCGAGGGACGCGACGCCGGCGTCGAAGGTCGCGGTGGTGTCGACGGCGTGAGTGGCCTGCGGTGATCCGAAGGCCCACACCTCGCCGACCCCGCCCCACTTCTCCAGCGACCCGCCACCCTCGACGAGCTGCTCGGTGAAGACCCAGCGGTTGCCCGCGTCCCGAACGGCGTCGAGGACCGCCTTCCCGACCGCGATGTGGTCGGCCTGGTTGAGGTTGGCCCCGCCCCAGGTGTCGCGGAAGTTCCCGGTGAGCACCACGTCGGGGCGGTGCCGGCGCACGGCCTCGGCGATCGCGCGGCGCAGGGGCACGCCGTACTCCAGGACGCCGTCGGGCAGGCCGAGGAAGTCGACCGTGTCGACGCCGACGACCCGCGCCGACTCGACCTGCTCGGCCTCCCGGACCGGGCGGCACTCCTCGGGCGGCATCGCGTCGATGCCGGCCTCACCGCTGGTCACCATGCAGTAGACGACCTGCTTGCCCTGGCCCGTCCATCGTGCGACGGCCGCGGCCGCACCGAACTCCAGGTCGTCGGGGTGCGCGACCACGCACAGCAGCCGCTCCCAGTCCTCGCGCAGCGTCTCCAGCGGTGCCGGTGCCTCGGTGCTCATGGCGCCATCGTGCTCCTCGCCGACGTGTCTGGCTACGCCCCCGCGGAAGCGCGCGCGATCCGCAGCAGCCGCGCGGCGTCGCCGGTCGGCCGTCGGCTCGGCAGCCACACCGCGCGCAGCGTGCGGGAGAGGTCCAGCCCGTCGACGGGAACCTCGACGAGGGCGCCGGCGGCGAGCTGGTCGGCCACGCCCAGCTCGCTGAGGACGGCGGGGAGGTCGCCCTGCAGCGCGGCGGCGCGCACGGCGGCGGTGCTGGCCAGCTCCAGGTGGCCCTCGCCCAGGGGCGCCCCGGCTCGGGTCAGCGCCCGGGCCAGCGTGCGCCGGGTGCCCGAGCCCTCCTCGCGCAGCACCAGCTCGGCGGCGGCGAGCTCGGCGGGCGTCAAGGGGCTGGTACGCCGGGCCCACGGGTGCTCGGGGGCGACCACGACCACCAGGCGGTCCAGCCCCACCGCGGCGACCGACACCTCCTGCGGCACCGACGGCGACTCCACGAACCCCAGCGGCACCTCGCCGCTCAGCACCCGCTCGAGCACCTGCTCGCTGTTGGCCACCTCCAGCCGCACCTGGTGGCCGGGCTGCTCGCGCCGGAACCGCGCGATCCACGCCGGCGCCAGCTGCTCGGCGATGGTCAGGCTCGCCACGACCCGCAACCGGGCGGCACGCTCCGCGGCCAGCGATCGGGCGCCGTTGACGACCCGGTCCACGGACTCCAGGGCCTGGCGGGCCCAGGAGACGACGACCTCGCCCTCGGCGGTCACCCGGGAGCCGGCCGGGCTGCGATCGAGCAGCTGCAGTCCGAGCTGCCTCTCGAGCCGCGACAGCAGTCGGCTCGCGTGCGGCTGGGTGATGTCGAGGTCCCGTGCCGCTGCACCGACCGACCCGCTGGCCGCCACCCGGACCAGCAGGTCGAGCGCGACGAGGTCGGGCCTGATGTCCATGCCTTCAGAGTATGGGGCGACGCTGACCCATGCCAGCAGGGCATGGACTCGAGCGCAGAGAGCGGCTAGTGCCGCCGTGGCGGCGCGACGAGGCTCGAGTCATGAGCACCGCCCTCGTCGCCCACCCGTCGGCGACCACCGCGCCCGAGCAGTCCCGCCCGTCGGTGCTGCCCGGCCTGGGGCTCGCGACCGCCCTCGGCCTGACCGCGTCGCTGACCCACGCCGTGCTTCCCGGCGTGCCGACCACGCTGGTGGCCGTCGTGCTCGGCGCGACGCTGGCCGGCAGCGGTGCGCTCGACGGTGCCCGCGACACCGCGACGGCCCCGGGCCTGCACGTCGCGTCGCGTCGGGTGCTCCGCGTCGGTGTCGCGCTGCTGGGCCTGCAGCTGGCCCTGACCCAGGTGCTCGCGCTGGGGTGGCCCGTCCTGGCCGTGGTGCTGCTCGTCGTCACCGGTGGGATCGCCGGCACGCTGGCGCTGGGCCGCCTCCTGGGTCTGCGGGGGGAGCTGCTCGTCCTCGTGGCGGCGGGCTTCTCGATCTGCGGCGCGGCGGCGGTCGCGGCCGTCGCCGGCGTACGCCGCAGCCGTGACGCCGACGCGGCGGCGGCCGTCTCGCTCGTGGTGCTGTGCGGCAGCGTCGTGATGGTGGCGCTGCCCGGCGTCGCGCTGCTGGCCGGTCTCGACCCGGTCCAGGTGGGCGCGTGGGCCGGGGCCAGCACCCACGAGGTCGGCCAGGTCGTGGTCGCGGGCGGGCTCGCGGGCGGTGGGACGGCTCTCTCGGTCGCGGTGCTGGTCAAGCTCGGGCGGGTGCTGCTCCTGGCGCCGGTCGTGGCGGTGCTGGGCTGGCAGGCGCGGCGCTCCGGTGCGGGCGCGGGGGAGCGGGCACCGCTGGTGCCCGGCTTCGTGGTCGCGTTCGTGCTGCTGGCCCTGGCACGCACCTGGCTGCCGCTGCCGGAGCTGCTGCTCGCCGTGGCCGGCGGCGTGCAGGACCTCGCCCTCGCGGTCGCGATGGCCGCGCTCGGCTGCGCGCTGCGGCCCCGGGTGCTGGGGGCGGTCGGCGGGCGTGGGCTGACGCTGGCCGCCGGCTCGACGCTGCTGGTCGTGCTGCTGGGCGCGCCGGTCGTGCTGGCGCTGTAGGCGGCTCCCGGCTCAGGGGGTCAGCAGGGAGCGCACCTTGTCCGAGCCGAGCGCCAGGAAGAGCGTGGGCAGCCGCGGCCCGCGCTCGGCGGCGACGAGCAGCTCGTAGAGCAGGGCGAAGAACGCCTTCTGGTCGGCCTTGACCTCGTCGGTCGGCGCGTCGTCGAGACCCATCCCGCGCGCCAGCTTCGGCACGCCGTAGATCAGGGCGGTCGTCTCGTCGAGCTCCAGCCGGTCGGGCAGTCGGTCGAGCAGCTGACGCAGCCAGAGCTCCTCGTCCTCGGTGAGCGAGGCGAGCCGCTCGGAGTCCTTGGTCTCGCGGACGGTGGTGCGGTCCTCGGCGGGGACGTACTCCGACATCCACGTCATCGCCCGCCCCAGCCGCGGCTCGAGGTCCTCGACCGAGTCGTGGGCGTGGCCGACGTCGCCGACGATGCGGCTGATCAGCTCCGCCGAGCCCGCGGTGACGTCGGCGACCGAGCTGAGCAGGCGGAACGGCACGACGACCTTCGGGCGGGGGAGCGTGCCGGCGGCCGCGGTGGAGACCGCGCGCTCGTAGGCCAGCACCTGGGCGTCGCGCTTGTCGGGGTTCGCGGCCTTGCGGGTCAGCGCGTCCCACTCGTCGTACAGGCGCACGACCTCGGGGCCGAAGTCGATGTCGAAGGCCTGCTTGGGCTGGCGGCGGGCGTAGAGCCAGCGCAGGATCGGCGCCTCGAGGATGCGCAGCGCGTCGGAGGCCGTGGGCACCCCGCCGGAGGACGAGGACATCTTCTGCATACCGGCGAAGCCGACGAAGGCGTAGGCGACGTAGGAGGGCGCGCGGAAGTCGAAGACGCGCTTCACGACCTCCTTGCCGACGGTGTAGGACGACCCGGGCGTGGAGTGGTCGAGGCCGCCGGGCTCGAAGTCGACGCCCTCGTAGGCCCAGCGCATCGGCCAGTCGACCTTCCAGACCAGCTTGCCCTCGGGCTGGGTCGCCACGTTGGTGACGTGGGAGTCGCCGCAGGCGCAGGTGTAGGCGAGGTCCGTGGTCTCGTCGTCGTACGACGTGACCTCGACGGTGTCGCGGCCGCAGCTGCGGCAGTAGGGCTTGTAGGGGAAGCGCGCCAACGAGCCGGTGCTGGTGGGGGCGTCGTCCTCGTCGGCGACGGAGTCGGCCAGCGCGGCGGCCTCCTGCTCGGACTCGGCGGCGGGCTCGGACTTCTTGGTGCGGTGCTTGGCCAGCACGTCCTCGATCACGTCGCGATGGCGGATGGCGTGGAGGACCTGCTCGGTGTAGGCGCCGGCGAGGTACTGCTCGGTCTGGGACACCTCGACCATCTCGACGCCGAGCTCGACGAGCGCCGCACGCAGCGGTGCCTTGAAGTGCTCGGCCCAGGACTCGTGGCACTCCCACGGGTCGGGTACGGCGGAGAGCGGGCGCCCGATGTGCTCGGCCCAGCTCGGGTCGACCCCGGCCGGCACCTTGCGGAAGCGGTCGAAGTCGTCCCAGCTGTGCAGGTGGCGCACCGCCACCCCCCGGCGGCGCAGCTCCTCGGCCACGAAGTGGGGGGTCAGGAACTCGCGCAGGTTGCCCAGGTGGATCGGCCCCGACGGGCTCGCCCCGGACGCGCAGGTGACGATGCGTCCCTCGGGCAGGCCGTCGGTGAGGGCCTCCTGGCCGCCGGCGTGGCGGATCGCGTCGTCGGCCGCGCGGGTCACCCAGTCGATCGGCTCGGCGCTCTTGCCGCTGGGTCGGGCGGAACCGCCTCGTGACATGGGGTGGTGCTCCTGGTGGGCTGGTGGGTCCGGCTGCGGATCCGGCGTGGGCCGGTCCGGGGCGGCCCGCTCCGGGCCGCGGCCACGCTACCGGGTGGGTGCCGTGGGGTCCCACCTCGCGAGGGTGTGAGACGCGTCGACCGGAGGCGGCGGCCAGCAGGAGGCGCCGGGGGTGAGCCGGGGGTGAGCCGGGGGATGCGCGAGGGCGTCGGGGCCGTCCCGTGCGGGCGGCTCCCGACGCCCTCGAGGTGGGAGCGGAGCGCGTTCATCCCCCGACGAAAGGCGCTCCGCACGGACCAGGGCCCGAGCCACCGGCACCCAGCATGCGGATGTCCGGTGCGTGCCACAAGGAGGGTAAAGGCCTCTGGCACCAACCTGTCAGGAGTCGTACCATCGCCAGATGTCGTCCGACTCGGTCATCACCTCCCTGGGCTTCGGCAAGGCCGCCGACCGCGCCTACCACCAGGTGGTGGGCCAGAGCGGTCGCGAGCTGGTCTCGATCGCCCAGTCGGTGCTGCGCACGCCCGAGGAGCTCATGCGCGACCTCGCGCCGCTGGTCGAGCGGGGCATCGCGCAGGTCGAGGACTCCCGGCTCTTCGTCCTCACCCCGGCCGAGGCCGTGGTGCGGATGGTCGAGATCAGTGCGGACGCGGCGGCAGCGGCGCACGCCCGGCTGGAGGCGGTCGGCCGGGCGCTGCCGCACCTGACCGCCAGCAACGTCCGGCCCGCCGACGGCGACGTCGAGTCGGTGCGCCCGGTCGACGGGGAGATCAGCAGCGGCGGGCAGCCGGTCGAGCTGCTGGCCGCCCTGATCAGGGGCAGCACCGGCGACCTGCTCTGGCTGCGGCCCGACCAGTTCCGCAAGCCGCGCGAGGACGCGATGGCCCAGCTCGTGGGCGAGCAGGTCCAGCGCGGACGCCGCTCGCGGGCCATCTACCCCGTGCGTGCCCTGCACGAGGCCGCGGACACCCTGGCCCTGCGGGCGAGCGTCGGTGAGGAGATCCGGCTGCTGCCCCAGCTGCCGACGCGGATGTTCATCATCGGCACCACCCACGTGATCCTCCCCGAGCCGCTCGGCTTCGTCGACGAGCCGCGCTCGCTGGTGCGCCAGCGCGGCTGGGTCGAGGCGCTGACGCTGTGGTTCGAGAGCCTGTGGGAGAAGGCTTCCCCCCTCACCTCGGCCTCCCAGCGCGGGGGCAGCGACATGCGCACCTTCCTGCTGCAGCAGCTCGCGGCCGGGGCCCAGGACGAGCAGATCGCCCGCCGCCTCGGGGTCAGCCTGCGCACCGTGCGTCGCCGCGTCGCGGACCTGATGTCCGAGCTCGGCGCCGAGTCCCGCTTCCAGGCCGGCGTCGAAGCCGCCAAGCGCGGCTGGATCTGACCGCCGAACCGTCACCGGCGCACGGCCGAGAGGTCACCGGCGCACGGCCTGCGGGTCAGCGGCGCACGGCCTGCGGGTCAGCGGCGCGGCAGCACCATCCGGTACGCCGCGGGCTCGACGTGCCAGGTGCGGTGCCGCTCCGGGCCGTAGACCTCGCCGTCGGCCGAGCAGTAGAACTCATCGCCCGACACCGAGACGGTCGAGCCGCGGAGGTAGATGACGTCGTCGCGCTCGGGGTGCTTGCCGCGCACCAGCTGGGCGGCGTACCCCATCCGCGCCAGCGGCCCGATCGAGCGGGCGACCATGACGTCGACCCTCCCGCTCTCGGGGTCGGCGTGCGGGGCGAGCGAGGTGCCGCCGCCGACGTCGGGGCCATTGCCGACGGCGACCATCAGGACCGGCTCGTCGAAGTCGACGATGCGCTGGCCGTCGACCTCGACGCAGAGCCGGACGTAGGGCGGCTTGACCGCGGCCATGGCGGCGCCGATGGGGTAGCCGAGCTTGCCGAGGTTGACCTTGCCCACCCCGACGCTGTGCAGGCGGTCCTTCCAGACCGAGGCGCGGCGACTGGCCTGGGCCCCGGCGCCGGCGTGGACGTGGTTGACCACGACCTCGCCGACCTCGTCGACGACCAGGTCCACGGGCCGGGCCTCGCCCTCGAGGACCACCCGGGCGGCCTCCTCGATCTCGAGGGGGATGTCGTTGCCGCGGGCGAAGTCGTTGCCGGTGCCCAGCGGCAGCAGCGCCAGCGTGCGCTCGGCGAGCTCGTGGCGTCGGTGCAGCGCGGAGACCACCGCGTGCATGCTGCCGTCGCCGCCCGCGACCACGATCGGGCGCGAGCCCGCCCGGTGCAGGACACCGTTGAGCTCGCGGGGGTCGGAGGTCGCTGCGACCGCCACCGACGTGGTGCCGCGCAGCACGGCCAGGCCCCGCTCGAGCGTCTCGTCGTCGGCGGTGCCGGCGTCGCTGTTCTTGATGACGAGCAGGGGCTCCACGAGGGGGGAGCGTAGCCGCCGCCGCCTCGACCCCCGGGTGAGGCGCGGGGTGAGGCGCGGGGTGAGGTGCGGGGTGAGGTGCGGGCGAACCGGCGCATCGATACGCCGGCTCGGCGGTCCGCGGGCGGCCGCGACGGGCTCGCCCGAGGCGGATTTTGGTAGCGTTGCGCCGCAAGAGCCCCGGCGCGCCTTGTGCCGGGCTCTTCGCGTTTCCCCGGCGCCGCACGCGCCGGGACCGCAGTGTCCGGCAACCAGAAAGTAGCGAGCAGATGCCCGCGATCGCCATCATCGGTGCCCAGTGGGGAGACGAGGGGAAGGGCAAGGCCACCGACCTGCTCGGCTCCAGCGTCGACTACGTCGTGAAGTTCAACGGCGGCAACAACGCCGGCCACACCGTCGTCATCAACACCCCCGACGGCAAGCAGGAGAAGTACGCCCTGCACCTGCTGCCCTCCGGCATCCTCACCCCAGGCTGCACCCCGGTGATCGGCAACGGCGTCGTGGTCGACCTCGACGTGCTGATGGAGGAGCTCGACGGCCTCGAGGCCCGCGGCGTGGACACCTCCAAGCTGGTCGTCAGCGCCAGCGCCCACGTGATCGCCGACTACAACCGGACCCTGGACAAGGTCACCGAGCGGTTCCTCGGCTCCCGCCGGCTCGGCACCACCGGCCGCGGCATCGGGCCGACGTACGCCGACAAGATGAACCGCATCGGCATCCGCATCCAGGACCTCTTCGACGAGAAGATCCTGCGCCAGAAGGTCGAGGGCGCCCTCGAGCTCAAGGGCCAGGTGCTGACGAAGATCTACAACCGCCGCGCCCCGCTGGTCGACGAGACCGTCGCCGAGCTGCTCAAGCACGCCGACCGGCTGCGCCCGATGGTGCGCGACACCGGCCTGCTGCTCAACCAGGCGCTGGACCGCGGCGAGACCGTGCTGCTCGAGGCCGGCCAGGCCACGCTGCTCGACGTCGACCACGGCACCTACCCGTTCGTGACCTCCTCCTCGGCCACCGCCGGCGGCGCCTGCACCGGCTCGGGCATCCCGCCGATGCGGATGGACCAGGTCATCGGCATCGTGAAGGCCTACACCACGCGCGTGGGCGAGGGGCCGTTCCCGACCGAGCTCTTCGACGACTCCGGCGAGCACCTGCGCAAGGTGGGCGCCGAGTTCGGCACCACGACCGGGCGCCCGCGCCGCTGCGGCTGGTACGACGCGGTCATCGCCCGCTACGCCGCGCGGGTCAACGGCGTCACCGACTTCGTGCTCACCAAGCTCGACGTGCTGACCGGCCTCGAGCAGGTGCCCGTGTGTGTCGCCTACGACGTGGGCGGCGTGCGTCACGACGAGATGCCGGTCAACCAGACCGACTTCCACCACGCGGTGCCGATCTACGAGTACCTCCCCGGCTGGTGGGAGGACATCTCCGGCGCCCGCACGTTCGCCGACCTGCCGCAGAACGCCCAGGACTACGTGCGTGCGGTGGAGAAGATGTCCGGCGCGCGGATCTCGGCCGTCGGCGTCGGCCCCTCGCGGGACGCCACCGTCGTCGTCCACCCGCTGATCTGACCCTCCCCTCCGGCTGAGAAGGACCTCCGCGTGAGCCCGTCCCCCCTGACCTGTCTCGTCATCGGCACCGGGGGGCGCGAGCACGCGCTGGCCCGCGCGCTCTCGCTCGACCCCGGCGTCGGGGCGGTCCACGCGGCGCCCGGCAACCCGGGCATCGCCGCGGTCGCCACGCTGCACGACGTCGACCCGCTCTCGGGGGAGTCGGTCGCCGACCTCGCCGAGTCGCTGGGTGCGGACCTGGTCGTCGTGGGCCCCGAGGCGCCGCTGGTCGCCGGGGTCGCCGACGTCGTGCGTGCGCGGGGGATCGCGGTCTTCGGTCCGTCGGGCGCCGCCGCGCAGCTCGAGGGCTCGAAGGCGTTCGCCAAGGAGGTCATGGAGGCCGCGGGCGTCCCCACCGCCGCGGCCATGGTCTGCACGACGCCCGTCGAGGTGCAGGCCGCCCTCGACGCCTACGGCCCGCCCTACGTCGTCAAGGACGACGGCCTGGCGGCCGGCAAGGGCGTGGTCGTCACCACCGACCGCGATGCCGCGGTCGAGCACGCCGCGCAGTGCGAGCGCGTGGTCATCGAGGAGTTCCTCGACGGGCCGGAGGTGTCGCTGTTCGCCCTGTGCAGCTGGAACGAGGCTGACGGGGCGACCGTCTACCCGCTCCAGCCCGCGCAGGACTTCAAGCGGATCTTCGACGGCGACGAGGGCCCCAACACCGGCGGCATGGGCGCCTACACGCCGCTGCCGTGGGCGCCCGAGGGCCTGGTCGAGGAGGTGCTGCGCGACGTGCTGCAGCCGACGGTCGACGAGATGGCCCGCCGCGGGACCCCGTTCTCCGGGCTGCTCTACGCCGGCCTGGCGCTCACCTCGCGCGGCGTGCGCGTCGTGGAGTTCAACGCCCGCTTCGGCGACCCCGAGACCCAGCCGCTGATGGCGCTGCTGGACTCCCCGCTCTCCCCGCTGCTGATGGGCTCGGCCACCGGCACGCTCGCCTCGGTCCCCGCGCCGGCCTGGAAGCCGGGTGCGGCCGTGGCCGTGGTGATGGCCTCGGCCGGCTACCCCGAGTCCTCCTCCAAGGGCGACGTGATCCGCGGGCTCACCGACGCGGAGGCGCTCGAGGGCGTGCACGTCATCCACGCGGGCACCTCGATGGTCGAGCGGGCCACGGTCACCGCCGGCGGACGCGTGCTGGCAGTCGTCGGGACCGGTGGCTCCCTCGGCGAGGCGCGCGAGGCGGCGTACGACGGGGTGAGCTGCATCGAGTTCGAGGGCGCCCAGCACCGCACCGACATCGCGGCGAAGGCAGCGGCCGGCGAGGCGTGAGTTCCAGCGGGGCGCCGATGGGCCTCACGGTGCCCCGACGCAGGTGCATCGGTGAGGTGTGAGGTTCATCGGGGGACCGACGAACCTCACACGGCCGACCGCGATGTGCCGCGCGCGGGCGGACGCGCGACAATGGCCGCCGTGACCGTCCCGAACGTCCTCGCCACCCGCTACGCCGCCGCCGACCTGGCCGAGATCTGGTCGCCCCAGCACAAGATCGTCCTGGAGCGCCAGCTCTGGGTCGCGGTGCTGAAGGCCCAGAAGGACCTCGGCATCGAGGTGCCCGAGGGCGTCGTCGAGGCCTACGAGGCGGTCGTGGCCCGCGGCGAGGAGGCCGTCGACCTGGACTCGATCGCCGCGCGCGAGCGGATCACCCGCCACGACGTGAAGGCGCGCATCGAGGAGTTCTGCGCGCTGGCCGGCCACGAGCACATCCACAAGGGCATGACCAGCCGCGACCTCACCGAGAACGTCGAGCAGCTGCAGGTCAAGCAGTCCCTCGCCCTGCTGCGCGACCGGGCCGTCGCCACCCTGGCCCGCCTCGGCCGGCTCGCGGCCGAGCACGAGACCACCGTGATGGCCGGCCGGTCCCACAACGTCGCCGCGCAGGCGACCACGCTGGGCAAGCGGTTCGCGACCGCCGCCGACGAGATGCTGGTCTCCGTCGAGCGGGTGGAGGACCTGCTCGCGCGCTACCCGCTGCGCGGCATCAAGGGCCCGATGGGCACCGCCCAGGACATGCTCGACCTCCTCGACGGGGACGCCGAGAAGCTGGCCGACCTCGAGCAGCGCGTCGCCGCCCACCTCGGCTTCGAGCGGGTGCTGACCAGCGTGGGACAGGTCTACCCGCGCAGCCTGGACTTCGACGTGCTCTCCGCGCTGGTGCAGCTGACCGCCGGGCCGTCCAACCTCGCGACCACGATCCGGCTGATGGCCGGCAACGAGATCGTCACCGAGGGCTTCAAGGAGGGCCAGGTCGGGTCCTCGGCGATGCCGCACAAGATGAACACCCGCTCCTGCGAGCGCGTCAACGGCCTGGCCGTCATCACCCGCGGCTACCTCTCGATGGTGGGCGAGCTGGCCGGCGACCAGTGGAACGAGGGCGACGTGTCCTGCTCCGTCGTACGCCGCGTCGCGCTGCCCGACGCGTTCTTCGCCGTCGACGGGTTGTTCCAGACCTTCCTCACCGTGCTCGACGAGTTCGGCGCGTTCCCGGCGGTCATCCAGCGCGAGCTCGACCGCTACCTGCCGTTCCTGGCCACCACCAAGGTGCTGATGAGCGCGGTGCGCAACGGCGTCGGCCGCGAGACCGCCCACGAGGCGATCAAGGAGGCCGCGGTCGGCACCGCGCTGGCGATGCGGCAGGGCCAGGCCGAGAACGACGTCTTCGCCAAGCTCGCCGCCGACGACCGGCTCGGGCTCACCCAGGCGCAGCTCGAGGCGCTGGTCGCCGAGCCGATCAGCTTCACCGGCGCGGCCGTCGCGCAGGTCCAGGCGGTCGTCCGGGCCGTCGAGGCGCTGTGCGAGCGGCACCCGGCGGCTGCGGCGTACTCGCCCGGCGCCATCCTCTGACGCGTCTGCCGGCCGGGTTTGGCGGCGGGCCCACAGCCCCCGGAGGGTGACGACAAAGCTTCATCGTCCAGCTCCCGGGTTCATCGGCTGGCCGACAAACCCGGCCGGCCGGCCAGCCGCCCCCACCGCGGCGGACACCTCACCCGGGTGAAACATCCGACGTGTTGACTGGGCCGCATGGCTGAGGAGACCCGTACGCCGGAGACCGCCGACCTCATCGAGGCCGACCGCCGCGAGCCCCGGGTGTCGGCGTTCGCGGGGGGCGTGTCGTCGGACGAGCAGCACGCCTCGTTGCGGGCGTCGGTGCGCCAGCTGGGCCGCCTCCTCGGCGAGGCGATCAGCCGTCACCAGGGACCGGAGACCCTCGCGCTGGTCGAGCGGGTCCGCGAGCTCTCGCGCGACCCCGACGACGGTGACCTGCACGCGCTGCTCCGCGAGCAGGACGACGCGACGGCCGTGACGCTGGCGCGGGCGTTCACGGCGTACTTCCAGCTGGTCAACGTCACCGAGCAGCTGCACCGCTGGCAGGAGGTGACCGAGGACGGCGAGGGGCCGCTGGCTGCGACGACCGGCCGCATCCGTGAGGCGCTCGACGAGGGGAGCCTGAGCCCGGGGCTGCTGACCGAGGTGCTCGGCCGGGTGGAGTACCGCCCCGTCTTCACCGCCCACCCCACCGAGTCCACCCGCCGCACCGTGCTGCGGCTGCTGCGCAAGGTCGCCGCCACGATCGCCGCCGCCGAGGACCCGCGCCGCCGCCCCGGCGACGACGCGCGCACCGAGCGTCGCCTCGCCGAGCTGGTCGACCTGCTGTGGCAGACCGACGAGCTGCGCATCGCCAAGCCGCAGCCCACCGACGAGGCGCGCACCGCGCTCTACTACCTCGCCCAGATCGCCCAGCACGTCATCCCCGGCTTGATGGAGGAGCTGCAACACCAGCTCGCGACGGTCGGTGTCGAGCTGCCCGCCGACGCGCGACCGCTGCGCTTCGGCACGTGGGCGGGCGGCGACCGCGACGGAAACCCGTTCGTCACCCCCGAGGTGACGTTGGAGGTGCTCGGCCTGCAGCACGACTTCGGGCTGCGCGAGCTGGTCCGCCAGGTCGAGGAGCTGCTCACCGAGATGAGCGCCTCCACCCGCGTCGTCGACGTGACCGAGGAGCTCCGGGAGTCGCTGGCCGCCGACGCCGAGGCGCTGCCGATCACCTACTCCACGATCAGGCGGCTCAACGCCGAGGAGCCCTACCGCCTCAAGCTGAGCTTCGTCCGCGTCCGTCTCCAGCGCACCCGCGACCGTCTGGCGAACGGCACCGCCCACGAGCCCGGCCGCGACTACCTCGGGTTCGCCGAGCTGCTGCGCGACCTCACGCTGGTGCGCGACTCGATGCTCGCCGACGGCGACACCCTCACCGGCAACGGCGCGATCCTGCGGATGATCCGCACCGCCACCGCGACCGGCCTCGGGATGGCGACGCTCGACGTGCGCGAGCACTCCGGCAAGCACCACGACGCCCTCGCCGAGCTCTTCGACCGCACCGGCGAGCTCGAGATGCCGTACGCCGACCTCGACCGGGAGCAGCGCATCGAGCTGCTCTCGCGCGAGATGGCGGGCCGGCGTCCGCTCGTCGGCGCCGGGCACCCGCTGGGTGACGGCCAGGCTGCCGCCAGCCTGGAGCTGATGCAGACCCTGCGCACGGCGCTGGACACCTACGGACCCGACGTCGTCGAGACCTACATCGTGTCGATGGCCCACGACGTCGACGACCTGTTCGCGGTCGTGGTGCTGGCGCGCGAGGCCGGGTTGGTCGACACCGGCGCCGAGGGGGAGGAGGCGGTCGCGCGGATCGGGTTCGCCCCGCTGTTCGAGACCGTCGCCGAGCTCGAGGTCGCGGGGCCGCTGCTGGAGCGGCTGCTCTCGGACCCGGCCTACCGCCGCGTGGTCAGGGCCCGCGGCGACGTGCAGGAGATCATGCTCGGCTACTCCGACTCCTCCAAGGACGCCGGCATCGCCGCCTCGCAGTGGCAGATCCACCGCGCCCAGCGGGCGCTGCGCGACATCGCCCGCGAGCACGGCGTGCGGCTGCGGCTCTTCCACGGTCGCGGCGGCTCGGTCGGTCGCGGCGGCGGCCCGACGGCCGAGGCGATCCTGTCCCAGCCCTACGGCTCCCTCGACGGACCGATCAAGGTGACCGAGCAGGGCGAGGTCATCTCCGACAAGTACCTCCTGCCGGAGCTCGGTCGCTACAACCTCGAGGGCGCGCTCGCCGCCGTGGTCGAGGCGTCGGTGCTGCACCGCACCTCGCTGCTGCCCCAGGAGGTCCTCGACGACTGGAACGGCACCATGGACCTGGTCGCCGGCCACGGCCAGACGGCCTACCGCGGGCTGGTGCGCGACGAGGCGCTCGTGCCGTTCTTCGTCACCGCGACCCCGGTCGACGAGCTGGGCAAGATGAACATCGGCTCGCGCCCGTCCAAGCGCCCCGGCGGCGCCGGCGGCCTCGACGACCTGCGCGCGATCCCGTGGGTCTTCGGGTGGACCCAGTCGCGGATCATCCTGCCCGGCTGGTTCGGTGTCGGCTCCGGCCTCGCCGCGGCCCGGGAGGACGGGCGGCTGGAGACGCTGCAGGAGATGTACGGCTCCTGGAGCTTCTTCCGCACCTTCCTCTCCAACGTGCAGATGACGCTCACCAAGACCGACCTCGACATCGCCGGTCGCTACGTCCGCACCCTCGTGCCGGACGACGCGGCCGGCATCTTCGACGTCATCCGCGCCGAGCACGAGCGCACCGTCGCGGAAGTGCTGCGGGTGACCGGCCAGTCCGCGCTGCTCGAGCAGGCACCGGTGCTGCGCCGCACCCTCGAGCTGCGCGACCACTACCTCGCGCCCCTGCACGCGCTCCAGGTCTCGATGCTGGCCCGCTCCCGCGAGGCCGTCGGCGACGATCCGGACGCCTCCGCGCCCGAGGACGTCCAGCGCGCGCTGTCGCTCACGATCAACGGCATCGCCGCCGGGCTGCGCAACACCGGCTGACCGGGACCGATCCGGGCGGGCCGTAGCCGGACGGACCGAACCAGGCGGCCGGCCACCGGCCACGCGGGGTGTCGGTCAGGTCCTCGCCGTTCGGTCCTTCCGGCTACGTGGGGAGAGTCGTCACGACCGCAACGAGCGGACCGCGACGGCCAGCGAGGCGGCGACCATCAGCGCGGCCACGACCAGCGCCGCGCGCAGGCCGGCGGCAGCGTCGTACGACGCGGCGACGACGGTGTAGGCGGTGACGCCCGCGGCAGTGCCGAGCGCGGAGCCGATGCGCTGGCCGGTCTGCAGCGCGCCGCCCGCGGCGCCGCCCATGCGCGGTGGGACCTCGTCGAGGGTGAGGGTGATGTTGGGGGAGATGACCGCCCCGCCACCGAGACCGGCGACGAACAGCAGGGGCGTCAGCACCCACCCGATCCCGGCTCCGTCCTGACCGGGCAGCACCACCGCGAGCGCGACCACCGAGACCAGCACGACCACCAGGGCCGCGACCGTCAGCGGCCGCCCGACGCGGTTGACCACCCGCCCGGCGAGCGGGGAGGAGATCGCCGAGCCGCCGGCGAACCCGGTCAGCACCGCACCCGCCGCCAGCGGCCCCAGCCCCAGCTCGGTCTGCAGGTGGATCGCGAGCACCAGCACCAGGCCGGTGAAGCCGGTGAAGTAGAGGCTGCCGACCGCGATGCCGTCGGCGAAGCCAGGCGTACGCCGGAGCAGGCCGACGTCCAGCAGCGGCGCACCACCGCGCGCGACGACCCGGCGCTCCCAGCGCACGAATGCCCACCCCAGCGCCGGCACGGCCGCGAGCAGGACCAGCCAGCGGTAGCCGCCGCCCTCCAGGCTCACCAGGGGGTAGATCACGCACAGCACGGTCAGTCCGAGCAACAGGGCGCCGACCAGGTCCAGCCGCGGGTCGTCGCCCTCGGAGGAGACCTCCGACGGGACGATCCGGGCGACCAGCACCAGTGCGACCAGTCCGACGGGGACGTTGACCCAGAAGATCCAGCGCCAGCCGTCCTCGCTGCCCGCGAGGGTGATGATCAACCCGCCGAGCACCGGGCCCAGGGCGGACGAGATCGAGACGACGAAGCCGAACAGGCCGAACGCGCGCCCCCGCTCGGCCCCTCGGAAGAGCGTCTGGATGAGCCCGGAGTTCTGCGGGGTCAGCAGGCCGGCGCTGATGCCCTGGAGCAGCCTCGCGGCCACCACCAGCTCGATGCCCGGGGCGAGCCCGACGAGCGCACTGGCCACCACGAACCCGGTCAGCCCGATCAGCATCAGCCGCCGGCGCCCGAACGCGTCGCCGAGCCGCCCGCCGATCACGAGCACCAGCCCGAAGCTCAGTGCGTACCCCGACACCACCCACTGCACCGCCGCCGCCGAGGTGTCCAGCCCCGACTGCATCGAGGGGATCGCGACGTTGACGATCGTGACGTCGAGCAGCGACATGAAGCCGACGACCAGCGACACCGCGAGGATGCGCCAGCGCCGCGGGTCGGGCTCGTACGCCGCACCGTCCCGCTGGCCCGCGTGCTGCTCTGCGGGCTTCGTCTGCTGATCGACCACCACCCCACCCTCTCCCCGCGGCCAACACCCACCCGGGTCGGAGACACTGGGGTGCTGGGGCGCCGGATGGGTCGCGCCGGATGGGTCGAGCCGGCGTATTGATACGCCGGTTCGGCAGGGCGGGCGGGTCGAGCCGGCGTATTGATACGCCGGTTCGGCGTGGTGGCGGCCACTCGGGGAGGCACCGGACGGCGGCCGACGTGGCGCGGGGGGAGCGGGGCCGCGACCATGGGGGGCATGTCCACCCCCGTCACCGTGAGCATCACCCGGCACCTCGACCCCGGACGCGAGGTCGAGATGACCAGCTGGCTGCAGGCGGGTACGGCGCTGGCCCAGCGCTTCCCGGGGTTCCTCGGTGCCGGGTGGGTCCGGCCCGAGGCCGACTCCGAGACGTGGCACATGCTCTACCGGTTCGCGGACGCCGAGTCGCTGCAAGCGTGGGAGGACTCCCCGCAACGCCAGTGGTGGCGCGACTCCGCAGCCGGGCTGGGTGTCGTGGAGAGCCGGGTGGAGCGGCGTACCGGCATCGAGGGCTGGTTCGACGAGCCGCACTCCCGCGACATCCGCGACCTGCGGGTGGGTCCGAAGGCGCCACCGCGGTGGAAGCAGGCGGTGACGATCTTCCTGGTGTTCTACCCGCTGTCGGTGCTGGTCAACTGGCTGGCCGGTGAGGCCGGGGTCGACGACCTGACGCTGCTGCTGCGGGTCTTCCTGGTCATCGCGGTGATGACGCCGACGATGACCTACCTCGCGCTGCCGTGGATCACTCGACGGATGGAGTGGTTCCTCCAGGGGCAACCGCCGCCCTGGCGCCACAGCCGGTGAGCCGCGGCCCCGGGTGGCTCGACGCCCGCTCCTCGCTGGCGCTCCTCGCGGGAGGGACCACCGGCCGGCCCCCTAGGCTGGGGCCGTGGCCGACCTGAACATCCCGCCCGCTCCCGCGATCGCCGGCACCCGGCACGTCCACTCCGGCAAGGTGCGTGACCTCTACGAGGTCACCGAGGGCGAGCACGCCGGGCGCTTCCTCATGGTCGCCAGCGACCGGCTCTCGATCTTCGACTTCGTGCTCGACACGACGATCCCCGACAAGGGCGAGATCCTGACCCGGATGTCGCTGTGGTGGTTCGAGCAGCTCGCCGACCTCGTGCCGCACCACGTCGTGTCAACCGACGTGCCCGAGGCCGTCCGCGGCCGTGCGGTGATCTGCGAGAAGCTCGACATGTTCCCCGTCGAGTGCGTGGCCCGCGGCTACCTCACCGGCTCCGGCCTGATCGACTACCGCGCCACCGGTGAGGTCTGCGGCGTCCCGCTGCCGGGGGGACTGGTCGACGGGAGCCGCCTGGAGCAGCCGATCTTCACCCCCGCCACGAAGGCCGAGCTCGGCGACCACGACGAGAACGTCTCCTACGACGCCGTCGTGGCGACCATCGGCGCCGACGACGCGGCCACCCTGCGCGACCTGACACTGCAGGTCTACGCCCGCGCCGAATCGCTGGCCCGCGAGCGCGGCATCCTGCTGGCCGACACCAAGCTGGAGTTCGGGCGGAGGTCGGACGCCGCGATCGTCCTGGGCGACGAGGTGCTGACCCCCGACTCCAGCCGCTTCTGGCCCGCCGACGACTACGAGCCCGGCCGCACCCAGCCGTCCTACGACAAGCAGATCGTGCGCAACTGGGCGCTCTCGCCCGAGTCCGGGTGGGACAAGGCGTCCGGGGAGGCGCCGCCCGCGCTGCCCGCCGAGGTCGTCGAGCGCACCCGGTCCCGCTACATCGAGGCCTACGAGCGCCTCACCGGTCAGCGGTTCTGAGCGCGGGTACGACGATGCGCACCGTCGGCGGCACCGTGCCTTTCCCCGTGCCGGCCGAGGTGGCCTTCGACTACCTCGTCGACCCGGCCAACCGCCCCCAGTGGCAGTCCAGCCTGGCCGCGGTCGAGGACGTCGTCGGGGAGGTCGGGGTCGGGCAGACCTGGACCGACGTCACCAGGCCCGGGCTGCGCCCGGCGATGCGCACCACCTCCTACGACCGGCCGCACCAGTGGTCCGAGGACGGCACCTGGAAGCGGGTGACGGCCGCCCTCGACCTGGCGTTCGTCCCGACCGGGACCGGGTGCGACGTGCGGTTCCGCTTCCGCATCACCGGGCCGGGTCCGGTGCGCGGGATCGGGCTGCTGGCGTCGTACGCCTCGGTGCTGCCGGTGCGCGCCGACCTGAGGAAGGCCGCTGCGATCCTGGGTTCCCGCGACCGCTGACGCACGAGCTCGGGGCTGGGGCTGGGGCTGTGGCTGTGGCGGGGTCCAGCGGTGACGCCCATCTTTGGACGGCAGCACTGCCCGCGTTGGTGACCGGTCGGTAGGTTGGCGCCGAACCCGACGTGACGGAGGCCACCTGTGACCAGCTACAACCTCGCGAGCCTGCTCGAGACCAGCGCTGCGACGTACCCCGAGCGTGACGCCATCGTCTTCGGCGACACGCGCCTGAACTACGCGACCGTCAACACCCTGGCCAACCAGGTCGCCGGCGCGCTCGCCGAGCGCGGCATCGGCCACGGCGACAAGGTCGCGCTGTCGTGCCCGAACCTGCCGTACTTCTCGATCGTCTACTACGGCATCCTCAAGGCCGGCGCGGCCGTCGTGCCGCTCAACGTGCTCCTCAAGGGCCGCGAGGTGGCCTACCACCTCGCCGACTCCGAGGCCAAGGCGCTGTTCTGCTTCCAGGGCACCCCCGAGCTGCCGATCGGCGAGGCCGGCCACGAGGGCTTCGAGGCCACCGACGGCTGCGAGCACTTCTTCATGATCACCGCCGACCCGGCCGCGGCCTCGCCGATCGAGGGCACCACCACCCTCTTCCAGGCGATCGGGTCGCAGGCGCCGACCTTCGAGACCGTCGAGACCGACGAGGACGACACCGCGGTCATCCTCTACACCTCCGGCACCACCGGTCAGCCCAAGGGTGCCGAGCTGCGGCACCGCAACATGCGCGACAACGCGCTCTCGGGCGAGGCGCTGTTCGGCGCCAGTGCGGAGAACCCCGACACCTACCTGTGCGTGCTGCCGCTGTTCCACTCCTTCGGTCAGACCGTCATCCAGAACGGCGGCTTCGCCTACGGCGGCACCGTGGTGATGCTGCCCCGCTTCGAGGCCGAGCCCGCGCTGGGCCTGATGCTCAAGGAGCAGGTGACCTTCTTCGCCGGCGTGCCGACGATGTACTGGGGGCTCCTGGGCGCCCTGACGCCCGAGGTCGACGTGGCGACACTGGCCAAGAACCTCCGCGTCGCCGCGGCCGGTGGCTCCGCGCTGCCGGTGGAGGTGCACAAGGACTTCGAGAAGAAGTTCGGCGTGACGATCCTCGAGGGCTACGGCCTGTCCGAGACCTCGCCGGTCGCCTCGTTCAGCCCCTACGGCGAGGCGCCGCGCGTGGGCTCGATCGGCACCCCGATCCCCGGCGTGGAGATGTGCCTCCTGCAGGCCGACTCCTGGGAGCGGGTGCCCGAGGACATCGAGGAGGACGGCAAGACCGCCGTCGGCGAGATCGCCATCAAGGGCCACAACATCATGAAGGGCTACTACAACCGGCCCGAGGCGACCGCCGAGGTCCTCGGCACGGTGGACGGGGCCGAGGGCTGGTTCCGCTCCGGGGACCTGGGCCGCAAGGACGCCGACGGCTTCTACTACATCGTCGACCGGTCCAAGGACATGATCATCCGCGGCGGTTACAACGTGTACCCCCGCGAGATCGAGGAGGTCCTGATGACCCACGAGGACGTCTCGCTCGCCGCGGTCATCGGCGTCCCGCACGAGTCCCACGGCGAGGAGGTCAAGGCGTACGTCATCCTCAACCCCGGCGCCACCACCACCGCCGAGGAGCTCGTGGCCTGGGGCAAGGACCAGATGGCCAACTACAAGTACCCCCGCATGGTCGAGGTCGTCGAGAACCTCCCCATGACCGCCACCGGCAAGATCCTCAAGCGCGAGCTCTCGTGAGGCTGATCCTCCTGACGGCCGCCGCCCTGATGACCCTGGGCGGCGGCCTGTGGTGGTACGGCTCGCCCGACGCCCCGTTCGGCCCGCTCCTCGCGGGCCTCGGTGTCGCCCTGCTCATCGTGGTCCTGCGCCCGAGCCGCCACTGACGCATGGCCGAGAGGTCGCTCACGCATGGCCGAGAGGTCGCTGGGACACGGCCGTGCGCGGGTGACGGTGGGGCCGTGCGCGGGTGACCTCTCGGCGGTCGGTCAGGCGAACGGGTTGGGCAGCGCGCCGGGGAGACCGGCGAGCAGCTCGCGGGCGCGCGCGGCGGACTTGTGCTCGACCAGCACCTCGTAGCGGGTGGCGACCACCTGCGTGACCGAGGAGAAGTCGCGCTGGCCGCGGGTGGCGGCGTAGCCCATCAGCGCGAAGATGAGACCGAAGAGCGCGCCGATCAGCAGCGGCGGCAGCAGCGCCGCGAGGGCGGACTCGTCGGTGAGCAGCACGAAGATGAGCCCGACGAAGAGGCCGAACCACGCACCGGAGGCCGCCCCGCTCAGGGCGACCCGGCCGGTGGTGAGTCGGCCGGTGATCTTCTCGACCCGCTTGAGGTCGGTGCCGACGATCATCAGCTGCTCGACGGGGAACTCCTCGTCGCTGAGGAAGTCGACGGTGCGCTGGGCCTGGGCGTAGTCGTCGTAGACCGCCAGGGACTGCGGGAACTCCAGGGTCAGCGGTGAGGCGAGGTCCGGGCGCTGCTGGCTCATGCCTCCAGTGTGCCGCAGCCGCCCCACCCGGTCGCGCCCGTGGAGCCGGTCGTGCTGCGCGTCACCGCAGCCAGCGCCGTACGCCGGAGGCCAGCGCGCTCGCGAACCGCTCCTGTCCCTCGGGGCTGGTCATCACCGCGGCGTCGCCGGCGTCACGCATGTTGCCGAGCTCGACCAGCACCGCGGGCATCTGCGAGAGGTTGAGCGTGGCCAGGTCGGTGCGCAGGTCGAGCCCGTCGCCGCCGGCGATGTAGGTCGCCCGGACGAACCCGGCGTCCTCCAGCGCGCCCCGCACCACCTCGGCGACCCGCAACGACGCCTCGTCGCCGGCGATCACGTGGAACCCGTGCGCGCCGGCGGCGTACGACCCGTCGCCGTGCACCGACACCTTCAGGTCCGCGCCCTCGGCGTTGCCGGCGGTCCCGCGCTCGTCCACGCAGGGGCCCCAGCGATCGGGGGAGTCGCCGACCCGGGTGAGGGTCACCCGGGCCCCGGCGCGGCGCAGTCGCTCGGCCAGTCGCCGGGAGACCTCCCAGGTGAACGTGGCCTCCGCGTAGCCGGCGTCGGTCGCCGTGCCGCTGGTGTTGCACGCCTTGCGGAAGCCGCCGGCCTCGACCAGGCGTGCGGTCTCGGCGGGGAATCGTGTGTTGCCGAGCTGGTGGCCGGGGTCGATCACGACGTGCCGGCCGGCCAGCGGGAGCGGCCGCAGGACGTGGCCGGCCACCACCTCCTGGGGCGGTGCGACCTCGTCGGCGCCGGCCGGGCCCGACCCGAGGACGGACCCGAGGGAGGCAGCGGTGCCCAGCGCGAGCAGGAGCGGCACGACGGCCGCGGCTCGGGGGCGCCTCATCGCGCGAGGGTATCGCCCGTCGGGCCGTCCGCGGGCCCCGATAGGATCGGCCCCGGTTGTCCACCCCTGAGCCAGGAGCTGCCCCGTGGCCCGTGTCGTCGTCGACGTGATGCCCAAGCCCGAGATCCTCGACCCCCAGGGCAAGGCCGTGCTCGGTGCACTGCCGCGCCTCGGCTTCTCCGGCGTGACCGACGTCCGTCAGGGCAAGCGCTTCGAGCTCGAGATCGCCGGCGAGATCACCGCCGAGGTCCTCGCCGAGGTCGAGAAGATGGCCGAGACCCTGCTCTCCAACCCCGTGATCGAGAACTTCGCGGTCCACGTCGAGGACGACGTCACCCCCGGAGCTCCCGCGTGAAGATCGGCGTCGTCACCTTCCCCGGCTCCCTCGACGACGTCGACGCCGCCCGCGCGGTCGGCCTCGGCGGCCAGGAGGCCGTCGCCCTCTGGCACGGCGACCACGACCTCAAGGGCGTGGACGCGGTCGTGCTGCCCGGTGGCTTCTCCTACGGCGACTACCTCCGCTGCGGCGCCATCTCGCGCTTCTCCCCGGTCATGACCGAGGTGATCGAGGCAGCCGCGAAGGGCATGCCCGTCCTCGGCATCTGCAACGGCTTCCAGATCCTGTGCGAGTCCCACCTGCTGCCCGGCGCGCTGATCCGCAACGACCACCGCAAGTTCGTCTGCCGCGACCAGCGCCTGCGCATCGAGAACAACCGCACCGCCTGGACCTCCGCCTACACCGAGGGCCAGGAGATCACCGTCGTCCTGAAGAACGGCGAGGGCGGCTACATCGCCGACGAGCCCACCCTGGACCGGCTCGAGGGCGAGGGACAGGTGCTCGCGCGCTACCTCGACCTCAACCCCAACGGCTCGGCCCGCGACATCGCCGGTGTCACCAACGAGCGCGGCAACGTGGTCGGCCTGATGCCGCACCCCGAGCACTCCGTGGAGGAGCTCACCGGCTCCGGCACCGACGGGCTGGGCTTCTTCACCAGCCTGGTCGAGTCCGCCTTCGCCTGAGCCGCGACCGCACCATGACCCCCGCACTGATGTTCCGCCGCGTCGCCGTCGCCGAGGCCATCACCTGGGCGCTGCTGCTCACCGGCATGTTCCTCAAGTACGTCACCGGGACGACCGAGCTCGGTGTGCGCGTCTTCGGCATGCTCCACGGCGTCGTCTTCGTGGCGTACGGCGTCGTCACGCTCGTCGTCGCGGTCGACCAGCGCTGGCGACCCGGCCGGACCCTGGCCGGGCTGGCCTGCGCCGTGCCGCCGTTCGCGACGGTGCCCTTCGACCGCTGGCTCGAGCGCCGGCACCCCCTGGCCGACTCCTGGCGCCTGCGCACCACCGACCCGACCGGCCCGCTCGAGCGCCTCGTGGCCTGGCTGGTCCGCTCGCCCGCCCAGGGTGTCGCCGCCGGCCTTGTCGCCGTCGCCGCCCTCACCGGGCTCGCCCTCCTGGTGGGCCCGCCCACCTCCTGACCTCCACCTGCGGCCGACGACAGGCCCGTCACCGCAGCTGCGTCAGGAGCGCAGGCCCTTGCGCAGCTTGCGCCAGACGCGCTTGTTCACGACGCCGGAGGCCTCCATGCCGATCCGCTCCTGCCAGTCCTTGACCGCCGGCTCGACACCGGGGCCGTAGACACCGGTGACGACGAGGGTCGCCTTGGGCGAGGCGGCGTTCAGGGCGCGCTGGAGGCGGCGTACGGCGTCACCGGAGGAGCCGTACTTCAGGATCGGCTTGGAGCCGGCCGACAGCAGCGACATCCAGTGCTGGCGCGACCAGAGGTTCTTCTCGGGCATCTTGTGGTCGGCCTGCCAGGCGCGGGTGGCCTTGAGGGTGCGGGTGCCGTAGTCGCCGGTGAGGTCGCCGTCGAAGTACTTCCTCTCGCGCAGCAGGCACTGCAGCGTGGTGACCAGCGCGGGGTCGGGGACGACCTCCTGGCCGTTCTTCTTCGTCCGCGGCGGGCGCAGCAGCGGGTAGTCCTGCCAGTTGATGCGGGTGCCGCCGCAGCGGTCCTTCTCCGCGCGTGCCGTGGTGCCGCGGCCGAGGTCGAGGAAGTTGCTGTCGATGTTGATGCGCACGCCGCCCCACGTCTCGTCGTGGCCGCCGCGGTACTGCTTCATCCGGCCGCCCGGGCGCCAGCCGTCGTCGCGGATGTAGGTGGTGTCGGTGTTGGCGTTGCCGTCCCAGCGGGCGATCCAGATGGCGTCGGGCAGGACGAACCGGTCCGGGCGCTCGATGCGGGCATCGTCGAGGGCCTTGATGCCGGAGCTGGCGCTGGAGTAGACCCCGGAGACGTAGCCGAGCCGGTGCAGCTTCTGGGTCCAGCCGGAGAGGAAGGAGAGGGCGGACTCGCGGCAGTCGGTGTTGGAGGCGTCGAACCCCTCGAGGTCGTACCACAGCGTGCTGCCCTCGGCGATGCCGAGCGCGAGGGCGTCGGCGACGGTCGTCTCCGCCTCGGCGCGACCCATCTTCAGCGCCTTGTGGTAGTCCTTCTTCTTCCCCGGCTTGGGGTTGATCCGCACGTCGTCGGAGTAGCGCGGGAAGCGCGGCTGGCAGGAGGCCTGCGGGCCGAGCGTGATCGGCAGCAGCCGCCACCCGAGCGTGGCCTGCTGCAGCACCCACTCCTTGCTGAGGTTGGGCTGGTTGCGGCAGGCGCGGGACTTGCCGGAGATGTAGATCCCGACCGCGGAGAACGGCGAGTTGTTCCACCAGGTCCGCATCGCCCTGCTGTCCGGTGCCAGGCACTGGTCGAAGCCGTAACCGGTGAAGTTGCCCGGTGTGACGACCACGCCCCCGTCGACGATGGGGGAGCGGCGGGCGCCGACCTCGGCGGCGTACGCCGGTGTGCCGGCCGGTGCGGAGCCCAGCACGGTCACCGCGAGCAGCCCGGACGCGGCGGCGGTGCCGGCGCGCCGCAGGAGGGTGCGGCGGGGCGCGCTGTTTCGCGGGGTGGTGCGGGTGCGGACGAGGCCCGGTCGGGTCATGGTGGAGCTCCAGCGGCACGGAGGTGAGGCGGGGGGAAGGGGTCGCTCCGGACGGACCGACCACAGCACGATAACCACATCAGTCACACGAGTAACAGGCTTCGCCATGAACTACAGGGCTGTAGTTTCCGCAGGTCAGCGGGGGTGTCGGGAGGATCCACCGCTCCGATCGGCGGCCGCGGACCTCGGATGAGGGGCGCGGCTGAACGCCGGCGGAGCGGGCTCGGTAGATTTCTCCCGTGCTGGACACCGTCGCCGTCGCCGCCGAGGACCCGAACCGTGAGCAGCCCTGGGCCGATCTCGGCCTGAAGGCCGACGAGTACGCCCGGATCCGCGAGATCCTCGGGCGCCGTCCCACCTCCTCGGAGCTGGCGATGTACTCGGTCATGTGGAGCGAGCACTGCTCCTACAAGTCCTCCAAGGTGCACCTCAAGCAGTTCGGCGAGCTGCCCCAGGAGACCCCGGTCGGCAAGATGCTGGCCGGCATCGGCGAGAACGCCGGCGTGATCGACGTCGGACAGGGCTACGCGGTGACCTTCAAGGTCGAGTCGCACAACCACCCGTCGTACGTCGAGCCCTACCAGGGCGCCGCGACCGGCATCGGCGGCATCGTCCGCGACATCCTCGCCATGGGCGCGCGCCCGGTGGCCGTCATGGACCCGCTGCGCTTCGGCCCGCTCGACGCCCCCGACACCCACCGGGTGCTGCCCGGGATCGTGGCCGGCGTCGGTGGCTACGGCAACTGCCTGGGCCTGCCCAACATCGGCGGCGAGGCCGTCTTCGACTCCACCTACCTCGGCAACCCGCTGGTCAACGCGCTGTGCGTGGGCGTGCTCAAGCACGAGGACCTCCACCTCGCCAAGGCCTCCGGCGTCGGCAACCAGGTGATCCTCTACGGCGCCCGCACCGGCGGCGACGGCATCGGCGGCGTGTCCGTGCTCGCGAGCGAGACCTTCGACGCGGACGGCCCCGCCAAGCGGCCCAGCGTGCAGGTCGGCGACCCGTTCATGGAGAAGCTGCTCATCGAGTGCACGCTCGAGATCTTCGCGGCCGGCCTGGTCGCCGGCATCCAGGACCTCGGGGGCGCCGGCCTCTCCTGCGCCACCTCCGAGCTGGCCTCGGCCGGTGACGGCGGCATGCACGTCGAGCTCGACCGCGTCCCGCTGCGCGACTCCACGCTGGCTCCCGAGGAGATCCTCATGAGCGAGAGCCAGGAGCGGATGATGGCGGTCGTCGAGCCCGACGACGTCGCGGCGTTCATGGCGATCTGCGCCAAGTGGGACGTCGAGGCCGTCGTCGTCGGCGAGGTGACCGACACCGGTCGTCTCGAGATCGACTGGCACGGCGAGCGCGTCGTCGACGTCCCGCCCCGCTCGGTCGCCCACGACGGCCCGACCTACCAGCGCCCCTTCGCCCGCCCCGACTGGCAGGACGCCCTCCAGGCCGACGGCGCCGAGTCGCTGCCGCGCCCGGCCGACGCCGCGGAGCTGCGCGAGACCGTGCTCCGGCTCGTCGCCTCGCCCAACCTGTGCGACAAGTCCTGGATCACCGACCAGTACGACCGCTACGTCCGCGGCAACACCGTGCTCTCCCAGCCGGCCGACTCCGGGATGATCCGCATCGACGAGGACACCAACCTCGGTGTCGCGGTCTCCACCGACTGCAACGGCCGCTACGCCAAGCTCGACCCGTACGCCGGGGCCCAGCTCGCGCTCGCGGAGTCCTACCGCAACGTCGCGACCGGCGGCGCCACCCCGCTGGCCGTCTCCGACTGCCTCAACTTCGGCTCGCCGGAGGACCCGTCGGTCATGTGGCAGTTCGCCGAGGCCTGCCGCGGCCTCAAGGACGCCTGCCTCGAGCTCGGCGTGCCCGTCACCGGCGGCAACGTCAGCCTCTACAACCAGACCGGCGAGACCGCGATCCTGCCGACGCCGGTCGTCGCCGTGCTCGGCGTCATCGAGGACGTCACCCGCCGCACCCCCTCGTCCTGGTCCACCGCGGGCGAGACCGTGGTCCTGCTCGGACAGACCCGCGAGGAGCTCTCCGGGTCCGAGTGGGCCCACGTCGTCCACGGCCACCTCGGCGGTCGCCCGCCCGCGCTCTCGCTCGCGGGCGAGAAGGCGCTCGCCGCACTCCTGCACGAGGCCCTCGGGCTGGTCACCAGCGCCCACGACCTGTCCGACGGTGGCCTGGCCCAGGCGCTCATCGAGGCCTCGCTGCCCTCGATGGCCGGCGCCACCGTGTCCCTCGCCGGCGTCCACGAGGACCCGTTCGTGGCGCTGTTCTCCGAGTCGACCGGTCGCGTGCTGGTCACCGTGCCGGAGTCGGAGGTCGGCCGGCTGACCGACCTCGCCGCGCGCCACGGCGTACCCGCTGCGCAGCTGGGCACCACCGGCGGCGACTCCGTGGACCTGCAGGGGCTCTTCGAGCTCCCGCTGCTCGAGGTCCGCTCGGCCTGGATGGCCACGCTGCCCGCAGCCCTGGGCTGAGCGCCGGCAGTTTCACCGCCCGGGTGGTGAAACTGCCTCTGGTCTCACGAAGTTCCGGTCGACAAGCGCCGGATTCACCACCCGGGTGGTGAAACCGGCCCCGGGCTCCCGATGATGGGCCGGTGCCCGACGACCTGCCCGTGACGCGGACCCTGGTGATCCCGGGGTCCGAGCTCAGCGAGCGGTTCAGCCGGTCCTCGGGACCCGGTGGCCAGGGCGTGAACACCACCGATTCGCGGGTCGAGCTGGTGTGGGACGCCGCGGGCTCCGCCCTCCCCGACCACGTACGCCGACGGGTGCTCGACCAACTGGCCGGCCGACTGGTCGACGGGGTGCTCACCGTCGCCGCGTCCGAGCACCGCACCCAGCTGGCCAACCGACGGGCGGCGCGGGAGCGGCTCGCGACGCTGGTCCGCCGTGCGGCCGGGCCGCCGCCGGCCAAGCGCCGCGCCACGAGGCCGACCCGCGGCTCCCAGCGGCGGCGCCTCGAGACCAAGAAGCGTCGCGGCGAGGTGAAGCGTGGCCGGTCCGGTGACTGGTCCTGATCCCGACGCCGGGACGCCGCGACCCATCCGACCCGCCCCGCGGGGCCGAACCACCCGCGTGCCCCGGATGCCCCGTCGTACCCTCCTCACGCTCCCGGCCCTGGGGGCGGCCGCTGTCGGCCTGACCGTGCTGGTCCGCGGGGGCGTCGGCCCCGAGGAGGTGCCACCCATGCCCGAGGGAGTGCGCGAGCCGCAGCGCCACGACTACGGCAGCGACCCGAGCCAGTTCGGTGAGCTGACGTTGCCCGCGGGTGTCCCGCGCGGAGTGGCGGTGGTGGTGCACGGCGGGTTCTGGAAGGCCGCCTACGGCATCGAGTACGCCCGTCCGCTGGTGCCGAGTCTGGTCGAGCAGGGGTGGGCGACCTGGGCCATCGAGTACCGCCGCGTCGGTGGCGGCGCGGGCGGGGGTGGCGGCAACCCCGAGACCTTCGACGACGTGCGCGCCGCGATCGAGGAGCTCGACGAGCTCGTGCTCGGCGTGGACCCGAGCACCGTCCCGGTGGTCGGCATCGGTCACTCCGCCGGCGGGCACCTCGCCACCTGGGCGGCCGGGCAGGGGCTGCTGACCCACGTCGTGTCCCAGGCCGGGGTCCTGGACCTGCGCGGCGCCTACACCGCCGGGCTGGGCGGCCCGGGCACGGTCACCGGCATCGTCGGCGGCGTGCCGACCAGCGCGGACGCCGACATCGACCCGGTCCAGCAGGTGCCGCTCCCGGTGCCCGTGTGGTGCGTCCACGCGTCCGGCGACGACATCGTGCCGATCAGCCAGTCCCGTTCCTACGTGGAGGCCGCGACCGCCGCCGGCGGCACCGCGCGTCTGGTGGAGGTCGAGGGCGACCACTTCACCGTCATCGACCCCGCCTCCGACGCCTGGGCGACCACGCTGACGATCCTCGAGGCGTTCTGATCGGCTGAGTCGTGCCCCCCAGCCGGGGGCACGGGGCCCCCGCAGGGGCCCCCCAACAAGAGCGCGCCCCCCCCCCGTGGGCGCCTCCCGCCCGGGCGCCACCGCAGG
>JAYYWX010000051.1:0-11903 GCA_036341255.1 Actinomycetota bacterium | reverse complement strand
GGCCAGGTCGAGCGGCTTGCCCCGGCGGGGTGCGGTCTTGCCCTCGCTGGGCGGCAGGAGGATCAGCATGGTGCTGGCTATGGTGCCTGCATGACCTCCCACCCCGTCCTGCGGGTCCCGGCCAGCCTCCTGCGCGAGGAGGTACGCCGGTTGCAGACCGAGCTCGAGGTGACCCCGGCCTTCCCGGCCGAGGTCGAGGAGGCGGCGGCGCGCGCGGCGCAGGCCCCTCGGCTGCCGGAGCTGGACCGCACCGACCTGCCCTTCGTGACCATCGACCCCGCGGGGGCGCAGGACCTCGACCAGGCCCTGCACGTCGCCCGTGACGGCGACGGGTGGGTCGTGCACTACGCCATCGCCGACGTGGCGGCCTTCGTCAGTCCGGGCGACCCGGTCGACGTCGAGGCCAACCGTCGGGGCGAGACGCTCTACGGGGCTGAGGAGAAGGTGCCGCTGCACCCGCCCGCGATCAGCGAGGACGCGGCGTCGCTGCTGCCGGACCGGGTGCGTCCGGCACTGCTGTGGACGATCCGCCTCGGCCCCGACGGCGAGCGGGTCGACGCCGACGTGCGGCGGGCGTTGGTGCGCAGCCGCGAGCAGCTGACCTACGAGGAGGCCCAGCGCCGTGTCGACGCGGGCGAGGGACCCGAGACGCTCGCCCGGCTCGCGGAGATCGGGCCGCTGCGCCTGGCCCGCGAGGCCGCACGCGGGGGCGTGTCGCTGCCGATCCCCGAGCAGGACGTGGTCGTGGATGGCGGGCGCTGGCACCTCGAGCACCGGGCCCGGCTGCCGGTCGAGGACTGGAACGCGCAGGTCTCGCTGCTCACCGGCTACGCCGCCGCCGCGATGATGGTCTACGGCCGGGTCGGCGTCCTGCGCACGTTGCCGCCCGCCGACCCCCGCGACGTCCAGCGCCTGCACCGCACCGCCCGGGCGCTGGGCATCGAGTGGCCCGCCGAGCTGCTCTACCCCGACTTCATCCGCAGCCTCGATCCCACCCGCCCCGAGCACGCCGCGATGGTGGTCGCCTGCACCCGGCTGCTGCGCGGCAGCGGCTACACCGCCTTCGACGGGGAGCTGCCCGAGCAGCCGCTGCACGCGGCGCTGGCCGCGGAGTACGCCCACGTCACCGCGCCGCTGCGGCGGCTCGTGGACCGCTACGCCTCCGAGGTGTGCGTCGCGCTGTGCGCCGGCGACCCGGTGCCCGACTGGGTCCGCGCCGCGCTGCCGGACCTCCCGGCGACGATGCGCCGCTCCGGACGGGTGGCGTCGGCGTACGAGCGCGGGATCCTGGACCTCGTGGAGGCCGGTGTCCTCCGCGACCGGGTCGGCGAGGTGATGACCGGTGTGGTCGTCGAGGTCGACGAGAAGAAGCCGCACCGCGGAGAGGTGGTGGTGGCCGCCCCGGCCGTCGAGGCCCGCCTCGAGGGTGGGACGCCGCTGCCGCTGGGTGAGGAGGTCTCGGTGGAACTTGTCGAAGCCGACATCGCGAGCAGGCGCGTTCGTTTCTCGCCAGCGTGACCGAGCGGGCATGATTCACCCGTCCGGGTCGGGCGCCCTCTCACCCCCCCTGGTGGGCGCTCGGCCCGGACCCCTCGACGAGCCAGGCGCCCGGGGCCACTGCTCGGGGCCACTCCTCGGGGCCACTCCTCGGGTCGAGTGCGGATGGGCCGACCTGTAGGCCGGGTTCTGTCCCTCGCCCTCACGGGTCCGGGGGCGACCATCCATCTACGGTCGCCGTTGCCGACGACCTCCAGCGATCTACCCGTGTGCTCGGGCGGGCAGCCCTCGGACGCACACGCGTCACCGAAGTGACTTCTTGACCTTGCTCCAGGTGGGGTTTGCCGAGCCGACCGGGTCACCCCGGCCGCTGGTGGTCTCTTACACCACCGTTTCACCATCACCGTCCCTCCCGATCGCTCGAGAGGGGCGGCTGTCTGTTCTCTGTGGCACTGTCCCGCAGGTTGCCCCGGGTGGGTGTTACCCACCACCTCGCCCTGTGGAGCCCGGACCTTCCTCGGCGCACCCACGAGGAGTGCGACGCGGTCGCCCGGTCGGCCCATCCGCAGGAAGCAGGGTAGCGAGGAGGCGGCCGTCAGGGAATCCGGGCGGTGCGGCGGGCGTTGACCGGGCATGAGCGAGCACCACTCCGTCCGGGTCCCGCCCGTGTCGGTCCCGGCGCTGCACCAGCCGGCGTCGGCGTACCGCACGGCCCACCAGCTGCTGAGCTCCAGCGCCCCGCGTGAGGCGCTGGAGGTGCTCGAGCCCGCGCTCACCGAGGACCCCGGCAACACCGGGCTGCGCTCGCTGCGGGCCTGGGCCTTCCTCCAGCGCGCGCAGCTGCAGCGTGCCGAGGAGGACCTGCGGGTGCTCGTCGAGGACGCCCCGGACGACGTCTGGGCGCGCCACGCCCTCGGCCGCAGCCTGGAGCGTCAGCACCGCCTGGAGGAGGCGCTGCCGCACCTGCGGCTGGCCGCCGCGATGAGCGGCGAGGTCGACCACGAGGTCGCCGTGCTGCGCGTCGAGCGCCGGCTGGTGGAGACCGGTCAGCGCCCGAACGACAGCCTCACGCCAGACGCGTGACCTCGACCTCGACGCGCATGTCGGCGGTCGAGGCACCGGAGTAGATCCCGCGCAGCGGCGGCACGTCGTCGTGGTCGCGCCCGGCGCCGATGGAGACGTAGCGGTCGTCGGGGGCGGCGTCGCAGGTCGGGTCGTACGCCGTCCAGCCGTCGTCCCACCACTCGACCCAGGCGTGCGCCTCGCTAGGGACGGCGGCGCCGATGGCCGGGTCGGCGTCGGGGTGGCGGTAGCCGGCGACGTACCGCGCGGGGATGCCGATCGAGCGCAGCCCGCCGATCACCAGGTGCGCGACGTCCTGGCAGACGCCGGCCCGCTGCTGCCAGGCCTCGGCGGCGTGGGACTGCGCGTGCTGGGAGCGGGGCAGGTGCTCGACCTGGTCGTGGACCAGCGCGCAGACCGCCCGCGCGGCCTGGCCGGGGAGGTCGGCGTCGGCGGCCAGCTGCTTGACCCGGGTGGCGAAGTCGTGGGGAGGGGTGACCAGGTCGGGGAGCACGAGGTCCTCGGTCCACCGGTCGGCGACCTCACGGGTGCCCATGTCGGCCCAGGTCAGCGTGGGCTCGGCGAGCGCTGCACGGTGCGTCTGCACCGTCGAGGTCGCGGCCACGACCAGGGTGTCGTGGGGGTCGACGACCTCGAAGGCGGTGACGACCGCGCCGAAGTAGTCGCGGTACTCGTAGAACCACGGCTTGGGGGAGACCTCGACCCGGCTGTGCACGACGATCTGGTCGGTCGTGGTGACCGGGGTCAGCCGCGCCTGGTTGTAGGAGGCGGTGGCCTTCCCGTCGTAGGTGAAGGTGGTGGTGTGGTTGATCCGCAGCTGCATCAGTGGGTCACCCCGGTCCAGCTCATGGCCTCGGCCCCGGCGAAGTAGCGACGGGTCACGGCCTCGGTCGCCAGCGCGCAGGTGCGCTGCAGGCGTTCCATCTCGGTGGGCAGGTCGGTCATCAGCTCCGACAACGAGCGGTACTCCAGCTCCGCACGCATCCGGCCCAGCAGTCGCTGGGCCTCGTTCTGGAAGCCGGCGCGCGGGTCGGAGGCCTCCAGGTTGACCAGGCACTGCTCGGCCCGGTTGAGGGAGAACACCACCGAGCGCGGGAAGAGCCGGTCGAGCATCAGGAACTCCGCGGCGCCGCGCTCGGTCTCCAGACCCCGGTAGGTGCGCAGGAACGCCTCGTGGGCGCCGCAGGCGCGCAGCGTGGTGGTCCACGGGGCGTCGCTCCCGGCGCTGAGCGAGGCGGTCGCGACCATGCGCGAGGTCATGTCGGCCCGTTCCACGCAGCGGCCCAGCATCAGGAAGTGCCAGCCCTCGTCGCGGGTCATCGTCGCGTCGGCGGTGCCGTTGACGAACGCCGCCCGCTCGCGCACCCAGGAGAAGACCGCCGGGGTGCGCATCGCGTGGAAGTGGCCGGACGGGATGGCGCGGTAGGTGGTGTTGATCGCCTCCCACATCGGCACCGACAGCGTCTCGCGGGCCCGGCGCGCCGACTCGCGGGCGCCGGCCAGCGCGGCCGCGATCGACGTCGGGTGCCCGGTGCCGTAGCAGAGCCGGTCGAGGACGAAGGAGACGTCGACGTGCTCCGGCAGCGGCTCGTCCCCGTCGGGCTCGATGCCCATGATCGAGAGCAGCCCCCGGCAGGTGGTGTCCTCGTCGATGGTGGCGTCCTCGAGCAGCAATTGGGTCTGCACGTCGAGGATGCGTGCGGTGTCCTCGGCACGCTCGACGTAGCGCCCGATCCAGAACATCGACTCCGCGATCCGGCTCAGCACGGGCGTGCCCCTCTCTCGTCGCGGGCCTGCTGTTGCTGCTGTTGTTGCTGCTGACCCTGGCCGGGCTCCTCGACCAGGTCGGGGAGCTGGCTCGGCGCCGGGCCGGGGTCACGGACCTCCGGCTGCTCCGGCTCGGGCTCGGGGGTGGGCTCGGGTTCCGGCTCGGGCTCGGGGGGCAGCCCCTCGAGGCTGGGCGGGCCGGCGAGCACCCAGGTGTCCTTGGAGCCACCGCCGCGCGAGGAGTTCACGATCAGCTCGCCCTTGGCGAGCGCGACGCGGGTCAGTCCGCCGGGGAGCACCCACACCCGGTTGCCGTCGTTGACGGCGAAGGGGCGCAGGTCGACGTGCCGCGGCCCGAGCTCGCCGTCGACGAAGGTCGGGACGGTCGAGAGCTGGACCACCGGCTGGGCGATCCACGAGCGCGGGTCGGCCAGCACCTTGCCGCGCAGCTCGTCGAGCTCCTCCTTGGTGGCCCGCGGACCGATGACGATGCCCTTGCCGCCCGAGCCGTCGACCGGCTTGAGCACCAGCTCGTCGAGACGGTCCAGGACCTCCTCGCGGGCGTCGGCGTCGCCGCAGCGCCAGGTGTCGACGTTGCGCAGCACCGGCTCCTCGTCGAGGTAGTAGCGGATCAGGTCGGGCAGGTAGGTGTAGACGAGCTTGTCGTCGGCGACGCCGTTGCCCACCGCGTTGGCCAGCGTGACGTTGCCCGAGCGGGCCGCGTCGATCATGCCGGGGCAGCCGAGCACCGAGTCGGCGCGGAAGTGCACGGGGTCGAGGAACTCGTCGTCGACGCGGCGGTAGATGACGTGCACCGGCTCCAGGCCCTTGGTCGTGCGCATCATGACCCGGCCGCGCCGGCACTCGAGGTCCCTGCCCTCGACCAGCTCCACGCCCATCGTGCGGGCGAGCAGGGCGTGCTCGAAGTAGGCGCCGTTGTAGACGCCCGGCGTCAGCACGACCACGGTCGGGTCGGTGACACCGGCCGGGGCCGCGGCGCGCAGGGCGGCCAGCAGGCGCTGGGGGTAGCCCGCGACCGGGCGGATGCGGTGCTGCGCGATGGTCTCCGGCAGCGCCGCGGAGATCGCTCGCCGGTTGGTCATCACGTAGGAGACGCCCGAGGGGACCCGCACGTTGTCCTCGAGCACGCGGAACTCGCCGGCGTTGTCGCGGATCAGGTCGATGCCGGACACGTGGACACGGACCCCGTTGGGCGGGCGCACCCCGGCGGCCTCCCGGTGGTAGTGCGACGACGTCGTGATCACCCGGCGGGGGATGACACCGTCGTCGAAGACCTGCCCGGCGTCGTACACGTCGGCGAGGAAGGCCTCCAGCGTCCTGACGCGCTGCTGGACGCCGCGCTCGATGGTGGACCAGGTGTCCATCTCGATGACGCGCGGCAGGATGTCGAGCGGGAAGGCCCGCTCCTCACCGCCGATGTCGAAGGTGACGCCCTGGTCGAGGTAGGAGGCCTGCAGCTGCTCCACCCGACTGACCAGCTCCGGCGTGCTCATCTCGCGCAGCGAGTGACGCAGCCGTCGGTACGGCGGTCGCAACGCCGATCCGTCGAACATCTCGTCGTACGCCGGACCGCTCGACCCGTATCCCTCGAACATGGCCGTCATGCCCGGACCATACCCAGGTCCGAGTTACGTGAACGTTGCGTTCAGGGGTGAGTCAGGACCTCGGCGCCCTCGGGGGTGACCAGCAGCGTGTGCTCGAACTGCGCGGAGGGGCGGCGGTCCTTGGTGACCGCGGTCCAGCCGTCGTCCCACATCTCCCACTCGTGGGTGCCCATGTTGAGCATCGGCTCGATCGTGAACGTCATGCCGACCTCGATCAGGTCGTCGTAGGCGGGGTCGTCGTAGTGCGGCACGACCAGGCCGGAGTGGAAGTGGGTGCCGATGCCGTGGCCGGTGAACTCGCGCACGACGCCGTAGCCGTGCCGCTTCGCGAAGGCCTCGATGACCCGGCCCACGACGTTGATGCGGCGGCCCGGCTTGACCGCACGGATGCCGCGGTCCAGCGCCTCGCGGGTGTGCTCGACCAGGGCGCGCGTCTCCGGCGCCACGTCGCCGGCGAGGAAGGTGGCGTTGGTGTCACCGTGCACGCCGTCGAGGTAGGCGGTGATGTCGATGTTGACGATGTCGCCGTCCTCGACCACGCGGGCGTCGGGGATGCCGTGGCACACGACCTCGTTGACGCTGCTGCACAGCGACTTCGGGAAGCCCCGGTAGCCCAGCGTGGAGGGGTAGGCGCCGTGGTCGCAGAGGAACTCGTGGCCGATGCGGTCCAGCTCGTCGGTGGTCACACCGGGGATCACGTGGCGCCCGACCTCCTCGCGCGCCTGCGCTGCCAGGCGGCAGGCGGCACGCATCCGCTCGATGGTCTCGGCGTCCTTGACCTCCGAGCCCTCGAAGCGCGCGGGTGCCGGCTTGTCGACGTACTCCGGGCGCACGATCTGCGCGGGGACGGGTCGCCGGGGGGAGACGGCGGCGGGCTGCACGGTCGCGGTGGTCACGTCCGGGAAGTCTAGGTCGCGGGGGAGTACGGTCGCCCCATGGCCGACGGAGGCAAACCCGACCAGTACTGGTACTGCGTGAAGCACCACCGCGTGGAGACCGTCGACGACCTGTGCCCGGCCAAGCACCGGCTCGGTCCCTACGACTCCCGCGAGGAGGCGTCGCGCGCCCTCGAGATCGCCGAGGAGCGCAACGAGCAGTGGGAGTCCGCCGACGACGACTGGGACGCCGTCGAGGAGGACTGACCCACCCGTGGCGTTCTTCACCCGCACGCGCCGCTACCGACGCGCCGACGTCTCGCCCTGGCCCTTCGTCGGCATGGTCGGCCTCGCGGCCTGCTTCTTCCTGTACGCCGCCTCGGCCCCGTTCACGCCGTGGTGGGCGCAGGCGTTGCTGCTGCTCTTCTGGCTGGTGACCACGGTGCGCGCGGTCGGCTGGTGGTCCGAACGGCCCACATGGGTCGCCTGGTCGCCGGTGGTGTGCCTGGTGGTGTGGTTCGTGGTCATCTGGGCCGGTGCCGCGTGGTGGGGCTGGTGACTCAGCTGGTGACTCAGGGGTCGGACGACACCGTCAGGTCCAGGCGCGTGATCCGGTTCCCGTCGACCTCGGTGACGAGCAGGGTGTGCGCGTCGTCGACCTCCACCCGGTCGCCCACCTCGGCGATCCGGCCGAGCCGGTGCAGGACGAACCCGGCGGCGGTCTCGTAGGGCCCGTCCTCGAGCTCGACGCCGGTCGCCTCGGCGAACTCCTCGATGCTGAGCCCTGCTGCGACGCCCTCGGCCTCAGCGACCGTGGGCGGGTCGTACTCGTCCTCGATCTCGCCGATGAGCTCCTCGACGAGGTCCTCCAGGGTCACGAGGCCGTGGGTGCCGCCGTACTCGTCGACCACGATGGCGATGTGGGTGCGGTCGCGGCGCATCGCGCCCAGCGTCGGCAGCACCCGGTTGGTCCCGGGGAGGAAGGTGATCGGGCGGGCCAGGTCGGAGACGCGGGCGGCGGGGCTGGCGTCGAGCAGGTCGCGCACGTGCAGGAACCCGAGCACGTCGTCGGTGCCGTCGCCGACGACGGGGTAGCGGGAGTAGGGGCTGGTGCGGACCAGCTCGGTGACCTCGGCGACGGAGGAGTCGCCGGGCAGCGTCACCACGTCGGCGCGCGGGCGCATGACCTCGCGCAGGCTGCGGTCCCCGGCGTCGAAGACGTCGACGAGGATGGCGCGCTCGGAGTCGCCGAGTCCCTGGTGCTGGTCGACGAGGTAGCGCAGCTCCTCGTCGGTCATGTCCTCCGAGGTCGCGTTCGGGTCGCCGCCCAGGAGCCTCACCACGGCGTTGGTGGAGACCGACAGGAACCACACGACTGGACGCATGAGCGTGGCGAAGCGGTCCAGGGGCGGCCCCACGAGCACGGCCACGCCCGCGGCGCGCTGCAGGGCGATCCGCTTCGGCACCAGCTCGCCGAGCACCAGCGACAGGTAGGCGATCAGCAGCGTGAGCAGGACCAGCGCCAGCGTGTCGGCCAGGTCGTCGGCCAGGCCGAGCCCGGCGAGGAGCGGGGCCACATCGGGAGCGAGCGTGGAGGCGCCGTACGCCGCGGAGAAGAAGCCGGCGACGGTGACGCCGATCTGCACCGCGGCCAGGAAGCGGTTGGGGTCGCGGGCGACGGCGGCGACACGGGCGCCGCGTCCGCCGCGCTTCTCGAGCTGGTCGAGCTGGCCCTCGCGGAGCGAGACCAGGGCGAGCTCGGTGCCGGCGAAGACGCCGCCGACGAGCACGAAGAGCAGGACCAGGCCGAGGTTGGCCAGGGTCTGGGTGTCCATTGCGGGCGCTCAGGCCCTTTCCGGGAGGGGGATGGGAGCCCCCAGGATGCCCGATCCGGGCAACACCCGCCCCCCACCGGGTTCCGGGTCAGCCCGGGCTGACCCGGAGGATCTCGTCCTGCCCGTCGCCGTTGTCGGTGAGCACCAGCAGGTCGTGGCCGGGGCCGTCGACGACCTGGCGGATGCGCCCGTGCTCGCGCAGGGCGTCGGGGGTGCGGACGCGCTTGAGCCGGCCCCGGTCGTCGAACTTCATGAAGAGCACCCGCTGGTCCTTCAGCACCGCGACGGCCAGGGTGCCGCGCAGCGCGCCCCACTTCTTGCCGACCACGAAGGAGGCGCCGCCGGGGGCGACGGTCGGGTCGCCCGAGGACCACCGTGCCTCGCGCTGCTTGCCGGGCAGGGACTGGTCGGTCATCGGCACCGACTCGTCGTAGCCGGGCACGGGGTGCCAGCCGTAGTCACCGCCCTTGACCAGCTTGTTGACCTCGTCGTCGCGGTAGCTGCCGTGCTCGACCGACCACAGCGAGCCGTCGGCGCGCTGGGCGAGGCCCTGCACGTTGCGGTGGCCGTAGGTGAAGACGTAGCGCTGCTTGGTGTTGCTCGCCTTGATGAAGGGGTTCTTGGGCCACGGGTCGCCGGTGCGGCGGTCCAGGCGCAGCACCTTGCCGCCCAGGGAGGTCAGGTCACGGGGGTTGGTGCCGACGGCGGCGTCCCCGGTGCCGACCAGCAGCGAGCCGTCGCGGGCGACCAGGAGTCGGCAGCCGCCGTGGCGGCCGGAGGTGGCCGGCAGGCCCTTGAGCAGCACCCCACGACGCTTCGCCTTGGTGCCGCTGTCGTTCAACTTCCAGGCGACCACACGCACGTCGTGCCCGCCGCCCTTGGTGGTGGCGCCCTGGCAGGTCCAGAAGCGGCCGTTGCGGCGTACCTTCGGGTCCACCGCGAGGCCCATCAGCCCGGTCTCCCCGGAGACCCAGACGGACTCCGAGGGGAAGTCCACGCGGCGTACGTCGCCGTCCTCCCAGATCGAGACCGTGGCCCGGTCGCGCTCGGTGAGCAGCAGGCGTCCACCGCCGATGGGCTGGACGTCCCAGGGGTTGTCGAGCCCGTCGGCGATCACCTCGACGTCGAGTCCCGGAACGGCGCGGCCACCCTCGGGACGGCTGCCGGCGGTCGCGTCGGCGGTGCCCGGCTCGGAGGCCGTGGAGCACGCCGCCCCGGTCAGCGCCAACGGCGCGAGCAGCGCGGCGAGCGGGAGCAGGAGCGGTCGGCGGGAGGGCCACATGTCGTCCACGGTAGGTCTGTTACCGAAACGTGGTGCTCACCTGACCGAGGCGTGCACCGAGCGTGGGCAGGTCGTAGCGGATGCGCGCGTAGCGTTCAGATCACTGGACAGCGACACCGAGATGCACCACCGCAACACAGACGACGGGCCGGATGTGGGGACACCGGCCCGGCGAAACGGGGGGCAACGATGAGGCCGTCCGCCGCGCATGGGGGCGCCGGCGGACGGCCTCTCGTCGTGTTCGGGGTCTGCTCGGGACGGTGCACCTAGAACATGTGCTCTAGAAGGTGTGTTCGGGGCCGGGGAACGTCCCGGCCCGCACGTCGTCGGCGTACGCGCGGGCGCCGTCGAGGAGCACCTGGTGGACGTCGGCGTACTGCTTGACGAAGCGCGCCATCTTGCCGGTGCGCAGGCCGAAGGCGTCCTGCCAGACCAGCACCTGGCCGTCGCAGCCGTTGCCGGCGCCGATGCCGATGGTCGGGATGGTCAGCTCGCGGCTGATCTCGCCGGCGACGTCGCCGGGCACCATCTCCATGACGACCGCGAACGCGCCGGCCGCCTCGACCGCCTTGGCGTCGCGCTTGACCCGCTCGGCGGTCTCGCCACGGCCCTGGACGCGGTAGCCGCCCAGCGCGTGCTCGGACTGGGGGGTGAAGCCGATGTGGGCCATCACCGGGATGCCGCCCTGGGTGAGCTTCTCGATCACCGGCACCATCTCGGCGCCGCCCTCGAGCTTCACGCAGTGGGCGCCGGCCTCCTTCATGAAGCGCACGGCAGTCAGGTACGCCTGCTCCGGGGAGGCCTGGTAGGAGCCGAACGGCAGGTCGCCCACCACCATGGCGCGGCTCGCCGCGCGCGCCACGGCACGGGTCAGCGGCAGCAGCTCGTCGACGGTGATCGGCAGCGAGGTCTCGTTGCCCAGCACGTTGTTGGACGCGGAGTCGCCCACCAGGAGCAGGTCGATGCCGGCCTCGTCGAAGGTCGCGGCGGTGAACATGTCGTACGCCGTGAGCATGGTGATCTTCTCGCCGCGCTCCTTCATCTCCCGCAGGTGATGGGTGCGGACGCGCTTGCGGGGGGCTGCGGGGGCGGCCGGGTCCGCCGGCGCCTTGGCCGGGCCGGAGCCGTAGGGCGCGGTCTCTTCGTTGCTCATCGTCGAGCTCCTCGGTGTGACATCTCGAGGCTCCCTTGCTGGAGTCCCCGGACTGCCATCCAGGCTAGGCCCGCAGGTCGCTCTCGGCACCTGTGGTGGTGGTCACGTGTCAGACTCGACGAACGGATGGGCGAGGACGGCGCCGACGACGTACAGGTGAGGGCGAGGGTTGATGGGGGAGCGCTCACGGCGGCGCCGCGCTGCCCGTGACATGGAGCGCCGGATGGCTGAGCTCGACCGGCTGGACCGGGAGCACGGGCTGGGCACGATGCCGATGTCGACGAACCGCCGCCCCCGTCGCGAGCGGAAGTCCCACGGTCCGGTGCTGCCGGGGCTGCTGATCACCGCGCTGCTGCTCGGTGGCGCTCTGGTCTGGTCGCCCGCGGACGACATGGAGGCGCTGCGGCGACTGGTCGGCATCGGCGACGAGCGGCTCGGCGTCCTGCCGGAGACGGAGTTCGGGCAGGGCAGCTTCTCGTTCCTGCAGGTGCAGCGCGGCAGCGACGAGCCGGTCGGCTACGACCCATGCCGCGTCATCGAGGTCGTGGTCAACCCCGCCGGCGCGCCGGACAACTACGACGAGCTGGTCGACACCGGGCTCGCCCGCACCGGCGCCGCCACCGGACTGGTCTTCGAGCGTGTCGGGCTGACCGACGACCGCGACGTCGTCGTCGGCCCGTTCGCCCGCCGTCGGCCTGTCCTCATCGCCTGGGCACTGCCCGACGAGGTGCCCGAGCTCGCCGGCGACGTCGCCGGCATCGGTGGCAGCGTCGCCACCGGGCCCCC
>JAYYWX010000050.1:0-48276 GCA_036341255.1 Actinomycetota bacterium | reverse complement strand
GAGGGTCTCCCCGGAGGCGGCCAGGGCGCGCGGGCGGCTCACCAGGCCGTCCACCTCGCCCACGACAGGGTAGTCACCCGCGCGCACGGCGTCCCGCATCCGGACCGATCGGCGGTGGATCCACCGGTGGTGCTCGGGCGGGACGGCCAGCGGGGCGCCCGGGTGGCCCGGGTGACCCGGGTGCCCGACCAGGCGCGGCAGCAGCCGCTCGCGCAGGATCCTTCGGCCGACATCGGGGGTCACGCGCAGGCCGAGCGCCTTCGCGACCAGGCGTGCGAGCTCGGCGGCCTCGGCGGACACCGCGGGCCGGGGCGTGAGGTGGGGGACGCCGAGCATCGCCGGGAGCTGCGTCTCGTCGAGCACGATGCGCACCCGCTCGCGGCCCACCCGCTCGGACCACGTGGCGGCGACCAGCGCGGGGTCGGCGCCCCGGGCGATCCGGCGGGAGCCGGCCAGCGCGTCCAGCCACGATCCCCACGCCGGCACCGCGACGCCGGTCGAGAAGCACCGGTCGGTCCACAGGTCGCCCAGCATGGTGGCGAGGTCGTCGGCCACCACGAGCACGAGGGCACCGCGGCCCCCGGGAGGCCGGCCGCGCGCGACGAGGTCGCGGCGCAGGGCGTCGGCGCGCCAGGGGTCGCCGACCAGTTTGTACTTCGTGCGCCACGGGCGCAGCCACGGGCCGCGACCGCTGCGCTTCATCCGGCGGGCGGCATCCCCGAGGAGGCGGCCGAGGTCGTCGGGGTGGTCGTGCCGGTCGTCGGGATCGCCCGCGGCGGCGAGGTCCTCGGCGAGCAGCAGCGCCGCCACGCGCAGCAGCTCCTCCGCGGGCAGGGCGCCCGGGTCGACCGGTGGCGGGCCGAAGTCGGAGGCGGGACGCGCCCCGACCAGCTCGAGGTCGGGGCGGCCCCGGCCGGCGGCGCTGGCCGTCAGGACCCGCTCGACCAGGGCGGCGGGGACTGGTGCTCGCTGGTTGAGCCGGCGCAGCAGCTCCAGCTGCTGGGCGCCGGGAAGGACCGGTGGCGTGGGACCGTCGACGGTGCCGGCCCACTCCGCCCACGGCGTCGTGCCGCCCTCCCGCAGGTGGGCGACCCACGCGGCGGCCCGGGCCGGGCCGGTCACGACTCGCGCAGGCGGCGTACGCCGGAGCGCAGCCGCTGCGCGAGCTGGTGCTCGGGGTCCTCGCGGCGCGCCGCCTCCTGCGTCATCACCGTGAGCGCGTCGAGGGCGGCGGCGAGCTGGGCCTTGGAGGTGACCTTGTCGGGGTTGACGTAGTCGCGGCGGCGGGTCGGCAGGGGGTGCAGGTCGGCGAGGTCGCCGATGACGTCGACCCCGCTCTGCTCGATCCACTCGACCCAGCGCGCGGACTCCGACTCGGCCCACTCGTGCATGCCCGGCGGCAGCAGCAGCTTGGCGCTCTCGCGGCCGGCCAGCTCCTGCTCGGCGAGCAGTCCCCGGACGAGGTCGTCGTAGATCGCGTCGCGGCGGACCTTGCGACCCAGGCGCTTGTTGAGCCGGCGGATCAACGCCGCCTCGGCGACGCCGAGCGAGGGGTTGGTGCGCCGCGACTCCTCCGGCGCCCAGGCGGGGTCGATGTCGACGGCGCGACAGAAGCGGTGCCACAACTCGTCGGGGCCGGCGGTGCCGGACTGCGGGACGGTGACGACGTGGACGTTCTCCGGCGGGAGGCCGGCCGACCAGGTGCTGAGCACGGCGGGCACGTCGAAGGCGCGGTAGAACCACGGCCTGCCGCTGCGGGTCTTGCGCAGGAAGTTGCGGTAGGTCCACTTGCGACCCTGCTTGATGCTCTCCTGCCAGGCGGCGGGGAGCTGGCGGGCCAGGTCGCGCACGCCGTAGACGACGTGGAGGTCGTCGCCGGCACCGAGCTCGGCCTTGGCGCGCGCCACGGCCTGGGCCGGCGCGGGGGCGAGGATCTCGTGGCTGACGATCACGGTGCCGCGGGCCCGACGGACCCGGCGGACCAGGGCGTCCCAGCTGCCCTCGGCGTGGCCCTGCTCGCCGCCCCAGTCCTGGCCGAGCAGGTCGAGCGCGGCGCGGAAGTGGAACATCCCGGGGCTCACCAGCGGCGAGCGGGAGGGGAAGTGGACACCGTGCTGGGCCAGCGTCTTGGCGTTGCGGCTCAGTCGGTCCTGCACGTAGGTGGTGCCGGTCTTCGGCGCACCGATGTGCAGGTAGACCCGACGCTGGGATGTCACGAGGTGGATTGTGCCAGCGCGCGCACGACGGCGGAGGGGCTGGGGCGCCCGAGCTGCTGCGCCATCCAGGCACTGGTGGCCACCAGCGCCTCGAGGTCGACCCCGTGGTCGATACCCAGACCGTCGAGCAGCCACACGAGGTCCTCGGTCGCGAGGTTCCCGGTCGCGCTCCGGGCGTACGGGCACCCCCCGAGCCCGCCGGCGCTCGCGTCGTACGTCGTCACGCCGGCGCGCAGGCCGGCCTGCACGTTGGAGAGGGCCTGGCCGTAGGTGTCGTGGAAGTGCAGCGCGAGGCGGTCGACGTCGGTGCCCGCCGCCGTGAACGCCTCCACCAGCGCGGTGACGTGGCCCGCGGTGCCGACGCCGATCGTGTCGCCGAGGCTGAGCTCGCCGACGCCCATCTCCAGCAGCCGCTGCCCGACCGTCACGACCTGCTCGGGCGCGACCGGGCCCTCCCAGGGGTCGCCGAAACACATCGAGACGTAGCCGCGGACGTCCATGCCCGCCGCGAGCGCGCGCTCCACGGTGGGCGCGAACATCTCGAACTGGGTGTCCAGCGTGCGATTGAGGTTCTTGGCCGCGAACGTCTCGGTGGCGCTGGCGAAGACCGCGACATGCCGCAGGCCGAGCTCGAGGGCGCGGTCCAGCCCGCGCTCGTTGGGCACCAGCACGGGGCAGTCGACACCTTCGGGACCCAGGCGGGTCATCAGCTCGGCGGCGTCGGCCAGCTGCGGGACCCAGCGCGGGTGGACGAACGAGGTGGCCTCGACGACCGGCAGCCCGGCGGCCAGCAGCCGGCGCACGAACTCCTCCTTCACCTCCACCGGGATGACGCCCTGCTCGTTCTGCAGGCCGTCGCGCGGGCCGACCTCGTAGATCCGCACGCGCCCGGGCAGGCCGGGCGCGGGCACGGGGGTGGCGCGGGTGATGACGCCGGTCATGCCTCGGCCCTCCGGGGGACGGCGGTCGCGGGCCCGGTCACTGCTGGCCCTCCTGTCCCGTTGGTTCCACGTGGAACAGCACGTGCCCCAGGGGCACCTGCCGCCCCACGGTCGCGTCGACGACGGTCACGGTCCCGGCGTACGGCGCCTTGAGCGCGAGCTCCATCTTCATCGCCTCCAGCACGCCGAGCACCTGCCCCTCCTCCACGGTGCCACCCACCTCGACACGGACGTCGAGGACGGTGCCGGGCATGGGGGCGATGAGGTCGCCGGTGTGCTCGTCGGCGTGGTCGCCGGCCAGGTCGCCGCGCTCGAAGCGGAAGCGCTGGCCGCGCAGCACGACCTCGACCGAGGCGGGGGTGACGTGGGCGGCGGGGTCGAGGCGCGGGCGGCGGCCGAGCACGACGTCCTCGTCGAGCGGCACCACGACCGGAGCGGCCGGGGCGCCGAGGCGGAACCCGTCGGAGGCGAAGGGGCCGGTGATCTCGGACTCGGCGAGGTGGACCGCCCACGCGGCGAGGTGGCGGGCCTCGTCGGTGCTCGGGGCGGGCACCTCGGTGGCGACGTCGACGCGATCGAGCCAGGCGGTGTCGAGACCCCCCTCGTGCCCGACGTCGCGGAAGGCGGTGTGATCGGCCAGCGCGCGCAGAAAGCCGGTGTTGGTGGTCAGGCCGAGCACGACGGTGTCGTCGAGCGCGGCGACCAGGCGGCGCCGGGCGTCCTCGCGGTCGGTGCCGCCGGCGACGACCTTGCCCAGCATCGGGTCGTACGACGTCGAGACCTCCTGCCCGGAGACCAGCGAGTGGTCCACGCGGACCTGGTCGCCGGTCGGCCAGCGCACCTCACCGGCGCGGCCGGCCTGCGGGAGGAACCCGCCGAAGGAGTCCTCGGCGTAGACCCGCGCCTCGATGGCGTGGCCCTCCAACGACACCTCGGCCTGGTCGATGCCCAGCGGCTGACCGGTCGCGACCCGCAGCTGCAGCTCGACGAGGTCGACCCGCTGCCCGCGGACCCGGACGACCTCCTCGGTGACCGGGTGCTCGACCTGGAGCCGGGTGTTCATCTCCAGGAAGTAGAACTCCCCGGTGGCGTTGTCGAGCAGGAACTCCACGGTCCCGGCGCCGGTGTAGCCGCACTGGGCGGCCAGCGCCACGGCCGAGCCGGTGATCGCGGCACGCTGCTCGTCGGTGATCGCGGGCGCCGGCGCCTCCTCCAGGACCTTCTGGTGGCGGCGCTGGGTCGAGCAGTCGCGCTCGAAGAGGTGCACCACGTGGCCGTGGGTGTCCCCCATGACCTGGACCTCGATGTGCCGGCCGGACTCGACGTACTTCTCCACCAGGATGGTGTCGTCACCGAAGGCCGAGCGCGCCTCGCGCTGGGCGGCGGCGAACCCCTCGGCGTAGTCGGCGGCGCTGCGTACCACCCGCATGCCCTTGCCGCCGCCGCCGGCCGCGGCCTTGACCAGGACGGGGTAGGCGAAGGTCGCGGGGTCGTCGCCGAGGTCGTAGGACGGCACGACGGGCACCCCGGCCGCGACCGCGACCTCGCGGGCGGCGTCCTTGCGGCCCATCGCGTCCATCACCTCGGCGCTCGGGCCGACCAGGGTGATGCCGGCCTCGGCCAGGGCCCGGGCGAAGGGCGCCCGCTCGGAGAGGAATCCGTAGCCGGGGTGGACGTAGCCGGCGCCGCTCTCGCGCGCTGCCGCCACCACCTCGTCGACGTCGAGGTAGGACTCCACCCGCACCGCGTCGTCGGCCTCGCGCACGTGCAGCGCCCCGGCGTCGAGGTCGGAGTGGATCGCGACCGTGCGCCAGCCCAGCCGGCGGGCGGTGCGGATCACGCGGCGGGCGATCTCGCCGCGGTTGGCGATGAGGAGGGTGTGCACTGCCATCACATCCGGAAGATGCCGTAGGAGGGGTCCGCGACCGGCGCGTTGGCGGCGGCCGAGAGCGCCATGCCGAGGACCCGACGGGTGTCGGCGGGGTCGATGATGCCGTCGTCCCACAGCCGCGCGGAGGCGTAGTAGGGCGAGCCCTGCTGCTCGTACTGCTCCCGGATGGGGGCCTTGAACTCCTCGTCATCGGGCCGGTTCGCCACGGTCGCGAGGACGGAGGCGGCCTGCTCGCCGCCCATCACCGAGATCCGCGCGTTGGGCCACATCCACAGGAACCGCGGGTCGTAGGCGCGTCCGCACATGCCGTAGTTGCCGGCGCCGTAGGAGCCGCCGATGACCACGGTGAACTTGGGGACCACCGAGCAGGCGACCGCGGTGACGAGCTTGGCGCCGTCGCGGGCGATGCCGTTGTTCTCGTACTCCCGGCCGACCATGAAGCCGGAGATGTTCTGCAGGAAGACCAGCGGGATGCCGCGCTGGTTGCACAGCTCGATGAAGTGCGCGCCCTTGAGCGCGGACTCGCTGAAGAGGATGCCGTTGTTGGCGACGATGCCGACCGGGTGGCCCCAGATGTGCGCGAACCCGCAGACCAGCGTCTCGCCGTAGAGCGCCTTGAACTCCTGCAGCCGCGAGCCGTCGACGATGCGGCGGATCACGTCGCGCACGTCGTAGGGGGTGCGGACGTCGGCGGGGACGACGTCGTAGATCGACTCCGCCGACTCCAGCGGCTCCTCGGGCTCACGGACCTCCCACGGCGCGGGCGTGGCCGGCCGGGAGAAGGTGTCGACGATGCCGCGCACGATCGCCAGCGCGTGCGCGTCGTCCTCGGCGAGGTGGTCCACGACGCCGGAGCGTCGGGCGTGGACCTCGCCGCCGCCGAGCTCCTCGGCGGTGACGACCTCGCCGGTCGCGGCCTTCACCAGCGGCGGCCCGCCGAGGAAGATCGTCCCCTGCTCCTTGACGATCACGGTCTCGTCGCTCATCGCCGGGACGTAGGCACCACCGGCGGTGCACGAGCCCATGACCGAGGCAATCTGCGGGATGCCGCGGGCGGACATGTTCGCCTGGTTGAAGAAGATGCGGCCGAAGTGCTCGCGGTCGGGGAAGACCTCGTCCTGCATCGGCAGGAACGCCCCGCCGGAGTCGACGAGGTAGATGCACGGCAGGTTGTTCTCCGCCGCGATCGTCTGCGCCCGCAGGTGCTTCTTGACCGTCATCGGGTAGTAGGTGCCGCCCTTGACGGTGGCGTCGTTGGCCACGACGACGCACTCGCGGCCGTGGACGCGACCGATGCCGCCGACGACGCCGGCGCTGGGCACCGGCGTCTCCCCCGGCGCGCCGTACATCCCGTACGCCGCCAGCGGGCTCAGCTCCAGGAACGGGCTGCCCGGGTCGAGCAACCGGTCGACCCGGTCGCGCGCGAGCAGCTTCCCACGGTCGGTGTGCTTCTTCCTCGCGGCCTCGCTGCCGCCCTGCCGCACCGTCGCGAGGCGCTGGCGCAGCTCGTCGACGAGGTCGCGCATCTGGGTGCTCACCCGAGCAGGTTAGCGATCGTTAACCTGCGGCGCCACCGTCCGGTGGGCTCGCTCCCGCCGAGCCGGCGTGTTGATACGCCGGCTCGGCCTGCTGCGAGGCGGGTGTGTGCGGGATCGCCGCGCTCAGCCCGCGGCGCCCACCGGGCACAGCGCGTCGGGACACGACTCCAGCCAGGCCTTCCCGCCCTCGAGGGAGGAGACCTGCTTGCGGCCGAAGGAGTCGTCGAACCACAGCAGCGCGTAGGCCGCGGGGAGGCCCTCGCGGGCCAGCGTGCGGGTGATGACCGACGGGTCCCACGAGCCGTCGGGCGAGTGGGCGGGCCCGACCTCGGTGAGCGCGGCTCGGGGCGCAGCGGCGACCAGCTCGGCGTACCCGGTCAGGTCCACCTCGTCGCGGGCCAGGTCGTCGGCGTCGCGGCCACCGCAGTCGGGGTGCGGGGTCTCGCAGTCGTAGGTGTCCAGGCCGACCAGGTCGACGCGGTCGGGCAGCAGGGAGAGCGGCTCGTCGACGCCCTCCCAGGTGCGGACGGCGGCGCCGTAGGACCACAGCAGGTTGTGGACCCCGGCGTCGGCGGCCTGCTGCTGGAGGTGCGCGAAGAGCGCGCGGTAGGTGCTGGGGTCGGGACGACCCCACCAGAACCAGCTGCCGCCGGCCTCGTGCAGCGGCCGCACCAGCACCGCGGCGCCCTGCTCCTGGAGGCGGGCCAGGGAGTCGAGCACCTCGGCCCACTCCTCGTCGAAGCGACGGGCGGGGGCGCTGTCCTCCTTCAGCAGCGCGTCGAGGCGGTCCGCGCCGGTGCGGTCGAAGGAGTCGCCGCCGCTGAACGGGTTGGGCGCGTGCCAGGAGGCGGTGAGGACGATGCCGTCGGCGGCCATGAGCGCGAGGTCCTCGGTCCAGTCGGTGCCGCGGCGAGCGGCGGCGACCAGCTCGTCGAGGTCGAAGCCGACGACCGCGGGGCGCTGCGGGTCCAGCCGCCACAGCGGCTCGTCCCAGGAGTCGCTGGAGATGTTGACCTGCTGGCCGACCGCGGTGACGCCGTCGGCCAGCCACCGGTCGAGCGTCTCGGCGAGGCACATCGCGGAGGGGTCCGCGTCGGGGTCGACCGGCGCGGTGCGGGGCCGACAGGTGCGCGCCGGCTCCGAGGGCGTGGTGGGCGCACCGGGCGTCGGGGCGGCCGTGGTGGCCGGCGGGTTCACGGGCAGCGCGCCCGGGGTGGACGCGGCGGCGTCATCGGGGTCCTCGGTGGCGGTGACGTCGTCGCGGGTGTCGGCGAACGCCCCGTCGAGGTCGGTGGTCACCAGCAGCATGTGGAAGGCGCCGGTGGCCACGAGGGCGACGGCCAGCGCGAAGGTCGCGGCAGCGCGCCGCGACCGCCTGGTGTCCCCCGCCATGCCCCCATCATCCGCGACGGGTGGTGAACCACGCACGCCTTCGCCCCAGAGCGGGGCGCTCCCGGGGTGCGGGGGCGCTGGTCAGGCGGGGCCGATCCCGCGCGAGACGTGGGCGAGCGCCATGGACAGCGCCTGCTCCCGTTCCTGCGCCGACACGTCGCGCAGCGGCCCGTCGAGGTGCAGCGTGGCGAAACCGTGCACGGTCGACCAGCACAGCACCTCGGCCCCCGGTCGGCGCACCGGGTCGAGCCAGCCGACCTCGACGAGGTGGTCGAGCGCGGCGTTGAGCACGCCGAACGGGTCGGCCGTCGGCTCCGGCACCTCTCCTGCGCCTGCCTCGGCGTCGGCGTCGCGCGAGTCCCATGCCAGCGCGACCTCCGGCGGCGCCGCGAAGCACACGCGGAACAGGCCCGGCTCGGCGAGGGCGAAGTCGACGTACCCCCGCCCGATCGCCTCGAGCCGCGCCACCGCGCGGTCGACGGGGTCCTGCTCGGTCACGGCGTCCTGCCGGGCCGACATGCTGCGGGTCAGCGCGGCCATCGCCCGCGCGGCGACCTCGGCGAGCAGCGCCTCGCGGTCGGCGAAGTGGCGGTACGCCGCGTTGGGCGAGACGCCCACGTGGCGGGTGACGGCACGCAGCACCACGCCCTCGGGCCCGGAGGTGCCCGCGAGCTCGACGGCCGCATCGACGAGGGCCTCGCGGAGGTTCCCGTGGTGGTAGCCGTCGCGTGGTGTCACGTGGCTGAGACTAACAATTTCCGCCTCCGATGTTGACACCGTCCACATATCCCGTCACGCTCCTGATGTTCACAGCGTCCACATCGGGCGTCACCTCTCGTCCGCACCCCCTGTCGCCAGCCGGCCGCCCAGTCATCAGGAGCACCCGTGCCACCGTCCACCGCCCGCAAGCCGCTGGTGCTGCTGACCGTCTGCGTCGCGGTGCTCGCCATCAACATCGACACCACGATCGTCAACGTCGCGCTCCCCACGCTGGGGCGCGAGCTCGACGCCTCCACCCGCGACCTGCTGTGGATCGTCGACGGCTACAACCTCTCCTTCGCCGCGCTGGTGCTGGCGATGGGCAGCCTCTCGGACCGCTGGGGTCGACGCCCCGCGCTGCTGACCGGGCTCGGCGGCTTCGCGCTCGCCAGCGGCGTCGCGGCCCTCGTCGACTCCAGCGAGGCGCTGATCGCGCTGCGCTTCGTGATGGGCACCTGCGCGGCGCTGATCTTCCCCACGACGCTCTCGATCATCGCCAACGCCTTCCCCGAGCGCCGCGAGCGCGCGGCCGCCCTGGGCCTGTGGGGGGCCGCCGTCGGGGTCGGCGTGGCCGCCGGGCCGGTGTCGGGCGGCGTGCTGCTGGAGCACTTCACCTGGCACGCGGTCTTCTGGGCGATGGTGCCGGTCGCCGCGGTCGCGATGGGGCTGACCCTGGCCTTCGTCCCCGAGTCCCGCGACCCGTCGGTGCCCGCGCTGGACCGCACCGGGCTGGCCGTGTCCGTCGCAGCCCTGGGCCTGCTGACCTACTCCATCATCGAGGCCCCCGAGCGTGGCTGGTCCTCGACGCCGACCGTGCTCGGTCTGGGCGTCGCCGTGCTGCTGCTGGTGGCCTTCGTCGTGCACGAGCGGCGCACGCCCCACCCGATGCTCGACGTGACGCTCTTCCGGGATCGACGCTTCAGCGCCGCGGCGGTGGCCGTGACGATCAGCTTCTTCGCGCTGTTCGGCTTCATCTTCCTCATCACGCAGTACTTCCAGTTCGTGCGTGACTTCTCCGCCCTCGGCACCGGCGCCCGCATCCTCCCGGTCGCCACGAGCATCGCGATCGCCTCGATCGTCGGCGGCCTGCTGGCGCCGCGGGTCGGCACCAAGGCGGTCGTCACGGTCGGCATGACGCTGCTGGGCTCGTCGTTCCTGTGGATCTCGACGGTGGCCGTGGACGCGCCGTACCCCACCGTGATCGTCCCCCAGATGCTGCTCATGGGCACCGGCCTCGGGCTGATCAGCACACCGGCCACCGAGTCGATCCTGCAGGTGCTGCCGCCGGCCCGCGCCGGCATCGGCTCCGCCGTCAACGACGCCACCCGCGAGCTGGGCGGCACCCTGGGCGTGGCCGTGATCGGCTCACTGTTCTCCTCGTTGTACGCCGACAGGCTGGCCGAGCGGCTCGGGCAGGTGCCCGGCGGTCCGGACCCGGCCACCCTCGACGCGGCCGCGGAGTCGGTCGCCGTCGCCGACGCGCTGGCCGTCGCGGACCCCCGCCTGCTCGAGGGCGTCAACGACGCGTTCCTGCTGGGGCTGCACACCGGGTGCCTGGTGATCGGCACGATGTGCCTGCTGGGCGCGGTGTTCTCGCTGGTCGCGCTGCCGGGGCGGCGCTTCGCCCTGCAGGTCCAGGCGCGCGACCAGGAGACGACCGACTCCGACGGCGAGGAGTTAACGGCCGCTAACCTGCCGGGGTGACCACGCGCCGCGAGCAGATCCTCGGCACCGCCGCCGAGCTGTTCGCCGCGCGCGGGTTCCACGGCGTCTCGGTCGCCGACCTCGGCGCGGCCTGCGGCATCTCCGGCCCGGCGCTCTACAAGCACTTCGCCTCCAAGGACGCCGTGCTCGCCGAGATGCTGGTCTCGATCAGCCGCTGGCTGCTCGACGGCGGCCGCGAGTGCGTCGGCTCGGCCTCCTCGCCCGCGGAGGCGTTGGCCGCCCTGGTCGACCACCACGTCGGGTTCGCCCTCGAGCACCGTCCGCTCATCGTCGTCCAGGACCGCGACTGGTCCTCGTTGCCGGACCAGGCGCGCGAGGAGGTCCGGGCCACCCAGCGCGCGTACGTCGACGTCTGGGCCGACCAGCTCCGCGCCCTCCACCCCGGCCTCTCCCACGACGCCGCCCGGGCCATGGCGCACGCCGCCTTCGGGCTCATCAACTCCACGCCCCACTCCGGCCTGCTGCCCGACGCCGAGATGCGGCAGGTGCTCGCGTCGATGGCGCTGGGGGCGTTGGGGGTCGGCGTCGGGGGCGCCGAACCGGCGTATTGATACGCCGGCTCGACCTGCCGGGGCAGGGGTGCGGGCGGGATAGTCCGCATTCGGATCCATGCCGAGCGCGCGGCCGGCATTCGTTCGAATGCGGACTATCCCGGTTCAGGTCCCGCAGTAGGTCACGAACGGCCCGCCGGCGGGGTCGGGGAGGGCGTACTCCGCCCGCTCGGGGCGCTCGTCGAAGGGGTGGGTGACGACCTCCAGCATCCGCTCGAACGGCGCGAGGTCACCGGCGTCGGCGGCGTCGAGGGCCGCCTGGAGCAGGTGGTTGCGGGGGACGTACGCCGGGTTGACGGCGTCCATGGCGTCGGGGTCCGGCCCGAGGGCACGCCAGCGGGTCGCCCAGTCGTCGTAGGCCGGGAGGTCGAGGACCCGGTCCCGGGCCGGCGTCCCGTGCTCGCCGCCGGTGCCCCGCAGCTCGCGGGCCAGGTCGCGGAAGAAGCCCGTGTGGTCGACCCGGGCGGCCTGCATCAACGTCAGCAGGTCGCCGACCAGCGCGCTGCGGACCTCGGGGTCGAGGCCGGCCGGCAGGCCGAGCTTGGCGGCCACCCGGGCGGCGTACGCCTCGCCGTAGAGCGTCGGGAAGGTCTCGAGCACGGCCACGCACCGCTCGACCGCAGCATCCTGATCTGCGCCGTCCTGGTCGACGCCGGCCTGCTCGGCGACGAGCGGCAGGAGCGTCTCGGCCATCCGGGCGAGGTTCCACTGGGTGATCGCGGGCTGCTGGCCGAAGGCGTAGCGCCCGCCGGTGTCGATGGAGCTGAAGACCGCGGCCTGGTCGAAGCCGTCGAGGAACGCGCACGGGCCGTAGTCGATGGTCTCGCCCGAGAGCGTGACGTTGTCGGTGTTCATCACCCCGTGCACGAACCCGACCGACATCCACGAGGCGACCAGCTCGGCCTGGACGCGGGTGACCTCCTCGAGCAGGGCCAGTGCCGGGACGTCGGCGTCGAGGACGTGCGGGTGGTGGCGGGTCGCGGCGTGCTCGACGACGCGGCGCACCAGGCCGGAACCGGGATGCTGGTGGTCCAGCGTCGCGGCGTACTGCAGGGTGCCGACGCGCAGGTGGCTCGACGCCACTCGGGCCAGCACCGCGCCGGGGAGCGGCTGCTCGCGCTGCACCGCGCGGCCGGTGGCGACGACATCGAGCGAGCGGGTCGTGGGGACGCCGAGCGCGTGCATGGCCGCCGAGACGAGGTGCTCGCGCAGCATCGGGCCGACGACCGCGAGACCGTCGCCACCGCGCGACCACGGGGTCCGGCCCGAGCCCTTGAGGTGGAGGTCGCGCAGCCGCCCGCCGCGGTCGGTGAGCTCGCCGAGGAGGAGGGCACGGCCGTCGCCGAGGCGGGGTGAGTACCCGCCGAACTGGTGGCCGGCGTAGCCCTGTGCCACCGGGCGGGCGCCGGCCGGCGGCTGCTCGCCGGTCAGCAGCCGGAGCCCTTCCTCGGTGCGCAGCCACGCGGGGTCGAGCCCCAGCTCGACGGCCAGCTCCTCGTCGAGGGCCAGCAGCGTCGGCCCCGGCGCGGTCTCGGCCTGCCAGTCGACCGCCAGCTCGGGCAGCGCGTCGGCGAAGCGGTGCTCGAGGTGGAGGGACGTCGCGCTCATGCCCCCACGCTACGGGCGGGTCACAGCAGGTGGTCGAGGTCGCCGGGCTCCCCGGACTCCAGCCGCTCCAGGAAGCGAGCGGCGCGGGCGGCCGCATCGTGCGCGGCGTCCAGGTCGGGGTCGGGCTCCCGGTCGTCGGCGAGCGCCGCGACCCTCGCCGCTCGCTCGACGTGCAGCCGGGCCAGCAGCTGCTCGCGCGGCAGCCCGCGCACGTGCAGCAGCACGAACGGGTCGGCGTCGAGCAGCCAGCCGACCTGGTGCAGCAGCGCGAGCGCGTGCACGCACGGGTCGACCCAGGCCGAGCAGGTGCAGGTGCCGACCAGCTCACCGCCGTACGGGAGCAGCTCGACGCCGGCCTCCTCGGCGTGCTCGACCAGCTCGTGGGGCAGGTCGCCGGCCAGCAGCGCGGACACCCGGCCGCTCACCGCACCCACCGCCTCAAGGAACGCATCCACGTCGCGGTCCGGCAGCACCGGCACGTCGACCGCGGTCGCCCACAGCCCGTCGGCGTCCTCGACGGCGGCGGTGAGCCGACCCGGCTCGACCCGGATGCCCCCGATCCGCCCCGAGCGGGCCAGGCGACGTGAGGCGACGAGCTCCTCCTCGGCGTACGCCGCCTCCTCGACGGCGCGGAGCCAGGCCCGCGCCCACCAGCCGGTCGGCCGGGCGGTGCTGCGCCGCTCGGGGCACGCGGGGTGCGTCGTGCTGGTCATCGGCCGGTCGTCCCCGGAATCATCAGGCGGGTCATCAGGCGGGTCATCAGGCGGGTCATCAGGCGGGGCGCAGGCTGACGAGGTCGCGCAGCTCGTCGTCGCTGAGCTCGGTGAGTGCGGCCTCGCCGCGGCCCAGGACGGCGTCGGCGAGCGAGCGCTTGCGCTCCAGCAGCAGGCCCACGCGCTCCTCGATGGTGCCGCGGGTGACCATCCGGTGCACCTGGACCGGCTTGGTCTGCCCGATCCGGTAGGCCCGGTCGGTGGCCTGGTCCTCCACCGCGGGGTTCCACCAGCGGTCGAGGTGGATGACGTGGTCGGCGCGGGTGAGGTTGAGCCCGGTGCCGCCGGCCTTGAGGGAGAGCAGGAAGACCGGCACCCGATCGGCGTCGTCGGACTGGAAGCGCCGCACCATCTCCTCGCGCTCGCGCACGGGGGTGCCGCCGTGCAGCAGCTGGTGCGGGATGCCGGCGGTGGTGAGGTGCCGGGCGACGAGACGGGCCATCTCGACGTACTGGGTGAAGACCAGCGCCGCGCCGTCCTCGGCGAGCACGGTGCCGAGCAGCTCGTCGAGCAGGTCGATCTTCTCCGAGCGGCCGGCGACGCGGGCGCCGCCCTGCTTGAGGAAGTGGGCGGGGTGGTTGCAGATCTGCTTGCAGCCGGTGAGCAGCGAGAGCACCAGGCCACGGCGGGTGTGCTCGTCGGCGCGCTCGATGCGCTCCATGGTGTCGCGCACGAACGTCTCGTAGAGCACGACCTGCTCGCGGGTCAGCGTCAGTGGGTGGTCGGTCTCGGTCTTGGGCGGCAGCTCCGGCGCGATGCCCGGGTCGGACTTGCGGCGACGCAGCAGGAACGGCCCGATCAGGTCGGCGAACCGCTTCGTGACCTCGGGGTCCACGCCCGCCTCGATCGGCGCGGCCCAGACCCGGCGGAAGGCCTGGCGGCTGCCGAGCAGGCCGGGGATGGCCCAGTCGAGGATCGACCAGAGCTCGGTGAGGTCGTTCTCGACCGGGGTGCCGGTCAGGGCCACGCGCGCGCCGGAGCCGATGGAGCGCAGGCCCCGGGCGGTGGTGGAGCGGGAGTTCTTGACGTGCTGGGCCTCGTCGGCGACGACCAGCCCCCACGTCACCTCGCCGAGCTCGCTGGGGCGGTCCTTGGCGGTGGTGTCGACGCGCATCGTGCCGTAGGTCGTGAGCACGAAGCCGGGGTCGTCGGACGCGCCCGATGGCTGGAGCTCATCGGGCTCGAGCAGCGTGGGCTCGGCGCCTCCGCCGACACCATCACCGACACCCCCACCGACATCCGGGAGGCCGGCCAGCGAGCGGGTGCCGCCGTGGAAGCGGCGTACGGGGACGCCGGGCGCGAACCGCCGGATCTCGGCCTCCCAGTTGCCGAGCAGGCTGGTCGGGCAGACCACGAGCGTCGGCGCGGGCGCCCGACCGGCGGCACGGGCCTCCTCGGCGCGGTGCAGGTGCAGCGAGATGAGGGTGAGGGTCTTGCCCAGGCCCATGTCGTCGGCCAGGCAGGCGCCGAGCCCGAGGCCGGTGAGCTCGGCGAGCCAGGTGAGGCCGTGGCGCTGGTAGTCGCGCAGCGTCGCCTGCAACGCCGCGGGCGGCTCGACGGGCTCGCGGGTCGCGGCGGTGCGCAGCTGCTCGCGCACCTTCAGCAGCGAGGCGCCGACGACCACCTCGGCGGGCTGGTCCTCCCCCAGCGTCGCGACGCCGCTGAGGGCGGCGGCGATGGCCTCGGACGGCTTGACGTCGCGCACCAGTCGCTTGCGGGCCTTGCGGGTGATGGATGGGTCGACCACGCGCCAGGCGCCTCGGAGCTTGACCACCGGCGCGGCCGAGGTGGCGAGGGTGTCCATCTCCTCGGCCGTGAGCGGGTCGCCGTCGAGGGCGACCTGCCACTGGAAGGCGAAGACCGAGTCGGGGGTCAGCAGGCCGGTCTGCAGCGGAGCCTCGCGGGTGCCACCGCGGCGGGGCTTGGTGTCGAGGACCGCGGAGGTCGTCAGGTCGCGCCCGAGGCTGCGCGGCCACAGCACGTCGACCCCCCGCTCGGCCAGTGCCGCCACGCCGTCCTCGAGCAGGCTCGCTATCTCCTCGGCCTCCAGGCTGATCTGGTCGGGCACCCGCAGCGCGAGCAGCCGGTCGAGCACCGGCCAGGCCTCGGCCGCCGCGCGCAGCGCGATGGTCGCGTGGGTGCGGGCGCGGTCGCCGAAGCCGTGGTCCTCGGGGTCGTCGAGCCACAGTGCGGAGGCGTCGGCCATGTGCAGGGGGTCGCGCTCGTCGTGGACCTGGAGCACCAGCCGCACCGACCCGGCCACCAACTCCTCCTCGTCGGCCTCGACGCGCAGCGAGATCGTGACCAGGTGCGGGAGGTCGTTGCCCCGGCGGATCTTCGCGATGCGGCGCTGGAGCCGCTCCTGGAAGGCGTCGTCAGGGGCGCTGTCGACCGGTGCTGCCTCACCGGCCGCCTGCCGCACGGGTCGCCGGCGCGGCGCGGGTCGCGACCTGGCGACCGGCGCGCCGCGGGGTACGGCGTCGGCGACCGCGTCCAGCACCGCCCGCACCACCTGCTCGGCGTCCACCGCGTCCTGCTCACCGGCCGCGCGGGAGCGGGCCAGCTTGCGCACGCGGTCCTCGTCCTCGTCGGTGAGCTCACCGACCCGCCACGACGGGGGTCGCCCCGGCTCCTCGGGCGCGGGCTCGAAGGCACCGGCGGCCACCAGCCGCATCCCCAACAGCGCCGCCCCGCTGAGCAGCGCCACGCTCGGATCGAGGTCGTCGCGGGCGTGGGCCTTGGTCAGCACCGGGATCGCCGCCCGCACCGGCAGCGCGACGGTGCGCCGATCGTCGACGAACTCCACCACCGAGTCGCGCGGCGGCACCGCGGGCCGGAAGGTGGCCGTGCCGGTCACCGGGACGAACCCCACCGCGCACCCCCCTCGCCCGCAGGTCTCGACTGGACGCGACGACGGTAGCCCGGCGTACCGACACCGCGGGTGCCCGGCCGAGGTCCGCTGGACGGATCACGACGTTCTGCAGGTCCAGAGCCCCGATCTCCTGCAGAACGTCGTGATCTGGCGTGGATCGGTGCGGGCACCGGCGTACGCCGGCCGGGGGCCCGCGTCGGCCGGTCAATCGGCGGTCAGGTCGTAGCGGACGACCCGGCGACGCAGGGTGGGCGAGGCATGGATCTCGTAGCCGGCCGCGAGGAAGACCTGGAGCAGACCGACGGAGGCCTCGTCCCAGATGACGGTCTTCCCGGGAGCGGGCTCCATCGGGTAGCCCTCGAGGACGCGCGCGCCGACCCGGCGGCCGTGGTCGACGGTGGCCTCGGCCAGCTCGTAGGTCAGGCCCTCGCGCCGAAAGCCCTTGCGGACTACGAAGCAGGTCACCGACCACACCCCCTCGAGCTCGGGGTCCATCCGCATCCAGGGCTGCTTGCGCGCCCAGATGCGCGGGTAGTTCTCCCGCGGCTCGACCGCGACCCACCCCGCGGGCTCGCCGTCGACGTAGCCGATCAGGCCGGAGGTGGGGCCGTCGGTGCCGCAGGCGGTCTGCGCGACCAGGGCGGCCTCGCGCTCCTCCTGCGTGCTGTCGCGCCAGATCCAGCCCTCGACCTTGAGGCCCTGGCAGCGGCACTTGGCCGCCCCGCCGGCGCCGAGCACGGCCTCGACGTCCTCGTCGGTGGCCCGGTTGGCCGGGAGCCAGGTGAAGCCAGCAGGGTCGCCCATGGAGCGAGGCTAGACCCGGCCGTGGACAGCAGGCGTCAACCGATCAGGATCCCCGCGATCGCGGCGCTCATCAGGTTGGCCAGGGTGGCGGCCAGGATGGCGCGCAGGCCCAGCGAGGCGATGTCGGGACGCCGCTCGGGGGCGATGCCGCCCAGCCCGCCGAGCAGGATGCCGAGCGAGCCGATGTTGGCGAAGCCGGTGAGCGCGAAGGTGACGATCGCCGCGGTCTTGTCGGAGAACTCCCCGGCCACCGGGCCGAACTCCGCGAACGCGACGAACTCGTTGAGCACGATCTTCTGCCCCACGAAGCTGCCCGCGTCGACGGCCTCGCCCCACGGGACGCCGATCAGCGACATCACCGGCGCGAAGAGGTAGCCCAGCAGCTGCTGGACGCTGAGGTCCTCGGCGCCGAACCAACCCCCGACGCCGCCGACGATCAGGTTGACCAGCGCGATGAGCGAGATGAAGGCCAGCAGCATCGCGCCGATCGTCGCGGCCAGCTTGAGGCCGTCCGCGGCCCCGTTGGCTGCGGCGTCGATGACGTTGCGGGCGCGCTCGGGCTCCTCGGAGTGCTCGCGCTCCTCGGACGACTCCTCGGCCCGGTCCTCGTGCTGCGGTACGACGCCGCCCGCTCCCGCGGTCCGCGACCCGGTCCGGGCCTCGGTCTCCAACGGCTCGGGCAGCATGATCTTGGCCATCAGCAGCGCACCGGGCGCGGCCATGAAGCTCGCCGCGATGAGGTAGTCCAAGCGGGCGCCGAGCAGCGAGTAGCCCACGAGCACCGAGCCCGCGACCGTCGACAGGCCGCCCACCATGACGGCGAAGAGCTGCGAGCGCGTCAGCCCGGCGACGTACGGGCGGATCAGCAGCGGCGCCTCGGTCTGCCCGACGAAGATGTTGGCGGCCGCGTTGACCGACTCCTCCCGGCCGGTGCCGAGCAACCGCCCGAGACCACCACCGAAGACCTCGACGACCCGCTGCAGGATGCCGAGGTGGTAGAGCACCGCGGTCAGCGAGGCGAAGAAGACGATCACCGGCAGCACCTGGAAGGCCACGACCGTGCCCTGGTCCTCGGCCGGGAGCACCGGGCCGAACAGGAACCCGATGCCCTCGCGCGAGGAGTCGATCACCGCCTGGACACCGGAGGACGCCGCCTCCAGCGCCCGGCCACCGACCGACCACGACAGCACCAGGACCCCGAAGCCCACCTGCAGCGCCAGCGCCCCGACCACGGTGCGCGGCCGGACCGCCCGCCGATCGGTCGAGCACAGCCAGGCGACGCCCATCAGCGCCACCATCCCGCCGGCGCCCCACAGCACGTCGATCACCACGACCACCTCCGTCGAGTGACCCTGCCCACCGGCCGGGGCCGCCACACCACCCGGTCGCTGACAGGAGCAGCCCGGAAGCACTCGCCGACCTGACTAGGCTCGCCCCATGAGCCTCCTCGACCTCCCGATCGCCCGCCTCGACGGCACCGCCACCACGCTCGGCGAGATCACCGACGGCCGCCCGGCGCTGCTGGTCAACGTCGCGTCGAAGTGCGGCCTGACCCCGCAGTACACCGGTCTCGAGCAGCTCCACGAGACCTACGCCGCGCGCGGCTTCACCGTCGTCGGGCTGCCCTGCAACCAGTTCATGGGCCAGGAGCCGGGCACCGCCGAGGAGATCCAGGAGTTCTGCTCCGCGACCTACGGCATCACCTTCCCGATGACGGAGAAGATCGAGGTCAACGGCGAGGGCCGGCACCCGCTGTACGCCGAGCTGACCGGCACCCCGAACGAGCAGGGCGAGGCCGGCGACGTCACCTGGAACTTCGAGAAGTTCCTCCTCGCCGCCGACGGCACCGTCGTGTCGCGCTTCAGCCCCGGCGTCGAGCCGCAGGACCCGCGCCTGGTCACCGCGGTCGAGGAGATCGTCGGCTGAGCGGTTCCGTGGGGATCAGCACCAGTCGGTGGTGTCCTCGGGCTCGGGCGAGCCGTTGCCCTGGCCGTACCAGTCGAGCCACGGCCCGTCGCAGATCTCCTCCGCCCCCTCGGAGTACGCCGCTGCGCTGGTGAACCCGACGCCGGGATCGGTCACCACCGCCACCAGCGTGTCCGCCAGGGCGGCGACCTCCTCGTCGCGCTGCGCCGGGTCGCGCTCGATGAACGGCCCGTAGCCCAGGGCCCAGACCGTCACGCCGTCGCGCTCCATCCACGCGTAGGCGATGCCCGGGTCGGACTCGGGTGCGCCGCTCTCGAGCAGCAGGGTGGCCCCGTCGACCTCCTCGCAGGGCGCGAAGGTCTCGCACAGGTCGGCGAGCTCCTCCGGGGACGCCCCGAACGGCGTCCCGCGGGTGACCGCGACCCGCACGTGGGCGTTGTCGCCGACCTCGCGGTCCAGCGCCACCTCGACGGCGATGTCGCCCGTGCCCAGCAGCTCGGGCTCCTCGCGGACCCCGATCTCGGCCGCCGCCTTCACGGGGGCGTCGGTGTGCGCGGCGACCGCCGCCGCGAGCATCGGCGGCGTGGTGGTGGAGTCGTCGGCGGAGCCCGAGCACGCCGAGGCGAGCAGGGACAGCACCGCCAGGAGCGGCAGCAGCGGCAGCGCGGCGACGCGCGGGGTCCGAGAGGTCACCGCAGAACGGTACGTCTGACGCCCGTGACCCGGGCCACGGCGGCCCGGACGTTCCAAGACCCGTCTCACGGGCACGGTCCCCCGATGGCGGATCCGTGGATCTCTGCGGACCCCACGCCACCCTCCTACGGCCGCACCGGACCCGTATGCCGACCCCACCGACAGGAGACCGTCTGTGACCGCGATGCTCCCCCCACGCCCCCCGGGCGAGGACCGCGCGACCCGCGCCGGCGAGGTCGTCGACCCCGACACCGTGCTCACCCGCCCGGCGGTGGGCCAGGCCCCCCGCATCGTCAGCACCCTGCGGCTGCCGCGACGTCGCCGCGGCCGGGAGATCGTGGCGGTGCTCGACCCCGTGCGCGCCCGCCCGGTCGCCGGCGACCACCAGCGGTCGGACCAGCAGGTCGTCGAGGCCGCCGCCGAGCGCCTGACCGCCTTCCTGCAGCCCGGCGAGCTGGTCGCCGCCACCGACGACGGCCGGCTGCGGCTGCGGCTGCGCCGCGAGGACCGCGACGCCCGCCCCGAGCGTCTGCAGGCGATGGCCTACCACGCGGTCGAGGCCCTCGAGGCCCTCGACCGGCGCGAGGACGACGCCCCGGCGGTGCTCGACCTCGGCGTCGGGTGGGCGCCGGTGACCCGCAGCCAGGACGCGCACCAGGCGCTCGAGCACGCCGCGTCGGCGGCCGCGGAGTCGGTCCGCCAGCGCGACCTCCAGCCCCGGCAGGAGGGCCACCACCTGCGGGTGCGCCGGCCGCGCATCGACCGGTGGTCCACCGGCAACCAGGTGCTCGTCGCCACCGTGGGTGCGGTCGTCGTGCCCTACCTCGCGCTGGTCGCCTTCTCCCTGGTCGGGCTCGACCTGTCCGGCGTCCTCTACTGGGCGATCGTCGGCTCCCTCGCGCTGACCGCGGGGATGATCTGGGCCGAGACCTCGCACGCCCTGGACCCGCCCCGGCCCACCGGCCGCGCGGGCGAGCGGCCCCGGGCGACGGCCGTCATCGCGGCGTACCTGCCCAACGAGGCCGACACCATCCTCGAGACCGTCGAGCACTTCCTCTCCCTCCCCGACCGCGAGGGCGGACCGGGCGGGAGCACGAGCGGCGCTGGCGGCCTGCAGGTCGTGCTGGCCTACAACACCCCCTACCCGCTCCCCGTCGAGGACGAGCTGGCCCGGCTCGGCGAGCAGCACGACGACCTCGTCGTGCTCAAGGTCCCCGACTCGACGTCGAAGGCCCAGAACGTCAACGCCGCCCTGCACGTCGCCGACGGCGAGCTGATCGGCATCTTCGACGCCGACCACCACCCGATGCCGGGCGCGTTCGACCGCGCCTGGCAGTGGCTCGGCGACCCCGAGGACCCCGCCGACGTGGTGCAGGGGCACTGCGTGATCCGCAACGGCGAAACCGGGTGGTTGGCCCGCCTGGTCGCGGTGGAGTTCGAGCAGATCTACGCCGTGGCCCACCCCGGCCGCGCCGCGCTGGCCGGCTTCGGCATCTTCGGTGGCTCCAACGGCTTCTGGCGTGCCTCCGCCCTGGAGCGCATCCGGCTGCGTGGCTCCTTCCTCACCGAGGACATCGAGGCGTCCATGCGCGTGCTCGGCGCCGGCGGCCGGATCGTCAACGACCCCGGTCTGCTCAGCCGTGAGCTGGCCCCGGAGACGCCGGAGGCGCTGTGGAAGCAGCGGATGCGGTGGGCACAGGGGTGGTTCCAGGTCTCGCTGCGCCATCTCGGCCCGATCCTGCGCTCCCCCGCGCTCACGCTGCGGCAGAAGATCGGCGCGACCTACCTGCTGGGCTGGCGAGAGGTCTACCCGTGGATGTCGATCCTCACCTGGCCGCTGCTGGGCTTCCTGGCCTGGCGCGACGGCGGGCTCGACCTCAGCTCCCCACTGTTCCTGCTCATCACCCTGCTGGTCACGGTCTCGGGACCGCTGCAGACGCTGGCGGCGTACCGACTCGCGACGCCGGAGGTCCGGCGGCACCGCCGCTGGTTCCTCCAGGCGGCGCTGCTCAACCTGGTCTTCTACACCGAGGCCAAGAACCTCGTGAACCGCGTGGCACAGCTCAAGCAGCTGCGCGGCGAGCACCAGTGGGTGGTCACCCCGCGCACCGCCGGAGGTGACGCATGAGCACCACCCGGGCTCGCACCGACGCCCCCACGGTCTCGACACCGACGACCGGCACGCCGGTCCGTCGCTACCCGCTCGGCTGGCTGCGTGGTGTCGCGGCGCTGGTCGTGGTGGTCTTCCACGGCTACCAGCACCAGAGGTACGGCGACACCTACCAGTGGCCGCTGACCGGCACGGTCCACGAGTTGTTCATGAGCGCCGACCTGTTCGTCGACCTCTTCTTCGTCCTCTCGGGACTCGTGCTGTGGCTGCCGATCGCCCAGGCGGTGGTCGACGGCGTGAGCATCCGCTCGGGGCGGGTGCTGCTCTACCGCCGGATGGCGCGGCTGCTGCCGCTCTACCTCGCCGTGGTGCTGCTGGTGTGGTCGCTGACCAACCCCACCGCCCCGGGGCACTGGGTCGACCTGCTCACCCACCTGACCTTCACCCACGTCTACTCCGACACCTACATCTTCTGGACCAACGGGCCGGCGTGGACGCTGGCGATCGAGTTCCACTTCTACGTCCTCGTCGCGCTGTCGGTGCCGGTGCTCAACCGGGTGGCCGCGCGGGCCACCACCCGCGGGCGTCGGCTGGCGGTGGCCTCGGCGCTGCCGGTGGCGCTGGTCGTCGTCGGTGCGGCGTACCTCGTCTGGGCCACGCTGCTCTCCGGCGCGGCGGCCGACAACTGGTCGGTGTGGTTCTCCCCGCTGGCCAAGGCCGCCGACTTCGGCGTCGGCATGCTGCTGGCCGTCGTGGCCGCCGCCGGCGTGCGGCTCGGGTCCCCCGCTCGTGCCGCCCTGCTCGCCGCCGGCCTGGGTCTCACGGTCGCGCTCATGCTCAGCCGCCCCGTGGGGACCCCCATCGCCGAGTGGTGGCACCCGATGTACGCCGCCGCGCTCACCCTCGCCCTCGCCCACGTGGTCCTGCACGACGGCCCCTGGGCGCGCTGGATGTCGTGGGGCCCGCTGGTGTGGCTGGGTGGCCTGGGCTACGGGATCTACCTCATCCACGAGCCGGTGCTGCGCTTCCTCGGCTCGCTGGGCCTCTACCCCGAGCCCGGTCCGGGGTGGTCGTGGCTGGTCGTCTCGGCGCTGGTCGCCGTGCCCTCGGTGCTGCTGGCCTGGGTCAGCGCACGCACCGTCGAGCCCGCCGGCCTGCGGCTGCTCGCCACCATGCGCCCCGACGGCTCGCCTCGCGACTACTACGACCACCTCGACCCCCGCGACCCCGCCCGCCGCTGACCCTCCACCGTGGAGCAGGCTCCGCGGACGTCATACGGACGGGACGTCCACTCGTCCCCGCCGTATGACGTCCCGGGGCCTGCTCACGCCCGGACGGCCAGGACCAGCGGGGTGACCGATGAGGCGCCCGCGCGGAGGACGGCACGGGCGGCGAGGGTCGTGCTCCAGCCGGTGTCGAGGAGGTCGTCGACGAGCAGCACCCGCCGGCCCTCCAGCGCGCCCGGCTCCACCTCCAGGCCGCACCGCCGCGACACCGCCGCGACCCGCTGCGCGGAGTTGGCGGCACCTCGCCCCGGGGGCACGTCGGGGTCGAGGACGGCCCACCGGCCGAGCAGCGGGACCTGGAGGTAGCGCGAGAGGCCGTCGGCCAGCGAGCCCACGAGCTCGGGCCGGGTGACCGACTCCATCTCCACGATCGCGTCGACGTCGGGGCGCCAGTCGCCGAGCACCTCGATGACCGCCTGCACGAGCGGGACCGGTACCGGAGCGTCCTGGGTGTCCTCGCGGAACAGCTCGCGCAGCGCCTGCCCGTAGCCGAGGTCGGTGAGCCGGGCGACCGCCCGGCCCTCCTGGGCCTGCTCGGAGACCCGCCCCCGCAGGTCGATGCCGAGCCGGTCGAGCCCGGTCGGCCACATCTTGCGCGGCGGGAGGGGCACGCCGGGGCGGGCCAGTCGCTCCTGGGCCTGGCTCACGGCCTCGGCGGACACGTGCGTGGGCAGGTCGAGCCCACCGCAGTTGTCGCAGCGGCCACACTCGGTGGCCTCGGGGTCGTCGAGCTGGTCGCGCAGGAACCACATCCGGCATTTGTCGGTGCGCAGGTAGTCCAGCATCGCCTGCTGCTCGCGCTCCCGCGCCGCCCTGACCCGCTCGTAGCGCTCGGCGTCGTAGCTCCACGGGCGACCGGTGGACTCCCAGCCCCCCTTGACCCGGCGTACGGCGCCGTCGACGTCGAGCACCTTCAGCATCGTCTCCAGGCGGGTGCGGCTGAGCTCGACCCGGGTCTCCAGCGCGGCGGTGCTGAGCGGGCGGCCCTCCTCGGCGAGGACGGCGAGGGTCTCGCGGACCTGCTCCTCGCGGGGGAACCCGAGGGAGGCGAAGTAGGCCCAGATATCGCGGTCCTCCGGGGCGGGCAGGAGGACGACGGTGGCCGACTCGCTGCGGGCGACGAGGCCGCGGCCGGCACGGCCGACCTGCTGGTAGTAGGCCACCGGTGAACTCGGGGAGCCGAGGTTGACCACGAAGCCGAGGCTGGCGTCGAAGCCCATGCCCAGCGCGCTGGTCGCGACCAACGCCTTGATGCGGCCGGCAGCGAGGTCGGCCTCGAGGGCTTGCCGCTCGGTGGTCTCGGTCTGCCCGGAGTAGGCCGCGACGTCGTGCCCCCGGGAGCGGAGGTAGTCGGCGACCTCCTGGGTGGCCGCGACGGTCAGGCAGTAGACGATGCCGGAGCCGGGCTGCTCGGCGAGGTGGTCGGCGAGCCAGGCCAGCCGCTGGTCGGGGGTCTTGAGGTGGACCACGCCCAGGCGCAGCGACTCGCGATCCAGCGTGCCGCGCAGCGTGAGCACGTCGCCGCGCTCGATGGAGCCGAGCTGCTGGGCGACGTCGTCGGTGACCCGGGCGTTGGCGGTCGCGGTGGTCGCGAGCACCGGGATGCCGTCGGGCAGGTCGTCGAGCAGGGTGCGGATGCGGCGGTAGTCGGGGCGGAAGTCGTGGCCCCAGTCGGAGATGCAGTGCGCCTCGTCGACCACGAGCAGTCCGCAGGTGGCGGCCAGGCGGGGCAGCACCTCGTCGCGGAAGCCGGGGTTGTTGAGCCGCTCGGGGCTGACCAGCAGCACGTCGACCTCCCCGGCCGCGATCTGCTCGTGGATCGGCTCCCAGTCCTCGGCGTTGGTGGAGTTGATGGTCACCGCGCGGATGCCGGCACGCTCGGCCGCGGCGATCTGGTTGCGCATCAGCGCCAGGAGCGGGCTGACGATGACCGTCGGGCCGGCGCCGGCACCTCGCAGCAGCAGGGTCGCCACGAAGTAGACCGCCGACTTGCCCCAGCCGGTGCGCTGGACGACCAGGGCGCGGCGGCGGTCGACGGCCAGCGCCTCGATCGCGCTCCACTGGTCCTCGCGCAGCCGCGCCTCCGGCTGCCCGTCGCGGGGCCCCACGAGGGCGCGCAGGTGGGCCTCGGCAGCCTCGCGGGCGGCGGCACGATCGGTCAGCGCGGCGGTGGGGCTCATGACCCCGGTGTCTACCAGCCGCCCCCGACGGTGCGGTGATCTCCTCCACAGAGGTGTTGATCTTTCACATACCCGGAGTACGGTTGATGACGTACCGACGGTATGTCTCTCTTCCCCACCCTCGTCCCCTCCAGGAGTCCCCCATGGCACGCACCACCGAGCACCTCCTGCGCAGCGTCCCCGCCCTCGCCGGCTGCTCCCCCCGGGAGCTTCGTCGGATGGCCGCGCTGATGGACGTCGTGTCGCTGCGCTCGGGCGCGACGCTGACCAGCGAGGGCGAGTTCGAGAACCAGGCGTTCCTGCTGGTCGAGGGTCAGGTCGCCGTCACCGTCGGCGAGGACCTCGTCGCCGTCCTCGGTCCCGGCGAGCTGGTCGGCGAGCTCGGCGTCATCGACCGCCGCCTGCCCCGCACCGCCACCGTCACCGCGATGACCCCGGTCACCGCCTGCGTGCTCACCCCGCGCGGCTTCGACTCCCTGCGTCGCGGCTTCCCCGCCGTCGCCGCCCTGGTCGATCGCACCGTCGCGGCGCGCCAGGAGCTCCTCGCCGGCTGACACCACCGGCGGAGCCGCGGGACGTCATGCACCCAGCGGGAGGGGACCTCCCGTCCGTATGACGTCCCGCTGGGTCCTCGTCACCAGATGCGGACGCGGTCCTCGGGATCCAGCCACAGGCCGTCGCCGGGCGCGGTCTCGAAGACCTCGTGGAACTCGTCGAGGTTGCGCACGATGTTGGCGCGGAACTCCGCCGGGCTGTGCGGGTCGATGGTGAGGAACTGACGCGCCTGCTCCGCGCGGCGCTTGGTGCGCCAAACGTGGCCCCAGTTGAGGAAGAGCCGGCGCCGCTCCTCGACGCCGGCCTGCCCGTCGGTGGAGATGACGTAGGCCTTGTGCGCGATGGTCAGGCCGCCGAGGTCACCGATGTTCTCGCCGACGGTGAGCTGGCCGTTGACCCGCTCACCGGGCAGGTCGCGCGGCTCGAGGGCGTCGTACTGGGCGACGAGCTTCTTCGACTTCTCCTCGAAGGCGGCCTTGTCGTCGGGGGTCCACCAGTCGCGCAGGTTGCCCAGCGGGTCGAACTGTGCGCCCTGGTCGTCGAAGCCGTGGCCGATCTCGTGGCCGATGACCGCGCCGATGCCACCGTAGTTCTCAGCCGGGTGCGCGTCGGGGGAGAAGAACGGCGGCTGCAGGATGCCGGCCGGGAAGCAGATCTCGTTGGTGCCGGGGTTGTAGTAGGCGTTCACGGTCTGCGGGAGCATGTGCCACTCGTCGCGGTCGACCGGGGAGCCGATCTTGCCCAGCTGGCGGTCGGTCTCGAAGGCGGCCGAGGCGGCGACGTTGCCCATCAGGTCATCAGGGCGCACCTGCAGGCCGGAGTAGTCGCGGAAGGTGTCGGGGTAGCCGATCTTGGGGTTGAAGGTCTCGAGCTTCTCGTAGGCCTTCGCCTTGGTGTCCTCGGTCATCCAGTCCAGGGCGCCGATCGACTCGCGGTAGGCGGCCAGCAGGTTGGCGACCAGCTCCTCCATCATCGCCTTGGACTGCGGCGGGAAGTGGCGGGCGACGTACTGCTTGCCGACCGCCTCGCCCAGCGCCCCCTCGACCAGGGCCACGCCGCGCTTCCAGCGCGCACGCAGCTCGGGAGTGCCGTTGAGGGTGCGGCCGTAGAAGTCGAAGTTGGTCTCGACGAGGTCGTCGGTGAGGTACGGCGCCGCCGACCGCAGCACGCGCACCAGCAGCCAGGGCCGCCACTGCTCGAGCGGCACCTCGGCGAGCACGCCGGCCAGGCCCTCGAAGAACGACGGCTGGCGGACGTTGACCTCGGCCAGCAGCTCCTCGGCGGACTTCGCTCCGCCGGAGAGGTTGGTGACGTAGACGTCGAGGTCGAAGGGGCCCACCAGGGTGCGGAGCTGCTCGAGTGTGTGCAGGTTGTAGGTCCGCTGGACGTCGCGGGTCTCCGCGCGCTCCCAGTGCCCCTTCGCGATCCGGGTGTCGATGTCGAGCACCGTGCGCGCGGCGGCGGCGGGATCGCCGAGCCAGTCGGCGCCGGTGCCGCCGAGCTCGAGCAGCCGGGTGAGGTAGGCGAGGTACTTCTCGCGGGTCTCGGCGTGCTTGTCCTCGCGGTAGTAGGACTCGTCGGGCAGGCCGAGGCCGCCCTGGACGAAGTTCACGAGGTAGCGCTCGGAGTCCTTGTCGTCGTTGTCGACGTAGGAGCCGAACACGCCGTGGCCGCCGATGCGCTCGGACTCGCCGAGGAAGGCGGCCAGGTCGCGCAGGTCGCGCAGGCCCCCGATCGCCTCGACCAGCGGCTGCACCGGGGTCAGCCCCAGGGCGGCGATCCGCTCGGTGTCCATGAAGGAGCTGTAGAGGTCGCCGATCTTGCGCGCCTCGTCGGCGGCGGAGGGATCGGCGGCGTCGGTCGCGCCGCCGGCGGCCAGCTCCTCGATGATCTCGCGCACGTGCTGCTCGGCGGCGTCGCTCAGGGCGACGAAGGGGCCCCAGCTCGAGCGGTCCGAGGGGATCTCGGTCTCCGCGAGCCAGCGGCCGTTGACGTGGCCGAAGAGGTCGTCCTGCGGCCGGACGGACAGGTCCATGCCCTCGCGGGCGTCGTCGAGGATGCTCACGTCCGCGACCCTAGCCGGGACTACCCCGCGGCAGCGTCCAGGGCCGCGCGCACCGACATCACGATGGTCTCCTCGTCGACACCGTCGCGGGCCGCCAGCTCGGCCACCAGTCGGCGTACGACGAGCATGACGCCGCCGATGAGCGGGCTGATGTCGAGCTCGAGCTCCTCGCTCTCCTCGTCCAGCAGCAGCTCGATCGCGTCGATCTCCAGCAGGTGCTCGAAGACCAGCTCCATCGCCGCCTGTGCCTTGTCGGGGTCGTCGCCGCCGACGTCGGCCGCGACGACGGCGTCCAGGACGACGTGGCCGGCGCGGCGGACCTTCTCCTCCTCGGGGAGGTCGGAGCCGTGGTCGTGGTCGTGCCCGTGGTCGTGGTGCTCGGCGTGCGGGTCGGTCATCGCACCCGCACCACGGACTTGCCGAGCGTGCGCCGCTCGTCCATGTCGACCAGCGCCTTGCCCAGCTCGTCGAAGGAGTACGTCGCGCCGATCGGCGGCTTCACGGCACCGGACTCGATCATCGGCAGCAGGGCCTCCCACTGCTGGTGGAGGTAGCCCGGGCGCATCATCCCGTAGCCACCCCAGCCCACGCCGCGCACGTCGATGTTGTTGAGCAGCAGCCGGTTGACCTTGACCTCGGGGATGCCCTCGCCGGCGGCGAAGCCGACCACGAGCAGCCGCCCCAACGTGGCCAGGCAGCGCAGGGAGTCGGTGAAGACCGAGCCGCCGACCACGTCGACCACGACGTCGACGCCGCGACCGTCGGTCAGCGCCATGACGGCGTCCTTGAAGCCGTCGAGCAGCACGGCCTCGTCGGCACCGGCGGCCCTTGCGTAGTCGCCCTTCTCCTGCGTCGAGCAGACCGCGATGACCCTCGCGCCCATGCCCTTGGCGACCTGGATGGTCGCGGTCCCGACCCCGCCGGCCGCGCCGTGGACCAGGACCGTCTCGCCCTCGCGCAGCCCGGCGCGTGCGTTGAGCGCGAACTCGGCGGTGAGGTAGTTCATCGGCAGCGCCGCGCCCTCGTCGAAGGACAGCGCGTCGGGCAGCCGGAACACCGAGTCGGTGCCGAACACCGCGAGCTCCGACGCACCGCCGTACGGCGCGACGGCCGCGACCCGGTCACCGGCCGCCAGCCCGGACGACGCCGGCGCCGAGACGACCACGCCCGCGACGTCGACCCCGAGGCTGAACGGCGGCTCGGGCTTGAGCTGGTACTCCCCCCGGGTCAGCAGCAGGTCGGGGAAGGACACCCCGATGCTGTGCACCTCGACCAGGACCTGCTCGGGACCGGGCTGGGGCTCGGGGACCTCGCGCACCTGCAGGTGCTCGGGTCCGGTGGTCTCGACGACCTGCACGGCTCGCATGCGCCCCAACCTATCCCCAAGCGAACCGCGTCCCGGCTCCGAACGACACGGGTGAGGATCTCCGACCGCGTCGCCGTCACCCTGATGCACCACACGGCCCGCTGGAGCGTGCGGTACGGCGAGGGGCTGAGGTTCGCCGGCTCCGACCTGCCCCGCCCGACCCGGCTGCGGGTGCCCACCCGTCACGGACTGGTCACCGTCTGGTCCTACGAGCCGGCCGGCTGGGAGGGCCCGTCGGAGGCGGTCGGGCCCTCGCACGTGCACCTGCACGGGGGCGCGTGGTTGATGCGGCACCCCTTCATGGACGACTGGTGGTGCCGCTACCTCGCCGCGACCGCGGGGGTCCGGGTGCTCAACGTGGACTTCCGCACCGCGCCGTACGCCGTCTTCCCGCGCGCCCAGGAGGAGGCCCACGACGTGGCCGCGTGGGCCGCGACGCGGGGGCCGGTGAGCGTGGGTGGCTTCTCCTCCGGCGGCGGGATGGCCGCCGCGGTGTGCCTGATGGCCCGCGACACCAGCTCCTTCGTGCCGCGCCTGCAGGTGCTCGGAGTCCCCGCCCTCGACCTGGCCACCGACGTCCCCGCGGGGGCCGGACAGATCAGTCCGTCGCTGCGGGCACTGGTGCGTCGCGCGTACTTCCCCGACGTGGAGAGCCGTCGCTCTCCGTACGCCTCCCCGCTGCTGGCCCCGTCGCTCGAGGGCCTGCCGCGGGCGCTGGTGATGACCGCCGAGCGGGACACCCTGCGCCGCGACGGCGACGAGTACGCTCGCCGACTGCGCGAGGCCGGGGTCGAGGTGTGGCACGACGTCACCCCGCGCGCCGATCACTACTTCCTCACCGAGGACCCGGTGCGCGCCCGGACCACGATGGGCGCCGTGGCCGTCGAGGTGGCCGCCGCGCTGGCCTGACCGCGGTCAGCCGGGTCGGACGATCCGTGCCATCTCGAAGTGCATCGGGTCGGTGTAGCTCCAGTCGCCGCCCCAGGCGAAGCCCCACTTCTTGAAGATCGACACCACGACGCGGTCCATCTCACCGACCGTCCCGCGCAGGTTGCCCGGCACGTTGAGGTCCAGGGCGGTGCCGAAGGAGTGGTTGGACAGGCTCGTGGAGCCGGCGATGAAGCGGGGGTAGTAGCACCCGGCGTACTGCTCGCGCTTGATCTCGTCGGCCAGGCCGGCCGTCACGATCTCCTCCAGCGCGGCCCGCAGCTGCGGGAAGATCGCGTTGTTGCAGGTGACGTCGCCGAGGATCGGCACCGATTGGGTGCTGATGTGGGTGCGGACCCAGGCGGGGTCCGGGGCGATCCGCCCGCCGCCGATGGGGCGGTAGGTGAACACGCCGATCGCGTCGGCCAGCGAGCCCACGACCTGCGCGGTCTGCACCGCGTCGGGGTCGAGGCCGTAGCGGGCGACGGCGTCGAGGCGCTCGATCGAGCTGGCCTCGGGCAGCAGCTTCGTGAGCGGCTTCACGACCGCGTCGGGCGCGGTGAGCCCCGTCGAGATCAGCAGCGCGTTGCCCGGGGTGGCACCGAGCGCCTCACCCCACTTCTCGTTGACGACGGCGTCGACGGCGTTGGTGATCTGCGGTGCCTTCACTCCGAGGTGGATGGGGGGGACCTCGGTGGTCAGCGCGACGAAGTCGTCGTCGTCGAGCGGCAGTCGCTTCGCCACGGCCTTGCCGACGGCCAGCTCACCGGCCGCGACGCGGTCCCAGATCTCCTGGTTCTGCGGCAGCTCGCCGGGTGCGTAGCGACGGTAGGTCGCCGGGTCGACGGCCGCGACGTCGAGGACACGGTTCTCGATGCTGACCTGGAGCAGGCTGAGCCGCTCGATCGCGGCCACGCCGTCGAGCGCCTCGATGGCAGCGAGGGTGTCCTCGTCGATCGTCTCCTGGGTCTGCACGACGATGTCGGCGGTGCGCGGCAGACTCTTGAACCTGCCCGGGGGGTCGACCGCGAAGGCGGGGTCGAGCCCGGGGGTGCCATCGGCGCCGGCGGACTCCCCAGCCGCGGGCGAGCCGCTCCCGCCGGCGCCCGCACCGGTGCCCTGACCGGGCTCCTGGCCGGGGTCGGTCACCTCCGACGCGGGGGCGCTGCACCCGAGGGCGGCGATCACGACGAGGGCGCCCGCCAGCGCCGCCGTCGGCCTCCGTGCCGCGGCGGTGGATCGCGTTCGCCGCAGTCGCACGTGCCCTCCTCCCATCCAGGGTAGGCGGCGGCGACGAACCTCACAGGTGATCCCAGCACCTGTCCTCCCCCGCGCACTCCGGCACGCACCTAGGCTGGTCCGGTGAGCGCCCCGACGACGACCCGCCTGGTCGAGCACGTCCAGCGACTCGGCGAGGAGCACCCGCCGCTGCGGCTGGAGGACGTGGACTTCACCGTCCGCGACCCGCGGACCTTCGAGCAGCGCTTCGGCCACGTCCTGGACTACATGGCCCGCGTCGAGCTCGAGGTCGACCGCAACGTTCTGGAGCTGACCACGATGCTCCCCGACCCGCCCGAGGTCGACGTCTTCTTCTACCGCGACGTCTGGCAGCCGCAGGAGATCCAGCACGGCCGCATCCTCGACGAGCTGCAGGTGCGGCTGGGTCGCGAGAACGCCGACGCCGACCTCGACTCGATCGGCACCAAGCTCAAGGTCCTCGGGGCGCTGGCGCACATCGGCGCCTTCCAGGACGTCGTCCGGATGCTCTACTACGTCACCGGCATGGCCACCGAGCGCTCCGCGGTGCGGGCCTACAACCTGCTGCACGACGGCGTGCGCGAGATGGGCGAGACCGCCATCGCCGACACCGTCATCGCGCCCATCAAGCGCCAGGAGCCGGGCCACTACGCCTTCTACCAGCTCTCCGCGCGCGGCCTGTGGGCCGAGCTCGCGCCCTGGCAGAAGTGGCTGGTACGCCTGATGCGCCGCCTCTCCTTCTCCCCTGTCGGCGCCAACAACCCCGAGCAGCTCGCCGACTTCGGCGACGTCATGCGCACCCTGCACATCGACGAGGACTCCGACTTCGCCGCCCAGATCGCCCGGGTCGAGATGGAGCTGCTCTGGGCCCGCGACAAGGGCCTGCCCGTCCCGCCGTACGTCGCCGCCGCCTTCCGCGAGGCGCTCGAGCTGGCCCGGGCCCGGGCCGCCGCCGGAGGTCGGGCCGGGGTTGTGGGCCCGCCCACCCCCCCCCCAGGGGGGCGCCCCCCGTGGGGGGGGCCGGGCCCGGGGCCGCCGCCTGTGGTCGGCCGGGTTGGGCGGCCAGCCGACGACCCCGGACGTGGGACGACAAAGGTTCGTCGTCCAGGTCCCGGGTCTGTCGGCCAGCCGACAAACCCGGCAGCGACCTACCCCAGCACCCGCGCCGCGATCCAGGCGATCGCCTCCGCGGTCTCGGCGGGGTCGCCGGAGGGCTGCATCACGTGGGAGAGCACGACCCGGACGACCATGTCGATGGCGGCGTCGAGGTGCGGGCCGTCCAGCGCGACGTCGTACGGCGTGATCCGCTCGCCGATCACGGCCTTGGCCGCGACCAGCAGCGACTCGGCATGGGTGGTGAGCAGCGGGAGGAGCTCGGTGTCGGCGCCGTGGGTGGCGGAGACGACCGCGTGCAGGAGGTCGTTGCCCTGGGCGTGCTCGAGCACGTGCTGCGCCGAGGCGCGGATCGCGCCGACGAGGTCATCGGGGTGGGCGTCGAAGGCCTCGTTGACGACACCGAGGAAGCGGTCGAGCTCGCGCAGGATCATCGCCTCGGCCAGCCCCGGCTTGGTGCCGACCTCGTTGTAGACGGTCTGGCGGGAGACCCCGACCTCCTGGGCCAGCCGCGCCATCGTGACCTGCGACCACCCGATCTGCGCGGTGAGGCGGACGGCGGCGTCCACGACCCGCTCACGGGTGGTGGGGACGGCGCTGCTCACGGACCGGAGTCTAGTGAGCGGTCCCTCGGGAGCGGGCCTGGGTCGCCGGACCGAGCCTCCGGGGGGTCGGCCCGGTCCGGCGGTCTCAGGGGTGCTCATCACCGCAGGTGGTGGCTCGGGCGAGCCTCAGCCCTGCAGGGAGAGCGCCAGCACGGGGCACGCCTGGGTGGCGGCGTGCACGTGCGCGCGGTCGGACTCGGGCGGGGCCTCGTCGAGCACGTGCACCGACTCCTCCCCGTCCGCGTCCTCACGGACCTCGAAGTAGTCCGAGGCCATCGCCTCGCACATGCCCAGGCCCTCGCACTTGTCGCGGTCGACGACGATCTGCAGTCCCATGTGCCTCGCCCCTCTCACGCGGCCTCGGACGGAGCGAGCGGGACGAAGTCCACCTTCTCGCGCACGCCGCAGTCGGGGCAGCACCAGTCGTCGGGGATGTCGGCCCAGGCGGTGCCGGCCGCGAAGCCCTCGAGCTCGTTGCCGGCGGCCACCTCGTAGGTGTAGCCGCAACCGGGGCAGCGAGCGGCGAGCACCTCCTCGGTGAAGGTGTGCGCCGCGTCGTCGACGGCGACGGTCTCCTCGTGCACGGGCACGGGGTGCTTGGCCAGGATCCTGTCGCGCTTGCGCGGGTGCAGGTTGGCGCGGCTGAGGTCGCCGTCGAAGTGCGCGATGACCCGCTTGTCCATGACCCGGCGCCAGATCGGCGGGAAGAGCGCGAGCACGATCATGCCGGCGTACCCGGTCGGGAGCACCGGGCTCTCCTCGAAGTCACGCAGCGTCTGGTAGCGACGGGTGGGGTTGGCGTGGTGGTCGCTGTGGCGCTGCAGGTGGTAGAGCAGCACGTTGGTCGCGATGTTGTTGGAGTTCCACGAGTGCGAGGGGTCCACGCGCTCGTAGCGCTGGCGATCACCCGTGCCGACCTTCTGGCGCAGCATGCCGTAGTGCTCCATGTAGTTGACGACCTCGAGCAGCGAGAAGCCGACGACGGCCTGGACCACGAGGAACGGCAGCACGCCGGGGCCCTGCCAGGCGACCAGGCCGCCCCAGAGCACGATCGACATCAGCCAGGCGTTGAGCACGTCGTTGCCCAGGTGGAACGGGTGGGTCTTCTTGCGGGCGTAGCGCTTCTTCTCCAGGTGCCAGGCGCTCTTCAGCGAGCCGACGACGGTGCGCGGCCAGAACTCGTAGAAGTTCTCACCGAACCGGCTGGAGGCCGGGTCCTCGGGAGTGGCGACGCGGACGTGGTGGCCGCGGTTGTGCTCGATGTAGAAGTGGCCGTAGAAGACCTGCGCGAGCGCGATCTTGGCCAGCCAGCGCTCGTTGGCCTCGCGCTTGTGGCCCAGCTCGTGGGCGGTGTTGATGCCGATGCCGCCGATGGCGCCGATCGACATCGCCAGGCCGATCTTGTCGACCAGACCCAGCGGCTCGATCCCGAACGGGGTGCCGCCGCCGATGAGGTAGAAGGCGCCGACGAAGCCGGCGTACTGGATCGGGAGGAAGAGGTAGGTGATCCAGCGGTAGTACTTGTCGTTCTCCAGCGCCTCGATCGCGTCGTCGGGCGGGTTGGAGCGGTCGAGCCCGGCGATCAGGTCGATCGCGGGGACGATGCCGAGGATGACGACCGGGCCGAGCCAGAGCCACGCGCCCCAGCCGGTGAGGGCGTAGCCGCCGAAGGCGATGAACGCCAGTGAGGGAACCACCAGGCCGATCAGCCACAGGTAGCGCTTCTTGTCCTTCCAGGCCTCGGTCGACCCGGCGGGGACCGTGCTGTTGGGGATGGTGCTGCTCATGGGGAACCTCCTGCGGTGACGGGCATCACCTCATCTGCTTGACAGGACGATACGGAATGTCAAGCAGATTGACAAGAGGTTCTGTTCTGTAAACCTCAGCTCGGTCCGGAGACCCGTGGCAGCCCCGGCGGCACCAGGCCCGGACGGCGCTCGACCCCGTCGGGGGACGACAGCCCGGCACGACCGCGCGGGGGGCGCGACGGGGCGTGCCGGGCTGCCTCGGCCAGGGCAGCGACCTGCTCGGCCAACCCGGGGGCCCCGAGGCAGCGCAGCCGTCCGATGTGGCCCGGCGTGCGCAGTCCGACGGTGCGCTGGACGACGCCCGCTCCGAGCTCGACCCCCGTGAGGTCGCGCAGGTCGATCTTCAGCATCGCCGAGCCGCGACCGACGCGGTTCGGCATGAAGGTCAGGTGCAGCGCGGTCAGGGTGAGCCGCCCGGGGACCCAGGTGGCACCCCAGACGCTCTGGAAACGGTCGAAGGCGGCGTCGCTCGTCGTCCCGCCGGACCCCGTGAGGGTCTCGACGAGGAGATGGCCCGACTTCGACCCGACGACTCCGTATGACATGGATCCACCATGCTCCCCGGGGGAGCGCGCACCTAGGGACCTTGGTCCCTTGCGCCTGACCGGGTCCAGACATTTGACGCTTCCCTCACGAACCAGCACCGCCTGCCCCCGGGAGTCTTGCCAGCGACGGCTTGAGCGGCTGGGATGGGGCCCGATGAGTCTCCCCTTCGGCATCGACTTCGGCGGCACGGGCATCAAGGGCGCACCCGTGGACCTCGAGAACGGCGACTTCGCCGCCGAGCGCGTGCGCATCCGCACCCCGCAGCCCTCCACCCCGGATGCCGTGGCGGAGGTGTTCGTCGAGCTGCTCGGGCACTTCCCGGAGGCGACCGGCCCGGTCGGCGTCACCGTCCCCGGGATCGTGCGGCACGGCGTGGTCCACTCCGCCGCCAACATCGACGACTCCTGGCTCGGCGCCGATGCCGATCGGCTCTTCAGTGACGCGACCGGCCGCGAGGTCCACGTCGTCAACGACGCCGACGCCGCCGGTCTCGCCGAGGTGAGGTACGGCGCTGCCGCCGGCCGTCGGGGGCTGGTTATCGTGACGACGCTCGGCACCGGTATCGGCTCGGCGATGGTGCACGACGGCGTGCTCGTGCCGAACTCCGAGCTCGGCCACGTCGAGATCGACGGCGCCGTCGCCGAGCACCGCGCCTCCAATCGGGCCCGCGAGGCCGAGGACCTGTCGATGGAGGCCTGGGCCGCCCGTCTGCAGGCCTACTACCGCCACCTCGAGCGGCTCTTCTCCCCCGACCTGTTCGTGGTGGGCGGGGGCATCAGCAAGCGCTCCGAGGAGTTCCTCCCGCTGCTGGGCCTCGACACCGAGATCGTGCCCGCCCTGCTGCGCAACAAGGCCGGCGTGGTCGGCGCCGCGCTGCACGCGAACGGATGAGCCGATGACCTCCCCCACCGACGAGACTCCGGACGTCATGGACCACAGCCCGTCCCAGCCCGCAGCCCGGAGCGAGTCCCAGCCCGACCCGCTGCTGCCCGACGACGCGCCCGCCGCCCGGTCCCGCCCCGGCGCACGGCGTACGGCGCTCGTCGTGGTCCCCCTGTTCGCGGGGCTCGTGGCCGCCGGCGCCGTGGGGGGACAGATGTTGTGGGCCGAGATCGAGGGCTCCGAGGCCGCCTCCGCTTCCGTGTTCTGCTGGAACGGGGACGAGGCCACGACCATCTCCGACTGCTCCAAGCCCCGCGGCACCGAGGGCCTGGCCTGGGTGCTGCCCTCCTTCCGTCCCGACCGGCTGGACTGCGTGGACGAGCTCGAGCGGAACCCGGACTACAACCGCCCGGTGATGTGGACCTGCGACCAGGTCGTGGGTGGCCAGCCGGTCTCGGTGACCTACAGCCAGGTCACCGGCCAACGCGCCGCGCTCCGCTACTTCGACAAGCTCCACGGCGACAGCCGGGTCGCGACCCGTTCGGCCGACGGTCGCTCGGAGGTGTTCCGCTGGGCACCCTCCCAGACCGCCGCGGGCGAGTGGCAGGTCAGCGTGCTGCTGCGCGATGCGCCGTACGCCGTCACCCTGGTCGCCCCCACCGCGGAGGACGCCGAGCGCGCGCTCGAGCACCGGGTCCGGATCCGTCCGCCCGGCACGCGGCGCGGTGTCCAGGTCACCTGACGTCGCCGCGCGCGCCGCGCGACAGCCTCAGCCCTCCCGGATGGCCGCGGCCACCGCGGTCGGCACGTCGGGGTGGAACACGCTGGGGATGATGAAGCTGGGGTTGAGCTGGTCGTCCGTCACGACGCCCGCGATCGCCTCGGCCGCGGCCAGCATCATCTCGACGGTCACGTCGGTGGCACGGGCGTCGAGCAGGCCCCGGAAGACCCCGGGGAAGGCCAGCACGTTGTTGATCTGGTTGGGGTAGTCCGAGCGCCCCGACGCCACGACCGCGGCGTACTTGGCGGCCTCGGCGGGGTCGACCTCGGGGTCGGGGTTGGCCAGCGCGAAGACGACGGGGTCCTCGGCCATGTCGGGGATCCACTCGGCCTCGAGCACACCGGGGGCGGAGACGCCGATGAAGACGTCGGCGCCCTCCAGCGCGGCACGCAGGTCGCCGCGGACGTCGCGCGGGTTGGTGGCCTCGGCCAGCCGCCGCTGGGCCGGCGGCAGGGTCTCGTCGTGCCGGGACAGGCAGCCGAGGCGGTCGTAGACCACGACGTCCTCGACGCCCGCGGCCAGCATCAGCGTGACGATCGCACTGCCGGCCGCCCCGGCACCCGAGACGACGGCGCGGATGGAGGAGAGGTCCTTGCCGACCACGCGCAGGGCGTTGGTGAGTGCCGCCAGCACGACGATCGCGGTGCCGTGCTGGTCGTCGTGGAAGACCGGGATGTCGAGGGTCTCGCGCAGCCGTCGCTCGATCTCGAAGCAACGCGGCGCCGCGATGTCCTCGAGGTTGATGCCCCCGAAGCCCGGCGCGATCAGCTGCACCGCGCGCACGATCTCGTCGGTGTCCTGGGAGTCCAGGCAGATCGGCCAGGCGTCGATGTCGGCGAACCGCTTGAACAGCGCCGCCTTGCCCTCCATGACCGGCAGCGCCGCGCCCGGGCCGATGTTGCCCAGGCCCAGCACGGCCGAGCCGTCGGTCACGACCGCGACGGAGTTGCCCTTGACCGTCAGCCGCCGCACGTCCTCGGGGTGCTCGGCCAGCGCGAGGCTCACCCGTCCGACGCCCGGGGTGTAGGCCATCGAGAGGTCGTCGCGGTTGCGCAGCGGGACCTTCGAGCCGACCTCGATCTTCCCGCCGATGTGCAGCAGGAAGACCCGGTCGCTGGTCTTGTGCACCGTCACCCCCGGCACCGCGCCGGCCGCCTCCTGCAGACGCTCGGCGTGCTCGGCGTCGGCGGCCGAGCAGGTGACGTCGACGACCAGCCGCTCGTGGGAGGACTCGGCCACGTCGATGCCGGTGACGATGCCGCCGACCTCGGAGATCGCGGTCGCCACGGCGCCGACCACGCCGTGGTCGGGCGCCGTGTGCAGGCGCATGGTGATGGAGTACGACGACGTGGTGGCGGCCCGGCCCGCGGTACTGGTCACCGGCCCACTCTCGGGCCCTGCTCCGGTTACCGGCAAGTCACCCCGCGACGTCCGAGGGTGGGCCAGGGTCGGTGGGGTCGGGCTCACGCCTGCGGTGGTGACCGCTGTCACAATTTTGCACCCTTGAACGCATAGTGCAGAATGCACTCCATGGGCATGAGTGCACTCGGTGCCGGTGGGCGGGCCGAGAAGCAGGCGCAGACGCGCGTGCGGATCGTGCGTTGCGCCCAGCGGCTGTGCCTCGACGCCGGCTTCGACGGCTTCACCATGGACGAGCTGGCCGAGGCCGCCGAGGTCTCGCGCCGCACCCTGTTCAACTACTTCCCCAGCAAGGTCGACGCCGTCCTCGGTGCCGCCGAGGCACCCGACCTCTCCTCGCCCGACCTTCAGGAGGTGGCCGACCGGTTCCGCGCAGGCGGACCGCACGGCCTGCTGGGCGAGGACCTGGCCGAGCTGGCCCGGCACCTCCTCGCGAACCAGGTGATCGACCGGGAGTCCGCCCGGCTCCGGCGTACCGTCCTCACCTCCTCGCCCCGCCTGCTCAGCGTCATCCACGAGCGCTTCGAGCAGATCGCGGAGCAGATCGTCGAGCTGGTCCTCGAGCGCGAGGGCCCCGACTTCGGCCCGGTCCGCGCGCGACTGGCCGTCGGCGTGCTCGTCGCGGTCTTCGACTCCGCCATGGAGGCCTTCGCCCAGGGGCAGCCCGACGACCCCGAGCTGGCCGACCTCGTCATCGACCACCTCGCCCTGGTCGGCGAGCTGTTCGGCGCCCGCACCACCTGACCCAGACCACCCCGCCTGACCACCCCGCCAGACCACCCCGCCTGACCACCCCCACCCACCGAATCCAGGAGACCTCGATGGCCACCCTGCTGCACCGACTCGGCACCACGGCGTTCCGCCACTGGCCGCGCTTCCTCGCCGGCTGGCTGGTGGTGCTGCTCGCACTCGGAGCGTTCTCCGCCGCCTTCGCCAAGCCGTTGAGCGAGAACTTCACGATCCCCGGCATCCCGTCGGAGGAGGCCGCGGACCTGCAGGCCGAGCTCTTCCCCGGCTCCGAGAGCGCCTTCGACGCCGCCAACGTCAACGTGGTCGTCCAGGCGCCGGAGGGTGAGAAGCTCACCGACTACCGCCAGGACATCTCCGCTCTCGTGGCCGACCTCGGCGACCTGCCCCAGATGCCCGAGGACCCGCAGATCGTGGGTCCGGTCAAGCAGGCGCAGCTGATCGAGGACCAGCTCGTCGGCGCGGCTCAGGCCGCCGGCGGCGACCGTGCCGCGGTCCGGGAGGCCAGGGCGAACGCCGACGCGATCTCCCCCCTCAGCGACGACGGGCGCACCGGCATCATCACCTTCGAGTGGGACGTCGAGTCCCCGACCGACATCGAGGAGAGCAGCCTCGAGGCGCTCGAGGACGTCATGGCCGACGCCCGCGACTCGGGCCTCGAGGTCGAGGCCAACGGCCCCGGCGCCACCCTCATCTCCGAGCTCGGCCTGACCTCCGAGGCGATCGGCCTGGGCGTGGCGCTGATCGTGCTGGTGCTGACCTTCGGGTCCCTCGTCGCGGCGGGCATGCCGATCTTCAACGCCATCATCGGCGTCGCGATCGGGCTGACCGGCGTGACCGCCATGACCGCGTTCATCGACGTCGACTCCTCGGCCACGATCCTCGCCTCGATGATCGGCATCGCGGTCGGCATCGACTACACGCTGTTCATCCTGGCCCGCTACCGCACCGAGCTCCACCACACCGACGACCGCGAGGCCGCGGTCGGCGTCGCGGTCGGTACGGCGGGCTCGGCCGTGGTCTTCGCCGGTCTGACGGTCCTCATCGCGCTGTCGGCCCTCGCCGTCGTACGCATCCCGTTCCTCACCACCATGGGTCTGGCCGCCGCCGCGACCGTCTTCGTGGCCGTGCTGGTCGCCCTGACCCTGCTGCCGGCGATCCTCGGGCTGTTCAAGTCCAAGACCTTCGCCGGCCGGGTCCGCAAGTACCGTCCCGCCCACGACGAGGACGGCAAGGTCCTCAACAACGGCGTGCGCTGGGCCCGCTTCGTGGGCCGCTACCCGGCGGCCCTCGTGGCCGTGGTCGTCATCGGCCTCGGCGCCCTGGCCGTGCCGCTGACCGGTCTGCAGCTGGCCTTCCCGACCGACTCCACCGCGCCCAGCGACAGCACCCAGCGCCAAGCCTCCGAGCTGGTCTCCGAGGGCTTCGGCCCGGGGCGCGAGGCCCCGCTGCTCGTGGTCGTCGACGCCCGCGACGTGGAGGAGGAGCAGCGCCAGGCCGCCTTCGGCGACGTGACCGCCTGGGCCTCGGACCTCGACGGCGTGGTCAACGCACAGATCGTGGCGACCAACGCGGAGCGCGCCGAGGACGGCTCGGTCACCACCCCGGCGACCGGCGCGCTGATCCAGGTCCTCCCGGAGTTCGGCCCCGCCGACGCCGGCGCCACCGAGCTGCTGGAGTCCATGCGCGAGGGCGAGTCCGACCTCGAGGACGCGACCGGCACCGACACCGGCGTCACCGGTCTGACCGCCATCACGACCGACGTCTCCGACCGCCTCGCCGACGCGCTGCCGGTCTACCTCGCGATCGTGATCGGCCTGGCGTTCATCCTGCTGATGATCGTCTTCCGCTCGATCCTGGTGCCGCTCACCGCCACCCTCGGCTTCCTGCTGTCGGTGCTGGCCACCCTCGGCGCGACGGTCGCGGTCTTCCAGGAGGGCGCCTTCGGCATCTTCGAGGGCCAGCCGATCGTCAGCTTCATGCCGATCTTCCTCATCGGCCTGGTCTTCGGCCTGGCGATGGACTACCAGGTCTTCCTGGTGACCCGGATGCGCGAGGCGCACGTGCACGGCATGAGCACCTCCGACGCGGTGGTCGACGGGTTCCGCAACTCCGCACGCGTCGTCACCGCCGCCGCCACGATCATGATCGCGGTCTTCGCCGCCTTCATGCTCCAGGAGGACGCGGTCGTGAAGTCGATGGGCTTCGCCCTGGCGGCCGCCATCGTCTTCGACGCCTTCATCGTGCGGATGGTGCTGATCCCGGCGCTGCTGTTCCTGCTCGGCGAGAAGGCCTGGTGGATGCCGTCGTGGCTGGACCGACTGCTCCCGCAGGTCGACGTCGAGGGCGAGAAGCTCGACCGGCCGCACCTGCCCGCCGGCAAGCACGCGCTGTCGGAGACCGACCTGGACGAGGAGCCGGACGAGAGCGACATGCTCGTCTGAGACCTCGCACCTGCTCGACCGCCCGGGGGCGGTGAGTCTCCAACCATCTGCGGACCGCGGACGGTTGAGGACTCACCGCCCCCCGGCGTACGGCGGCGAGGAAGGTCTGACTGACATCAGTCGAACCTTCCGCCGCGCGATCAGACCTCCTGCGCGCCCAGCCGCTCGAGCAGGTTCGCGGAGAACCGGTCGCCCATCTTGGCGACGACGCCCTTCATGGTGGCGGTGACCGCCTTCGAGGACAGCTTGGGCAGCGGCAGGTCGAGGGTGATCTCGAGGCTGGTGCGCAGCTCGCACCCCTGCTCGTGCTCCGACAGGTCGTACCAGCCCTCCACGCCGGAGCGCTCCGTCTCGCCGTCGGGCGGGTCGTGGCGGAACTCGATGCGGCTGGGGCGGTCGAAGGTCATGCTCTCGGTGAAGGTCGGCGCGACCTTCACCCCGAGCACCTCCAAGCCGCTGAGGTCCCACGTCCAGTGGTCGCCGTCGGCGGTGATGCGACGCACGAACGGCGTCATGTCCGCGATCGCCTCCGGGTCCTCCAGCAGCGCCCACACGTCCTCGCGCGAGGCCGTGATCACCGCCTGCGCCTCGGTGCCTGCGGTGAAGCGGGTCATGCCGCGAGCGCCTTCTCGATGTCGGCGGCGATCTTCTCCGGCTTGGTCGTCGGGGAGTAGCGGTCGATCACGCGACCGTCCTTGCCGACGAGGAACTTGGTGAAGTTCCACTTGATCCGGCTGCCCATCAGACCGCCCTTCTCCGAGCGCAGCCACTGGTAGAGCGGGTGCGCCCCGTCGCCGTTGACCTCGATCTTGGAGAACAGCGGGAACGTCACGCCGAAGTTGCGCTCGCAGAAGCTGTTGATCTCCGCGTCCTCACCCGGCTCCTGACCACCGAACTGGTCGCACGGGAACCCGAGCACCGCGAAGCCCTGCTCGGCGTAGGTGTCGTGCAACTGCTGGAGACCCTGGTACTGCGGGGTGAAGCCGCACTGGGAGGCGGTGTTGACCACGAGCACCACCTGACCGGCGTACGCCGACAGGTCGGTCTCGCTGCCGTCGATGGCGCGCGCGTTGAAGTCCTGGAGGGAGGTCATGGCCTCCAGCATGTCAGGGCGGCGGGAGGCCGGCCCTCACCCGATCATCGTGCCGCGCACCTCGACGCTCTGCTGGTACGACGCCGGGTTGGCGTGCCCGTCGAGCAGGACCCGCACCCGGCGGTCGGCCACCTGCAGCACCAACTCGTCGTCGGCGAGCTCCTCGATGTCGCCCCGGACGACGTAGTCGTTGCCGTTCACTCGCTCCAGCAGCGCACCGGGCGGCACGCGGCGCACGTCGCCGGTGGCGACCATCCGCAGCTCGGGGCGGGTGCGTCCGCGCACCAGCAGGAACAGGCCCACCACGAGCAACAGCGCGGCGTTCGCGAGGAGCACGGTGGCCAGCGCCAGGCCGCCGCTGGCGCCCTCGACCCGGTAGCTGCCGGGGTCCTCGGGCAGGTAGGTGACCTCGACCTGCCCGGTGGCGGCTGCGTCGGCGTACGCGTCGGGGTCCAGCGCCGTCGGTTGCGTGAGCAGGCCCTGCGCGCCACCGAGCTCCTCGGCGACCGCGGTCGGCAGCGAGACCTCGACGACGGTGGAGTCGCCGCCCGCCGGGACGGCTGGGACGGCCTCGGTGACCCCCTCGCCGTCGAGGCGGTGGTCGGTCCAGGCCGCGTGGGCGGGCGGGAGGTTCACCACCACCAGGAGCAGCAGGACCAGCAGCAGGCGGGAGCGTCGCACCGGGTCAGTATCCCGGCGTGTCCAGCCTCCCCCGCCGCGGGGCGGGGCCGGCCGTCACGACAGGGCCGCGCCGCCGGTCCGCTCGGCGACGTAGGCCAGCAGCCGAGCTCTCAGGTCGGGGTCCTGGTCGCGCTGCCACCCGATCGTCGTCGGCCGTTGGCGGCGGTCGTGCCAGAAGTGGTGCGGCCCGGACTCCGGCCTGGTGGCCACAAGCCACACCGCGGTGTCGGCGCCGTCGGCCGGGGTGCGCTGGACCCGCCGGGTCAGCTTGTCGAAGCGCGGCAGGCTCGAGGTCACGCCGGGGGTGGTCGCCCAGCCGGGGTGCATCGACTCGACCAGGACGCCCGTGCCGCGCAGGGTCTCGGCCCACGCGTCGGCGAGCACCACCTGCATCCGCTTGGTGCGGGCATAGGCCTGGACCCCGTCGTACTCACCGCGGCGGAACTCCAGGTCGTCGGCGTCGCGGGCGTGCAGCGACGCGCCGTACATGCCGCCCGAGCTCATCCACACCACGCTGGCCGGGCCGGCGACCAGGAGGTCGCGCAGCAGCGAGGTCATCAGGTGCGGGCCGAGCACGTGGCAGGCCAGCGTCATCTCGTGGCCCTGCGGGCTCTCGGTGCGCTCGGGCGGCATCACGCCGGCGTTGTGCACCAGCCCGTGGATCGCGGGGACCCGGGCGGACAGGTCGGCGCACCAGGCCCGCACGGCGTCGAGGTCGGCGATGTCGCAGACCTCCTCGACCACGTCGGCGTTCGGCACCTCCGTGCGCAGCTGGCGGGCGTAGTCGGCGACCTTGTCGGGGTTGCGGCCCAGCAGGTGCACGGTGGCGCCGAGGTCGAGGAACGAGCGCGCCATCGCCTCCCCGATCCCGGAGGTGGCGCCGGTGACCACCACGCGCCGGCCCGCCATCGACCCCGGGGCCGGGTCGTCGGGCCAGTGCGGCAGCCGGCGTCGTACGCCGGAGCCGATGGAGGTGTAGCCGAGCACCACCGAGCGGTCCAGCGCGGAGTCGAGCAGGCGGGAGAGCGGGGTCAGCACGTCCTCGACTCTAGGCGGGCCGCCGACCACCCCTCCGGGCTGCGACCCCGGGGCCACAGGTGGTCGGCCCGGCGACGGGAATAACCCGATGAGTCGAGGGGCTGTCTCGGGTCAGACTGTGCGTGGCCCCTGATCGGCCCCTCGCCGACCGCCGCTCGTCCCCCTCGTCTGGAGCTCCATGACCTCGCCCGCCTCCCCGCAGGCCGCTGCCCCCGCCCGCGACGCCGCGCCCGCACCCGACTACGGCGTGCTGCGCTGGCTGGTGCTGGCGACGTTCATCGTGATCCTCAACGAGACGATCATGGTCAACGCGATCCCGCGGTTGATGGTCGAGTTCGACGTCACCGCCCGCTCGGCGCAGTGGCTCTCGACGGCCTTCATGCTCACGATGGCGACCGTCATCCCGATCACCGGCTGGTTCCTCATGCGGGTGACCACGCGCCAGGCGTTCACCCTGGCGATGATCACCTTCAGCGTCGGCACGCTGATCGCCGGCCTGGCGCCGTTCTTCTGGATGCTGGTCGCCGGCCGCGTCGTGCAGGCAGCCGGCACAGCGGTGATGATGCCGCTGCTGATGACCACGATCATGAAGGTCGTCCCCGACCACGACCGTGGGCGGGTCATGGGCAACGTGACGCTGGCGATCTCCGTCGCCCCGGCGATGGGTCCGGCCGTCTCCGGCGGCATCCTGGCCGTCACGACGTGGCGTGGGCTCTTCTTCGTAGTGCTGCCCATCGCGCTGGCGATCACCGTGATCTCGCTGCGTCGGCTGCCCGACGTCGGCGAGCCGACCGCGGGGCGCGTCGACCTCGCCTCCGTGGTGCTGGCCGGCCTGGGCTTCGGCAGCCTGGTCTACGGCCTCAGCGGCCTGGGCGAGGGCTCCGGCGGGTCTGTCCCCGCCGAGGTCCCGGCCGTGCTCGGTCTCGTGGTGGTCGGACTCTTCGTGTGGCGTCAGCTGCGCCTGCAGCGCACCTCCGAGCCGCTGCTGGACCTGCGGGTCCTGCAGGTGCGCACCTACACCGTCTCCATCGCGCTGATGGCGGTCGCCTTCATGGCGATGCTGGCCGCGATGATCCTGCTGCCGCTCTACCTCCAGGAGGTCCGCGGCCTGTCGCCGCTGACGACCGGCCTGGTCGTCGCCCCCGGCGGCATCATGATGGGCCTGCTCGGCCCGCAGGTCGGCAAGGCGTTCGACCGCGTGGGCAGCCGGCCGCTGGTCGTCCCCGGTGCCGTCGGCATGGTCGTCGCGCTCGGCGCGCTCACGCTGATCGGCGAGACCACTCCGGTCGCGGCCGTCGTCGGTATCCACGTGCTGCTGATGATCTCGCTGGCCGGCATCTTCACCCCGGTCTTCACCCTGGGCCTGGGAGCCCTGCCGATGCACCTGTACTCCCACGGCTCCTCGCTGCTCGGCACCACCCAGCAGGTCGCCGGCGCCATCGGCACCGCCGTCTCGATCACGATCCTCTCCACCCGGGCCGCGTCGCTGGCCGAGGGTGGCGCGAGCGAGGCCGCCGCGATGGTCGGCGGTCTGCAGTGGGCCTTCGGACTGGGCGCGGTCGTGTCGCTGGCGGTGGTCGGGTGCGCACTGCTCCTGCCCCGGCGTACGCCGGAGACGACCGAGCCTGGCCACGTGCCGACCGCGCACGCGTAGCCTGGCACCGGACGCGGCGCCGCGGCCCTCGGCCGTTCCGAGGAGGCTGCCTCGACAGGAGGTGGACCCGATGAGCACCCCGGGTGTGCACGCGACGACCGGGAAGGACCCCGCTCGTGACGACGGGGTCCGGATGCGGCTGAGCCGCCGCCCCGGCACCGACCACCTCGACGGCGGCTGGTGGCCGCGCAGCCGTGACCTGGTGCGGGAGCTGGCCGATCTCGTCCCCGCACTCGCACTGGAGACCCCTCTGGTGCGGGTCCAGGTGCACACGGCGGCATGGGACCCCGGCCCGTCCACGGTCGCGCTCCCCACCGGCGACGTCGCCGTCGATCGGTCCTCGACCGCAGAACCGCACCTCGTGCGGCTGACCACTGCGGGGGAGGTGTCGCTCGCGGTGCTGGTGGTCCCGCCGACCTTCACCGAGCCCCAGGGCGCCGAGGCCCTCCTGGCCGCGGCGAGCAGGGGCAACGCGGTCGCTGCCGCCGACCTGCTGCGCGAGGTCCTCGACCAGCCGGACGTCGACCCACGCGACGAGTGGTCGCACGACAGTCGCACCTGGTGGGAGCCCGCCCGAGGTGCCTCGCCACCGTCACCCTGAGCCGCACCCGGGGCGCCGCCAAGCACAGCCGGCGGGCCGGCCGGGCCATGCCGGGATGGGGGCGGGGCGAGGATGCACCGGACCGGGCGCCGCGGGCGTAGTCTGGAGGTCAATCACCTGCCGAGCCGGGCTCGTCGAGTCCGCGAGGGCAGATCGGAAGGTGGGCGTCATGACGACGTCACCGACAGGTTCCACCCCCTCCACCCTCGCGCCGGACGAGCGCGGTGCGCTGAGGCTCCGGATCGACCACGCCGTACCCGTCGGTGGGCTCGACGGCGCCTGGTGGCCGCGCTCGCGCGACCTGGCCCGAGAGTCGGTCGACCTCGTCGACCACTTCCCGGCCGACGTCGGTCGGATCTCCCGGCTGCTCTACTCCGGCCCCGACTGGGACCCGACCGCCACCGGGGTCCCGCTGCGGCGCGTCCAGGTGGCTGCCGGCACCGTGAAGCTCGGGACGTTCCCCTCCGACGACACCCACGTCATGGTGCTCACGCTCTCCACGCACGAGCGTCTGCGGGTGCTGGTGGTACCGGCCGCCACCGACCCGGACCTCGCGGAGCAGGCGATGGCGGCCGCCGCCGACCGTGAGGACACCCGCGGCGCGCGGGAGCTGCTCGGGCTCTGAGCCCAGCGGTCGGAGCGGGCGCGCGCTGCGCAGCTCAGCCACAGGCGCCGAGCTCGCCGGCGACGGCGCCTAGGTGACGTCGGACAGGTCCACCTGCCGGACCGGCAGGCTGGACACGTGGCGGCCATCGGCGACCTTCACGGAGGGCTCCTTCGAGGTGCGCGACGATCACCTCGTGAACGAGCCCCCGGAGCCGGTGTCGGCGCGCGACACAGACACGCGTCCGGTCCGAGCGCCGATGGGACTCAGCGCTCCAGCGCGGGCCAGGGGTTGGGCGAGCAACCGAGCAACGTCTTGGTCTGCTGCACCATCACCGGCGCGGGCGCCCCGGCCTCGGGGCACCCGAGGTGGCCGTAGCCCAGCGCGTGCCCGGTCTCGTGGTTGACGAGGTACTGCCGGTAGCCCTCGAGGTCGTCGGGGTAGGTCTCCGCACCGTTGTGCCACCGCCATGCGTTGAGCACGACGTTCTGACCGTTGCGGCACGACAGCCGGCCTCGGGTGAGCAGCGGGGCGCACAGCCGGTCGGCGGTGGTGGGCGAGGCGAGCAGGATGCGTAGGTCGGCGTCGCCGTCCTCCCGCACCAGCAGGTGCCCTCGGGTGATCCAGCCCCGCTCGTCGGACAGGATCGACTCCACCTCCTCGGCCACCGCCCCGGCGTCGAAGGGCAGCCCCTCCTCCACCTCCACCCGGTACGACGTCAGCCGCAACCCCGCGTCGTCGGGCCGGGTTCGCGAGGACCCGCTGACCTCGGCGATCGCGAAGGTCCCCGACGCCGACTCGGGGACGGGTACCGGCTCGGGCTCG
>JAYYWX010000049.1:0-83192 GCA_036341255.1 Actinomycetota bacterium | reverse complement strand
CCACAAAGGCATGCATAGAAGACGGGGCATAACAAACTAATTCGTCGACTATGACACACTGTTGAGTTCTCAAGAATCAGACGCACACCGTCCTGATCACTCTCGCGACCAGCGGCGGGACAACCTGCAGAAACTTACCGGTCTCCCCCACCCGAGTCAACTCGAACCGAGCTGCGGGAGGTGAAGCCTGGAGGCTCCTGGCTGCGGACGTGGCGGAACCACTCGTTTCGGCCTGTCGGCCCGAGGGGCTCCGCGGCGGTGCCGCGGCGAGAAGAACGTTACGCACACATGTCGTGCACACCAAATCCGGGGGTGCCTCCCCCGTCCGGAAGGCGCGGTTCACCGCTCAGGACGGGCGGATCTCACGCCTACGACGCTTCGCGGCCGGTCGGTACGCCGACACGGTGGGCTCGCCGGTCAGCCAGAACCGCCACGGCCGATCCGGTGCGCCGCGCAGGCCGACGCGCGGGCCGGTGCTCACCTGCTCCGGGGCGGCGGCCGCGGCCGGCACCAGGCGGGCCGGCCCCAGCGACAGGTCCGTCCCGTCGAGGTCCAGCCCGATGCCGAGGGCTCGACACAGGTTGGCCGGCCCTCGAGCCAGATCCCGTTCGCGGGTGGTCGCGCGCCGTTCCCGTGCGAGGTCGATCCCGTCGACGACCTCTCCCGCGCGGAGGAGGACCGCGGAGGCGATGCCCTCGGGGCCGGTCACGACGTTGGCGCAGACGTGCATGCCGTAGCTGAAGTAGGCGTAGAGACGACCGGGCGGGCCGAACATCACCTGTGTGCGCAGCGTGGGACCGCGGTAGGCGTGCGACCCGGGGTCGTCGGCTCCGGCGTAGGCCTCGACCTCGGTCAGTCGCACCGTCACGCCGGCGTGCGACAAGGACGCGCCGAGCAGCCGGGGCGCGACGTCGAGCACCTCCCCGGCCAGGAGGGACAGGTCAGGCGAGCCGCTCACGCAGCGCCGCCGCGCGGTCCATCAGCTCGGCGTGCTGCTCACGCACGCGCACCGGGGCGGTGCCGCCGCGACCGTCACGGGAGGACACCGAGCCCTCGGCCGTGAGGACCTCGCGGACCGCCGGCGTCAGGTGCGGCGAGATCTCGGCCAGGTCGTCGTCGGAGAGCTCGTGCAGCTCGCGACCGAGCGCCTCGCAGCGCCGCACGCACGCTCCCGCCAGCTCGTGGGCGATGCGGAACGGGACGTCCTCGCGCACCAGCCACTCCGCCACGTCAGTGGCCAGGGAGAACCCGCGGGGAGCGAGCTCGGCGGTGCGGTCACCGTGGAAGACGAGGGTCGCCACCATGCCGGTGAAGGCGGGGAGCAGGACCTCGAGGGTGTCCACGGAGTCGAAGACCGGCTCCTTGTCCTCCTGCAGGTCGCGGTTGTAGGCCAACGGCAGAGCCTTGAGGGTGGCCATCAGGCCGGTCAGGTTGCCGATCACCCGGCCGGCCTTGCCCCGCGCGAGCTCGGCGATGTCGGGGTTCTTCTTCTGCGGCATGATGCTCGACCCCGTCGACCAGGAGTCGTGCAGCGTCACGAAGCCGAACTCGTGCGTCGCCCAGAGGATGACCTCCTCGGCCAGTCGGCTCACGTCCACGCCGATCTGGGCTGAGACGAAGGCGAACTCAGCGACGAAGTCGCGCGACGCGGTGCCGTCGATCGAGTTGGCCGTCGAACCGGTGAAGCCGAGCTCGGCGGCCACGCCGGTCGGGTCCAGGCCCAGGCTCTGGCCGGCCAGGGCACCGGAGCCGTACGGCGAGTCGGCCGCCACGCGGGCGTCCCAGTCGGCCAGTCGGTCGACGTCGCGCAGCAGCGGCCACGCGTGCGCCATCAGGTGGTGGGACAGCAGCACCGGCTGCGCGTGCTGCAGGTGCGTGCGCCCCGGCATGATCGTGGGTGGCGCGGCGTCGGAGCCGAGGTGCTGCTCGGCCTGGTCGGCGAGCGCCTGGACGAGGTCGAGCACCTGGGCGGCGACCACGCGGGCGTGGTCGCGCAGGAACACCTTGAACAGCGTGGCGATCTGGTCGTTGCGGGAGCGCCCGGCCCGCAGCCGACCGCCTACGTCAGGACCGACCTCCTCGAGCAGCAGTCGCTCGAGAGCGCCGTGGACGTCCTCGTCGGAGGGGTCCGGCCGCAGCTCGCCGGCCGCGTACCGCTCCCCCAGCACCTGCAGGCCGCGCAGCAGCTCCGCGTGGTCGGCGTCGGCGAGCAGCCCGGCGCGGTGCAGCGCGTTGGCGTGGGCCCGGGAGCCGGCCAGGTCGTAGGGGGTCAGCCGCCAGTCGAAGTGGGTCGAGCGGGACAGGGCCTCGAGCTCGGGCGAGGGACCCCCGGCGAACCGGCCACCCCAGAGCTTGCCGGTGTTGGTGCTCTCCGCCTTGGCGTTCACTGGGTGCTCCTGTCGTGGATGGCCGCAACGGCCTTGGTCATGATGTCGGGCAGGTCGGGGAGCACAGCCGTGCCGTCGGCCGCCAGAGCCTCAGGGCTCCACCACCCGTGGGCGAACACGTTGTCGACCTCGACCGGTTCGAGGTGGTCGAAGACGACCTCGACGTCATGGGCCAGAGCCAGCGCGAAGAACGTCGAGTCCCCGATGAACGCCCGGTCGCCATAGGTGAAGGGCACCACGTCGCGGTGCACGGGACCGAGCAGGTCGGCGGCGGCGATCTCGATGCCCGTCTCCTCGTGCATCTCGCGCACCGCCGCCTCCAGCAGGCTCTCCCCTGGGTCGAGGGCGCCGCCGATCGTGCCCCAGCGCAGGACTCCGGGCTTGCCGGGATCCTGGTCCTGCAGGAGCAGCACCTCGCCGCGGTGGTTGACCGGCAGCACCCGTGCGGTGATGCGCAGGGTCGCCTCCGAGGGAGTAGGCATCAGTCCGTGCCGAACTCCATGGCCGCCGCGTCGAGCGCCTCGTCGCCGCGGTCCTCACCGAGCTCGGTGTTGGCCGCGATCCGGCTGGCGCCACCCGGCTCGATCTCCCCGAAGAGAGTGCCGTTCTCGACCAGGACCTGGCCCTGGTCGAGGGGCTGCGACGCGTACATCTCGAGCTTGGCGCGCGAGTCCGCGATGTCGAGGTTGCGCATGGTCAGCTGGCCGATGCGGTCCAGCGGACCGAAGGCAGCGTTCTCGGTGCGCTCCATCGACAGCTTGTCGGGGTGGTAGGAGAAGTCCTTGCCGATCGTCGAGAGCACGGTGTAGTCCTCACCGCGGCGCAGCCGCAGCGTGACCTCACCGGTGACCAGCGAGGCCACCCAGCGCATCAGCGCCTCACGGATCATCAGGGCCTGCGGGTCCAGCCAGCGGCCCTCGTAGAGCAGACGACCCAGCTTGCGGCCCTCGTTGTGGTACTGGGCGACGGTGTCCTCGTTGTGGATGGCGTTGAGCAGCCGCTCGTAGGCGATCCACAGCAGCGCCATGCCGGGCGCCTCGTAGATGCCGCGCGACTTGGCCTCGATGATGCGGTTCTCGATCTGGTCGGACATGCCCAGGCCGTGTCGGCCGCCGATGGCGTTGGCCTCCATGGCCAGCGCCACGGGGTCCCGGAAGGTCTCGCCGTTGATGGCGACCGGGCGCCCCTGGTCGAAGCGGATCCGCACGTCCTCGGTGGGGATCTCGACCGAGGGGTCCCAGAACTTCACACCCATGATCGGCTCGACGGTCTCCAGGGACACGTCGAGGTGCTCGAGGGTCTTCGCCTCGTGGGTGGCGCCCCAGATGTTGGCGTCGGTGGAGTACGCCTTCTCCTTGGAGTCCCGGTAGGGCAGGTCGTGCTCGGTGAGCCACTGGCTCATCTCGGCGCGCCCGCCGAGCTCGTCGACGAACTCCGGGTCCAGCCACGGCTTGTAGATCCGCAGGTCGGGGTTGGCCAGCAGGCCGTAGCGGTAGAACCGCTCGATGTCGTTGCCCTTGAAGGTCGACCCGTCGCCCCAGATGTCCACGCCGTCCTCGTGCATGGCGCGCACCAGCATCGTGCCGGTGACCGCGCGCCCCAGGGGCGTGGTGTTGAAGTAGGTGCGGCCGCCGGAGCGGATGTGGAAGGCGCCGCAGGCGATCGCCGCGAAGCCCTCCTCGACCAGCTGGCGGCGGCAGTCCACCGCGCGGGCGATCTCGGCGCCGTACTGGAAGGCACGGTCGGGGACGCCGGAGATGTCGGGCTCGTCGTACTGCCCGATGTCGGCGGTGTACGTGCACGGGATGGCGCCCTTGTCGCGCATCCAGGCCACGGCGACGGAGGTGTCGAGACCTCCGGAGAACGCGATACCGACGCGCTCCCCCTTCGGCAGCGTGGTCAGGACCTTGCTCACGGGTGCTCCTTCAGGTTCTGGGTCTGGGGCTGGGGTGGTGCGTCGTACGTCGGGTGGTCGGCCATGCCGAGGAACCGGCGGGCCAGGTCGTCGCCACCCATCGGGTCACGGCCGATGACCAGGATGGTGTCGTCGCCGGCGATGGTGCCGAGGATGTCGTTGAACTCTGCCTTGTCGAAGGCCGAGGCCAGGAACTGGGCGGCGCCGGGCGGGGTGCGCAGCACCACGAGGTTGCCCGACGCCTCCGCACTGACCAGCAGCTCGGCGCACAGGCGGGCGAGCCGGGCACGGCCGGTCGCGGTGTCGGCCGGGGCGAGCGGCGTGCGGTCCCCGCCCTCGGCGGGCACGGCGTAGACCAGCGCGCCGTCGGCGCCGCGGACCTTGACCGCCTCGAGCTCGACGAGGTCACGGGACAACGTCGCCTGGGTGACCCGCAGGCCGTTCTCGGCCAGCAGGACCGCGAGCTCACCCTGGGAGTGGATCTCGTGGGAGCCCACCAGCTCGACGATCAACTGGTGGCGGGCGTTCTTGGTCGTGGGGCGCAGCGCGTACTCGGTCATCGCAGCAACGCCCCCTCCTTGGTGCGCAGCAGCCAGGCCAGCACGGCCTTCTGGGCGTGGCGGCGGTTCTCCGCCTCGTCCCACACCGCGCTCTGCGGGCCTTCGAGGACCTCGGCGCTGATCTCCTTGCCGCGGTACGCCGGCAGGCAGTGCAGCACGATCGCGTCCGGTCCGGCACAGGCCAGCAGGTCGGCGTCGACGGAGTAGGCGGCGAAGGCGGCGGCACGGGCGGCCTCCTCGCTCTCCTTGCCCATCGAGATCCAGGTGTCGGTCACGATGACGTCCGCGCCGTCGACCGCGGTCTTGGGGTCGGGCTCGGCGACGGCCGAGCCGCCGGTCTCCGTAGCGATCTCGTTGGCCCTGTCGAACATCGCCGGCGAGGGCATGAAGCCCTCGGGGGCGCTGACGCGGACGTGCATGCCGGCGGTGGCGCCGGCCAGCAGCCAGGAGTTGCCCATGTTGCAGGCCCCGTCACCGACGAAGGCGACGGTCAACCCGGCCAGGTCGCCCTTGTGCTCGCGCACGGTGAGCAGGTCGGCGATCAGCTGGCAGGGGTGGAAGTCGTCGGTCAACGCGTTGACGACCGGGACGCCGGCGTTGGCGGCCATGGCGTCGAGGTCGGACTGGTGGAACGTGCGCCACACGACCACCGAGACCTGCCGACCGAGGACGCGGGCGACGTCCTCGACCGACTCACGCACCCCGATGCCGGCGAGCTTGCCCTCGACGAGCATCGGGTTGCCGCCGAGCTCGGCGATGCCGGCACCGAAGGAGACCTGGGTGCGCAGGGTCGGCTTGTCGAAGATCATCGCGACCGACTGCGGCCCGGCCAGGGGCTTGGCGTCGTAGGGCGCACGCTTCATGGCGGCGGCGAGGTCGAGCACCTCGGCCTGCTCGGCCGGGCTCAGGTCGTCGTCGCGCAGGAAGTGGCGCAGCACGGGCACGGGCACCTCACACCTCCGCGGCGTCGAGGATGCCGGGCCACGCCTGGAGGAATGCTGCGGCGTCGTCGTCGGTGAGCACCAGAGGCGGGGCGAGGCGGATGCGCTGCGGCGTCGTCATGTTGATGATGAAGCCGGCGTCCTGCGCAGCCTGCACGACCGCAGCCGCGGACTCGGAAGCCAGGTCGAGACCGATCAGCAGCCCCTCGCCGCGCACCTCGGTGACCCGGGGGTCGGCGGCCAGGCCGTCGCGGATCTTCTGACCCAGGACGGTCACGTGCTCGAGCAGTCCCTCGGCCTCGATGGTGTCCAGCACCGCGAGGGCGGCAGCGCACGCGACGGGGTTGCCACCGAAGGTCGTGCCGTGGTTGCCCGGCTGCAGCAGGTCGGCGGCCCGACCGACCCCGATGACGGCCCCGATCGGGAACCCGCCGCCCAGGCCCTTGGCGAGGGTGACGACGTCGGGAGCGACGCCGTGCCGCAGGTGCGCCAGCCAGTCGCCGGTGCGGCCGACGCCGCTCTGCACCTCGTCGAACCACAGCAGCGCACCGTGCTCGTCGGCGGTGCGTCGGGCGGCCGCGAGGTAGCCCTCCGGCGGCACCACGACACCCGCCTCGCCCTGGATGGGCTCCAGGCAGATGGCCGCCGTCTCATCGGTCACGGCGGCGGCGAGCGCGTCGGCGTCACCGTAGGGGACGAAGGTGACGTCGCCGGGGAGCGGCTCGAAGGGCTCGCGGTAGGCAGCCTTCGACGTCAGTGCGAGCGCGCCCATGGTGCGCCCGTGGAACCCGCCCTCGGCCACGACCACGTGGGTGCGACCGGTGCGACGGGTGAGCTTGAAGGCACCCTCGTTGGCCTCCGCGCCGGAGTTGGCGAAGAAGACCTTGCCGCCCTGCTGAGCGGCGGCGTCACCGAGCAGGGCCAGCAGGCGCTCGGCCAGCTCGACCTGCGGGCCGGTGGTGAAGAAGTTGGAGACGTGACCGAGGGTCTGCAGCTGCTCGGTCACCGCACCGACCAGGGCCGGGTGGCCGTGTCCGAGGGAGTTGACGGCGATGCCGGCCAGGAGGTCGACGTACTCCTTGCCGTCCTCGTCCCACACGTGGGTGCCCTCGCCGCGCACCAGCGCGAGCTTGGGCGGGCCGAAGGTGTTCATCAGGGCCTCGGGGTAGCGGGCCTTCAGGGAGTCGCTCACTTCTTCACCGCCTTCTGCCGGGCCTTGCGGACCTTGGTGTCGACGCCGGGCAGCACCTGGGTGCCGACGCCCTCGTCGGTGAACAGCTCCAGCAGCACGGCGTGCGGCTCGCGACCGTCGACGACGGTGGCACGCGGGACGCCCTCGGCGACGGCCTTGCGGCAGGCCTCCATCTTGGGGACCATCCCGCTGGCCAGCGTCGGGAGCATCTCCCCCAGCGTCTCGGGGCTGATCTCGTAGATCACGTCGTCACTGTCGGGCCAGTCGCGGTAGAGGCCCTCGACGTCGGTGAGGACCAGCAGCTTCTCGGCGCCCAGGGCCACCGCGAGCGCGGCGGCAGCGGTGTCGGCGTTGACGTTGTGGACCGCGCCGTGGACGTCGGGCGCGACGCTCGAGACGACAGGGATGCGGCCGGCCTCGATGATGTCGCGCACCGCCTCGGGGCGGACCTTGGCGACCTCGCCGACGAGACCGAGGTCGACCTCCTCCCCGTCGACGATGGTGTTGGTCGGCTCGGCAGTGAACAGGCCGGCGTCCTCGCCGGACATGCCGACCGCGAGCGGGCCGTGGCTGTTGATGAGGCCGACCAGCTCGCGCTGGACCTGGCCCACGAGCACCATGCGCACGACGTCCATCGCCTCGGGCGTGGTCACCCGCAGGCCGCCGCGGAACTCCGACTCGATGTCGAGCTTGCCGAGCATCTTGGAGATCTGCGGGCCGCCACCGTGGACGACCACGGGCTTGAAGCCGGCGAAGCGGAGGAAGGCGATGTCCTCGGCGAAGGCGCGCTTGAGGTCGTCGTCGGTCATCGCGTTGCCGCCGTACTTCACCACCACGACCTTGCCGTGGTAGCGCTTGAGCCACGGGAGGGCTCCGGCCAGCACCGTCGCCTTGTCGGGATCGGCGGGCTGCACCTCGCTGAAGTGCATGTTCTGGGGGTCAGTGGCGGGATTGCTCATGAGGAGTAGGCGCTGTTCTCGTGGACGTAGGCGTGGGTGAGGTCGTTGGTCCAGACGGTGGCCCGCTCGGACCCGGACTTGAGGTCGATCGTCACGCTCACCTCGCGCGGCTTCAGGTCGACCGTCGTGGGGTCGGCGTGCGGGGTGGACTGCTTGCAGACCCAGATGCCGTTGATCGCGACGTCGAGGTCGGCGGGGTCGAAGGTCGCGTCCGTGGTGCCGATCGAGGCGAGCACGCGGCCCCAGTTGGGGTCGTTGCCGAACACTGCGGCCTTGAACAGGTTGCTGCGGGCGACGCTGCGCGAGACCTCGACGGCCTCGTCCTCGGTGGCGGCGTTGAGGGTGGTGATCGCGATCTCGTGGTCGGCGCCCTCGGCGTCCTTGAGCAGCTGCATCGCCAGGTCGGTGCAGGCCTGGGTGAGCGCCGCGGTGAAGTCCTCGAGGCTGGGGGTGATGCCGCTGGCGCCCGAGGCCAGGAGGCTCACCGTGTCGTTGGTCGACATGCAGCCATCGGAGTCGAGCCGGTCGAAGGAGACCCTGGTCGCGGCGCGCAGTGCGGTGTCGAGGTCGGCCGCCGGGACGACGGCGTCGGTGGTGAGCACCACCAGCATGGTGGCCAACTGGGGAGCGAGCATGCCGGCCCCCTTGGCCATCCCGCCGATGCTCCACCCGGCACCCTCCACCACGACCTGCTTGCTGACCGAGTCGGTGGTCATGATCGCCTCGGCCGCGTCCGTGCCGCCGTCGGCGGAGAGGGCCTGTGCCGCCGCGTCGACGCCGGCGAGCAGGTCCTCACGGTCGTTGAGCATGCCGATCAGGCCGGTGGAGCAGACGACCACGTCGATCGCGCCGATGCCGAGGTGCTCGGCGACGCGCTCCGCCGTGGCGTGGGTGGTCTGGAAGCCCTCGGCGCCGGTGTAGCAGTTGGCGCCGCCGGAGTTGATGACGACCGCGCGGACGGTGCCGTCCTTGACGACCTCCTTGCTCCACAGGATCGGGTTGGCCTGGCAGCGGTTGGCCGTGAAGACGGTCGCGGAGTCGAAGGTCGGGCCCTGGTTGACGACCAGGGCGACGTCCTTGGCGCCGGTGGACTTGAGGCCGGCGGCGACGCCGGCGGCGGTGAAGCCTGCGGGGGCGGTGATGCTCACGGGGCGAGTCCGATCGTGGTCAGGCCCGTGCCCTCGTCGAGGCCGAGCGCGAGGTTCATGCACTGCACGGCGGCGCCTGCGGTGCCCTTGGCGAGGTTGTCGACGGCGCCGACGGCGACGAGTCGTCGCGCGGACTCGTCGACGGTCACCTGCACGTGGACGGCGTTGGAGCCGGTCACGGACTGGGTCTGCGGCCACTGACCGGCGGGCAGCACGTGGACGAACGGCTCGTCGGCGTACGCCTTCGCGTAGGTCTCGTGGGCCTCCTCGGCGCTGACGTCGCGGGCCAGCGGCGCCGAGCAGGTGGCCAGGATGCCGCGCGACATCGGCACCAGCAGCGGGGTGAAGGAGACCGCGACGGTGCCCTCGACCAGGCCGGAGAGGTTCTGGGTGATCTCGGGGGTGTGCCGGTGCGTGCCGCCGACGCCGTACGCCGAGGCGTTGCCCATGATCTCGCTGCCCAGCAGGTGCGGCTTGGCGGCCTTGCCGGCGCCGGAGGTGCCGCTGGCGGCGACCACGACCACCTCGGGCTCGACCAGGCCTGCGGCGACGGCGGGTGCCAGGGTCAGCGTGGAGACGGTCGGGTAGCAGCCGGGGACGGCGACCCGCGTCGCCCCACGCAGACGCTCGCGCTGGCCGGGCAGCTCGGGCATGCCGTAGGGCCAGGTGCCGGCGTGCTCGCCGCCGTAGAAGGCCTCCCAGGCCGAGGCGTCCTGCAGCCGGAAGTCGGCCCCGCAGTCGATGACGACGGTGTCCTCGCCGAGCTGGGCGGCGATCGGGCCGGACTGGCCGTGCGGAAGCGCGAGGAACACGACGTCGTGCCCGGCGAGCACCTCGACGGTGGTCTCCTCCAGCACCCGGTCGGCCAGGGGCACGAGGTGCGGCTGGAGTCCTCCGAGCGGCTGCCCGGCGTTGGAGGCCCCGGTCAGGGCCCCGATCTCCACGTCGGGGTGGGCGAGGAGGTGGCGCAGCAGCTCACCTCCGGCGTACCCACTGGCTCCGGCGACGGCGACGCGTGTCCGTGTCATGTGCATGACTATACAAAGTCATGCATGGGTATGTGAATCCGGGTCGGAGATGACGGGAAAAGAGGGTGTCGGGGTCGGTGCCCCGTCCTAGGTTCAGCACCTGTGACCCGACTCGACGCCGATTCCTACTGTGCCCACCTGCGCCGCGAGTCAATCAGGTTCCGTGAGGTGCTGGCACTCACCCCGCCGGCGGCACGCGTGCCGTCGTGCCCGGACTGGGACGCCGACGACCTGCTGTGGCATCTCACCGAGGTGCAGTGGTTCTGGGGCGAGGTGGTCGCGGGACGACCAGCTGGCCCGCCCGAGCAGCACCCTGAGCGACCGGGCTCGCGGGAGGCCCTGATGGTGCTCTTCGACGAGGTCTCCGAGCGCCTGTGCTCGCTGCTGTCGTCCGCGGGGCCCGGAGAACGGGCCTGGTCGTGGGCCGACGAGCAGACCGTCGGGTTCACGCAGCGCCGCCAGGCGCACGAGGCGCTGATCCACCGCCTCGACGCCGAGCTGTGCGCGACCGGAGCCGGCGGCGAGGTCACTCCCCTGCCGGCCGACCTCGCTGCCGACGGCGTCGCCGAGCTCGTCGAGGTGATGTACGGCGGCGAGCCACCGGCCTGGGGCGAGTTCACGCCCGACGGGCACGTCACGGCCCTCGAGCTGACCGACACCGGCCACCGGCTCGTCGTCCGGACCGGCCGCTTCGTCGGCACCGACCCCGACAGCGGGTCCGCCCTGGACGTGGCGCACCTCGTGCGCGCCGAGGACGACCTTCCTGCGGACGCGACCGTGTCGGGCACCGCCGCCCACGTCGACGCGTGGCTGTGGAACCGACGCGACGACAGCGACATCGAGGTCAGTGGCTCCCCCGAGGCCTACCGCGCGTTCCGCGGAGCCGTCGGCGAGCCGCTGACCTGAGGACCGTCGAGCCGGCCGGGCTCAGGCGCGCTGGCTGGCGCCGGTGCGCTCGGCCGCCAGGGCCACCGCTGCTTCCCGCGCCGAGGTGGTGTCCTCGTCGGTGAGGGTGCGGTCCGGCGCCCGGAAGCGGAGTGCGAAGGCCAACGACTTGCGCCCGTCCCCCAGCTGCTCGGAGCGGTAGACGTCGAAGAGCCGGATCGACTCCAGCAGCTCGCCGGCGCCCTCGCGCAGCGCCGCCTCCACGTCCGCCGCGGCGACGGACTCGTCGACGACCAGCGCGACGTCCTCCTTCGCAGCCGGGAACGTCGAGAAGGTCGGCGCCCGGCGCAGGTGCACGGCGTGCTCGATGAGCACGTCGAGGTCGACTTCGGCGGCCACGGAGCGGGCCGGGAGCCCGAAGGTCGTGCAGACCCGCGGGGGCAGCTCACCGGCGGGGCCGCCGGGGGTGCCGCCGAGCAGCAGCTCGGCGCAGCGGCCGGGGTGCCACGGAGCGAGCGCCGCCGGTCGGGTGGTCAGCTCCAGACCGAGGGCGTCGGCGACCTGGCGCACGGCCTCGACCGCGTCCGACCAGGCCACCGGGCGTCCCTCCCCCCACCAGCCGGCGGGGTCGGCCTCGCCGGCGGCCACGAGCCCGAGGTGCAGCGGCTGCTCCGGCAGGGCCTTGAGCAGCGAGTCGAGCTCGGCGTCGGTGGGCCGGCGGTCGACGGGCAGGATCGGCGCGCCCTCGGTCGCCCGGGGCAGCGTCACCATGGCGGTCTCGAAGACCGCGACCGAGCTGGCGCCGAGACCGACGTTGCGGCCGGCGGTGCGCAGCAACGCGGGCAGCAGCGTCGTGGTCATCGCCGGCGCCTCGTGGCTGAGCGGGTTGGACAGCCGCAGCACCGTGCGCCGCGGGTCGTCGGCGTCCAGGCCCAGCGCGTCCAGGTCGGTCTCCCCCACGAACGGGAAGTCCACGACCTCGACCCAGCCCGCACCGGCCAGGGTGCGGCCGATGCGCCGGCGCAGCTGCTGGGGCCGGGTCAGCCCGCGGCCACCGGGGGCGGCGGGCAGGACCGACGGGATGGTGTCGTAGCCGACCAGCCGGACGACCTCCTCGACCAGGTCGTGGGGGTCGGTGATGTCGGGACGCCACGGGGGCGGGGTCGCGGTGAGCGTGGCGCCGTCGGCCGTGACCTCGCAGCCGACCGCCTCGAGGTGGCCGACCACGGTGTCGGTGTCGATCGGCAGGCCCGAGACCCGCGCGGGCAGGTCGGTGGCCATCGTGACGGTCGGCTGGGCGGGCGGGGTGCCCACCACGGTCACCCCGGGCTCGGCGGTGGCTCCGCCGTACGTCGTCAGCAGCTCGACCACGCGGTCGGCCGCGGCCTCGCAGATGGTGGGGTCGACGCCGCGCTCGTTGCGCTTGCCGGCCTCGGAGGTGATCTTGTGCCGACGACCGGTGCGGAACATCGACACGGCGTCCCAGTGGGCCGACTCGACGAGCACCCGGGTGGTGGTCTCGGAGATCTCGGTGGACTCCCCGCCCATGACGCCGCCGAGGCCGATCGGGCCGGAGTCGTCGGTGACGACGAGGTCCTCGGCGCTCATGGTGCGGCGGGTGCCGTCGAGCGTGGTCAGCTGCTCCCCCTCGGTGGCGCGACGCACGACGATCGGGCCCTGGAGCTTGTCGGCGTCGTAGCCGTGGATCGGGCGACCGGTCTCGAGCATGACGTAGTTGGTGACGTCGACGGCCAGCGAGATCGGGCGCATGCCGGCGGCCGTGAGCCGCTGGGCGATGAAGTCCGGCGTCGGGGCGGAGGGGTCGAAGCCGGAGACGGTGCGGGCCACGAAGACGGGGCAGCCGGCGGGGTCCTCGATGCGCACCGGGTAGCCGGCGTCGTCTGCGGCCGGGGTGTCACGCAACGCCGGGTCCGCGAAACCGGACGCACCGGCGACGGAGACGGCCACCTCGCGGGCGATGCCGCGCAGCGACAGCGCGTAGGCGCGGTCGGGGTTGACCTCGAACTCGATGACCTCCTCGTCGAGACCGAGGATGCCGCGGACGTCCTGTCCCGGCTCGCCGGCGCCCTCGGGCAGCACGATGATGCCGTCGTGGTCCTCGCCGAGGTTGAGCTCGCGCGCCGAGCAGATCATCCCGGCCGAGACGTGGCCGTAGGTCTTGCGGGCGCTGATCTCGAAGCCGCCGGGCAGGACTCCCCCGGGCAGCACCGTGACGACCAGGTCGCCCGGCTCGAAGTTGTGGGCGCCGCAGACGATCCCCTGGGGCTCGCCGGTGCCGTTGGCGTCACCGACGTCGACGGTGCACCAGTTGATGGTCTTGCCGTTCTTCTGCGGCTCGGGCTCCATGGTGAGCACCCGGCCCACCACCAGCGGGCCGGAGATGTCGGCGCCGGCCGACTCGATGGCCTCGAGCTTGAGGCCGGTGAGGGTGAGCCGCGCGGTGAGCTCGTCGGTGGTCGTGCCGTCGGGCACGTCGACGTACTCGAGGATCCAGGACTTGGGGGCCTTCATCGTGTCTCTTCCCGACTCAGATCTCGGTGCCGAACGCGGCGCTGAAGCGGACGTCGCCCTCGAAGAGGGGGCGCAGGTCCTCGAGGTTGTGGCGGAACATGAAGCTGCGGTCGATGCCCATGCCGAACGCGAAGCCGGAGTAGCGCTCCGGGTCCACGCCGCAGGCGACCAGCACGCGCGGGTTCACCACCCCGCAGCCGCCCCACTCGATCCAGCCCTCACCACGGCAGGTGCGACAGGAGTCCGCGTCCACGCCGCGACAGACGAAGCAACGCACGTCGACCTCGGCCGAGGGCTCGGTGAAGGGGAAGTACGACGGCCGGAACCGGGTGTCGATGCCCTCGCCGAACAGCTGGGCGGCCAGGTGGTCCAGCGAGCCCTTGAGGTGGGCCATGGTGATGCCCTCGTCGACGACGAGGCCCTCGACCTGGTGGAACATCGGGCTGTGGGTGGCGTCGTACTCATCCGTGCGGAAGACCCGGCCCGGGCAGGCGACGTAGATGGGGGGCGTGCGGGTGAGCATCGTGCGTGCCTGGACCGGAGAGGTCTGGGTGCGCAGCACGACGTGCCGGTCGGCCGGCTCGGTCCAGAAGGTGTCCTGCATGGTGCGGGCCGGGTGGTCCGGGCCGAGGTTGAGGGCGTCGAAGTTGAGCCACTCCGCCTCGACGACCGGGCCCTCGGCGATCTCCCAGCCCATGGCCACGAAGATGTCGGCGATCAGCTCGGACTGCAGGGTGATCGGGTGCCGGCCGCCGCGGCGGCGACGGTCGGTCGGGAGCGTGACGTCGACGGTCTCCTCGACCAGCATCCGCTCCTCGTGCTCGGCCTCGAGCACCGCCTGACGGGCGGCGATGGCCTGGTTGACCGCACCGCGGGCCTGGCCGACGCGCTGGCCCGCCTCCTTGCGGGCCTGTGGCGGCAGCGCACCGATCTCGCGGTTGGCCAGGGCCAGCGGCGAGCGGTCCCCCGCGTGCTCGATGCGCACCTGCTTGAGGGCCTCGAGGTCGGCGGCGGCCTCGATCGCGGCGATCGCCGCGTCGCGCGCCTCGGCCACGTGCTCGGCCTGGAGCGGGGTGACCTCGACGGGGTCGTACTCGGTGTTCGGGCCCGACATGCAGCGCCTTCCTCGGGTGGGCGTCCAGAGCCCCCGGACGGGCCGGGGGCGCGGTCAGTCTAGGAAGGGCCACCGGCCGGGCGCGAACCGGATACGCGCTGGTCCTCGACCGGCCAACGGACGACGACCCGTGCGCCGCCACCCGGAGCGTCGTCGATGACGACCTCACCGCCGTGGGCGCGGGTCAGTCCGCCGACGATGTACAGCCCCAGCCCGGAGCCGCCGCGGGCGCCGTGCTTCCAGAACTTGGTGAACACCTGCCGGCGCAGCGCCTCGGCGATGCCCTCGCCCTGGTCGTCGACCGTCACGACGACGTACGCCGACCTGCCGGCCCGGCCCTGCTCGTGCTCCAGGGCCACGCGGACGTGGCCGTCGCCATGACGCACGGCGTTCTCGACGAGGTTGGTCAGCACCTGGGTGAGCTTGTCGGGGTCGGCGAAGACCCGCGGCAGCTCGTCGTCGGCCACCAGCTCGACGGTCCGCGAGGTGGCCGCCCCCACGGACTCGACGACACGCGCGGCGAGCACCGCCACGTCGGTCGGCCGCGGGTGGAGCTGGAGGCGGCCGGTGTCGATGCGGGCGACGTCGAGCAGCTCGGCGATGAGCCGGCTGAGGCGGTCGGAGTCGGAGTGGACGGTGGTGAGCATCAGCTTCTTCTGCTCATCACTGAGCCGGTCCCAACGGTTGAGCATCGCCTGCACGAAGCCCTTGACCCCCGTCAGGGGTGAGCGCAGCTCGTGGGCGACGGTCGCGACGAGGTCGGAACGCTCTCGATCCAGACGGGCACGTCCACGGCCGGAGCGGATGCTGATCGCGACCCGGTCGACCGGTCGGTGGGTCGCGGGGCGGTGGATGCGCGCGGCCACGAGCACCTCGCTGCCGTCGGGCAGGGTCCAGGACTGCTCGGGCACCCCGGTGCGGGTGACCAGGCCGTCGTACGGCCGGTGGGTGTCGTACCACCGGCACCCCTCGGTGTCGCGCAGCGCCAGCACCTCGGCCAGAGGCTGCCCCACCGCCGCGGTCGCGTCGATGCCGAGCATCCGGGCCGCCACGGAGGACACCATCTGCACGCGCTGGTCGGGGCCGGCGAGCAGCACCCCGTCCGGCAGGGCGTCGACCACCTGCTGCGCACTCGCGTCCACGGACGTCACCCTAGCCGCGGCGCGAGCGACCTCTCGGCCGTGCGTGGGTGACGGCTCGGCGTGCGGTCAGCGCTGGACGCGGGCGGATGCGTAGAGGCAGAGCGCCGCGGCGGTGGAGAGGTTGAGCGACTCCGCCCTCCCGTGGATCGGGATCGCGACGCGGTGGTCGGCGGCGGCCGCGAGGTCGTCGGGCAGGCCCCACGCCTCGTTGCCGAACAGCCAGACGGTGGGCCGGGCCAGGAGGTCGTCGGCCTCGAACAGGTCGACGTCGCCGTCCCCGTCGGCGGCCAGGACGACCAGGCCGGCGGCCTGGGCGGCGCGCACGGCGGCGTACGGGTCGGGCTCGACCGCGACGGGCAGGTGGAAGGCGCTGCCGACGCTGGCGCGCAGCGTCTTGGGGTTGTAGAGGTCGACCGAGCTGCCGGCCAGCACGACCGAGTCGGCGCCGGCGGCGTCGGCGCAGCGCACGACGGTGCCGGCGTTGCCGGGGTCACGGACGTCGGCGCAGATCGCGACGAGGCGTGAGTGCTCGGTGACGGCTCGGTCGAGCGGCACGTCGACGAAGCGGCACACAGCCACGACACCCGCGGGGCTGACCGAGTCGCTGAGCGCGGCCAGGGCGCGCTCGTCGACGAGGGTGCGGCGTACGTCGGCGGGCAGGTCGGGCACCAGCCCGACCGCGTCGGGGCGGCAGAGCACCTCCTCGACGCAGCCGGCCGCGAGGGCCCCCTCGACCGCCTTCGGGCCGTCGGCGAGGAAGAGCCGCCGCTCCGATCGCTCGGAACGGCGGCTCAACCGACGCAGCTGCTTGACGCGAGGGTTGCTCGCGGCCAGCGGGGTGATGCTCAGGCCGAGACCTTGGGCGCGTTGACGTCCTCGGGCAGGGCGGCCTTGGCGGTCTCGACGAGCGCGTTGAACGCGGCGATGTCGTTGACGGCCAGGTCGGCCAGGATCTTGCGGTCGACCTCGACGCCGGCCAGGTTCAGGCCCTGGATGAAGCGGTTGTAGGTCATGCCCTGCGCACGCGCGGCGGCGTTGATGCGCTGGATCCACAGGCGACGGAAGTTGCCCTTGTTCTTGCGCCGGTCGTTGTAGTTGTAGACCAGCGAGTGGGTGACCTGCTCCTTGGCCTTGCGGTACAGGCGCGAGCGCTGGCCGCGGTAGCCGCTGGCGCGCTCGAGGGTGGTCCGACGCTTCTTCTGGGCGTTCACTGCGCGCTTGACGCGTGCCATGTCAGTACTCCTTGGTGCTCGTGAGGTTCAGGGGTGGGTCAGCGACCCAGCAGCTTCTTGGCGCGCGGGACGTCGGCCTTGGCCAGCTCGACGGTGCCGGTCATGCGGCGGGTGACCTTGGAGGGCTTCTTCTCCAGGTTGTGGCGCTTGCCGGCCTTCTCACGAAGGATCTTGCCGGAGCCGGTGACCTTGAAGCGCTTGCCGGCACCGGAGTGCGACTTGTTCTTGGGCATGGTGGTGCCTTTCGTTGTCCTGCCTGACCGGTGGGTCAGGCGTCGATCTCGGGGTCGAGGTTCTCGGAGCGACCGCGCGGCTTGGCCTCGGTGCTGCGGGTGGCGTTCGCGGCGGTGCGCTCGGCCTTCTCTTCCGCGTCGGTGGCGGCCTTCTCCGCGGCGGCGGCCGACTTGGCGGCCTTCACCTCGGCCTTGGCCTCGGCCTTCTTCTTGTGCGGACCGAGGACCATGATCATGTTGCGGCCGTCCTGCTTGGGGGCCGACTCCACGAAGCCGAGGTCGGTGACGTCCTCGGCGAGCCGCTGGAGCAGCCGGAAGCCCAGCTCGGGGCGGTGCTGCTCGCGTCCGCGGAACATGATCGTGATCTTGACCTTGTCGCCGGCCTTGAGGAAGCGCACGACGTGACCCTTCTTGGTCTCGTAGTCGTGGGCGTCGATCTTCGGCCGGAGCTTCATCTCCTTGATGATGACGTTGGTCTGGTTCCGGCGCGCCTCGCGGGCCTTCTGGGCGTTCTCGTACTTGAACTTCCCGTAGTCCATGAGCTTGCAGACCGGGGGGCGCGCGGTCGGGGCGACCTCGACCAGGTCGAGGTCGGCCTCCTGCGCCAGGCGCAGCGCGTCGGCCGTCGGCACGATGCCGACGGTCTCTCCGTTGGGGCCAACGAGGCGGACCTCGGAAACCCGGATCCGGTCGTTGATTCGCAGCTCGGTGCTGATGTGTCCTCCTGGGGCTCGATGACAAGCGGAACCCAGTCAGGACACCCCTCCCCGTCACCCGGGGGGTGCATCAGCGAGGGCGCGTGGCTCTCGCGGACCGGACCCGACGACCTGGTGTCCTCGCGGACGGCGGTCGGTGCGGGTGGGAGACGGATCGTGCTGGTCCCCGCTTGGAGATCACTCCCGTCCACCTCGGGCGAGCCCGGGGCAGGCGGAACTGATCGGTCAACACCGAAGACTACCCCGGTGTTCCCCGCTGCCACCAATCGTGGACGTGGCGGCGTCGGGGCGCCCGACGCTCCGGACGCGTCGGTCGTGCCAGGCCGACACGGCCACGTCGACGACCAGCACCAGCATCGCACCCGCCACCACGTCCAGCAGCCAGTGGTTGGCGGTCGCCACCACCACCACGGACGTGACCACGGGGTGGGCCACCGCCAGCAGGCGGACCACGGGCCGGTGAGCGAGTCGCCACACCACCAGCCCGGCCCACACCGCCCAGCCCACGTGGAGGGACGGCATGGCCGCCAGCTCGTTGGTGAGGTGGCCCAGGCCGGCGGGCGCGGACGCGTGCTCGGTCCACCAGCCGGCCGTCGCGGTGGTGGCCAGCACGTCGACGTACCCCATCAGCCGCGGCGGTGCCACGGGAACCGCGACGTAGACCACCAGTCCGATCACCGAGGCGAGCACCAACGTCCAGCGCTCCTTGGCGTACGCCGCCGACCGGGCCCACCACAGCCACAGCAGCACCGCGGGCGTGACGGTGTAGTGGCCGACCGAGTACCAGTAGGAGGCGGCGACGGCCAGGACGTGGTGGGAGGCCAGCCAGGTGGACCAGGCCCACTCCAGGTCGAGCCCCACCAGGTGCTCGACACGGAGGATCTCGGCTGCCCGGTCGCTCGCCGCGGCGAGGTCGTCGTCGGCGAGCAGCCGGCCCACGGAGTAGCCGGCGTAGAGCATCGCCACGACCAGCAGCTCGCGCACACCGGAGCGCCAGCGCAGGTCGGCCGCCCGTCTCTCGACGAGGTGCTCGTGCTCGGTCTCGGACTGCCGGGGGACGGCGGTGCTCACGAAGGAGGGCTCCTGGGTCACGGTGTCACGCACCGTCACGGACACCTCGTGTCCGCAACTGTGCCGCCTCCCGCGCCCCGATGCGAGCACCTATCCGGGTGCCCCCTGGCCTCCGTCGCGCACCCAGGCCACCTGGTCACCCACCCGGGCGAGACGCCACCCGCGTGCCAGTCCCTCGAGGTCGACGCCCTCGACGACCAGCCGGGCCGGACCGGCCACGTCGACGAGCAGCGCGGCCGCGCCCTCCTGCATCGCCGCCTGGGCGGCCAGCTGCGCGCGCACCGGGACCGGGCGAGCCTCGGGGTCCCACGCCTGCATGGAGGCGGTGTGGGTGAAGGACAGCAGTGCGGTGCGACCGTCGCGCCCGGTGAGCAGGACCGCCGCCATGTCGCTGGACTTGTCGCGGGCCAGCCCGTCCTCGCCGACCTCCACCTCGCCGAGGACCGCCACGACCGGCACCAGCAGCCGGGCACCCTGGAGCGCCTCGAGGCAGGCGGGCAGCAACGAGCGGCGCTCCTGGGGGTCGCTCGCGGCGGCGTACGCCGTGAGCGCGGAGCGCAGCCTCGGGTCGTCGTCCCCCTGGTCGTCGGGGAACTCGCTGCCCAGCAGGCGGCGGGCGTTGTCGGGTGCGCTCACCCCCACATCCTCGCAGCCGTCCGCCGCAGCCGTTCCTGTGGCAGGGTTGAGGAGTGGACGACGCCGCCTGGACCGCCCTCGCCCTGGCCCTCACGATCGTGGGGGGCCTCTACACCTGGCGCGCCTACCGCCGTCGCGGGCTGGCCGCCGGCCTGCGGGGCGCGGGCCTGACGCTGCTGGTGCCGGCCGCCTGGCTGACCGACACCCTGCGGATGTTCACGAGGATCGTCGACGCCGTCGGCGACTGGGCGCTCGGCCTGGTGTTCTCCCCACTCGTCTGGGTCGGCGTGGTGCTCGGCGGGCTCGGCGCCGTGCTGCTCGTGGTCAGCGGCTTCCTCACCTCGCGCCAGCTCGGCACGACCGCACGCCTCGGCCCGGGGGCCGGGAACGGTGCGCAGGAGGTCGGCCCCGCGGAGCGTCGCGCGAAGGGCGAGCCGGCGATCGACGACGACCTGGCCGACATCGAGGCCCTGCTGCGTCGCCGGGGCATCTCCTGACGTCACACTCCCCTGCCGGCTCCGAGCGGGTCCTCGAGGAGGTCCTGCGGCGCCCGGCCACGCTGGGTCCGGGGCGGCTGCTGCGGTTGGACGGTCCCTCGGGCTCGGGGAAGACCACGCTGGCGCGGGAGGTCTCGCGACTGGCGCTGCGACGCAGGGTCGGGTGCCGGGTCCTGCACATGGACGCGATGTACGACGGGTGGGGCGGCCTGCCCGAGGTCCACACCCAGCTGGCGACGTTGCTCCCGCCGTTGGCCGAGGAGCGACCCGGTCGGTACCGCGTCTACGACTGGCGGCTGGGTCGCTACCGCCGCACCGTGCAGGTGCCGCCCGTGCCGCTGCTGGTGCTCGAGGGGGTGGGGTCCGGCCACCCGGCGTACGACGCGCTGAGCACGCTGCTGGTGTGGCTGGAGGCGCCGCTGGCACTGCGTCGCGAGCGGGCCCTGGCGCGCGACGGGGACGACTTCGCCCCCCACTGGGACGCGTGGGCCGCGTCCGAGGGCGAGGTACTCGCCCGTGACCGGACACGGGACCGGGCCGACCTGCGGGTCGACACGACGGACGGGACGGTCAGCCCCGAGGCTGGTTGACCAGCGCGCGCAGCTGTCTCGCGGCCGTGGCCGACCGGGAGCCGTCGGACCCCTGGATGCCCATGGCCGAGCAGGTGGTGCCGTCGGCGAGGTCGAGGGTGACCCACGGCGCGCCGGGGGGCAGTCGCACCGCGACGACCTGCTCCCACGCGAGCACGCGGCGTTTGTAGCCGTTGACGACCACGAGCGCCTCGGGCGTGGCCACCACCCGCGAGCGCATGAGGGCGTTGAGGCAGGCGAAGCCCAGCCCGGCGACCGCGAGCACCGTGAAGATCTGCAGGCCGGTGAAGCTGTCCTGGGTCTCCTGGTCGAAGGAGAGCCAGGCGGCTCCGAACACGACGAGCAGACCGACGCCGAGGACGGCGCCGACGATCCGGGGGCCGAGCGGGCGCCAGGTCACCGGCAGGGGCGGGACCTGGGCCGTGGGCTCAGAGGCGGCAGGCATGGATGTCGGTGAGGAGGATGCCGCGGGCACCGAGGCCGTACAGCTCGTCCATCAGTCGCTGGGCGCCGTCCCTGGGGACCATCGCCCGCACGGCCGACCAGCCGTCCTTGTGGAGCGGCGCGACGGTCGGGCTCTCGATGCCGGGGGTGAGGCGGACCGCCGTCTCCACCTTCTCGGTCGGGATGTCGTAGTCCATCATCACGTAGCTGCGGGCGACGAGGACGCCCTCGAGCCGGCGGCGGAAGACCTCCAGGCCGGCCGGCGCCTCGCCGCTGCGGGTGATGAGGACGGCCTCGGACTCCAAGATCACCTCGCCGAAGACCTCCAGGCCCGCGCGCCGCAGGGTCGATCCGGTCTCCACGACGTCGGCGATGGCGTCGGCCACGCCGAGCTGGATGCTGGTCTCCACGGCCCCGTCGAGGCGCACCACGGTCGCCTCGATGCCGCGCTCCTCCAGGAAGGAGCGGACGACGCCGACGTAAGACGTGGCGATCCGCATCCCGGCGAGCTCGGCGACCTCGGTGAACCGGCCCGCCGGCCCGGCGAAGTGGAAGCGGCTGCGGCCGAAGCCGAGCTGGAGCGCCTCCTCGGCCTTCGCGCCGGAGTCGGCGAGCAGGTCGCGGCCGGTGACTCCGACGTCGAGGGTGCCCTCACCGACGTACAGCGCGATGTCACGGGGGCGGAGGTAGAAGAACTCGACGCCGTTCTCGGCGTCGACGAGGGTCAGCTGCTTGGAGTCGCTGCGCTGGCGGTAGCCGGACTCGCGCAGCATCTCGGTGGCCGACTCCGAGAGCGCGCCCTTGTTGGGCACGGCGACGCGGAGCAGCCGCTGGTCGGTGGTGGGAGCAGTGCTCATCGGGGACCTCAGAGGTGGGCGTAGACGTCGTCGAGCTCGATGCCGCTGGCCAGCATCAGGCACTGGGCGTGGTAGAGCAGTTGGCTGATCTCCTCGGCCGCCCGCTCGCGGCCCTCGTGCTCGGCGGCCATCCAGGACTCGGCGGCCTCCTCGACCAGCTTCTTGCCGATCGCATGGACGCCGGCGTCGAGCTGCTTGACGGTGCCGGAACCGTCGGGACGGGTACGCGCCTTCTCGCTGAGCTCGGACCAGAGCTCGTCGAACGTCTTCACGCCCCAGAGCCTAGGCGGTGCCGGCGAGCGCTCCGGTATCCGCGTGCCTCGTGGGACGCGGAGCGTGAGCCGGAGCACGACGTTCTGCAGGAGACGGCGCCGGATCCCCTGCAGAACGTCGTGCTCGAGCACGTCGGTCGTGGCTCAGCCGCGGATCCGCTTGATCGAGCGCGCGGTGAGCAGGGCGGCGGACGTCGCCTCGTAGCCCTTGTCCTCCTGGGACCCCTCGAGGCCGGCCCGATCCAGCGCCTGCTGGTCGGTGTCGCAGGTCAGCACGCCGAAGCCGACCGCGACGGTGTGGTCGAGGGCGACCCGGGTCAGGCCGTCGGTAGCCGCGGAGCAGACGTACTCGAAGTGCGGGGTGCCGCCGCGGATGACCACACCGAGGGCGACGACCGCGTCGTAGCCCTTGCCGGCCAGCGCGGAGGCGACGACCGGCAGCTCGAAGGTGCCCGGCACCCGCTCCAGGTGGTGGTCGCCGACGCCGTGGGCCTCCAGCGCGCGCCGGGTGCCGGCGAGGAGACCGTCCATGACCTCGGTGTGCCACGACGCCGCGACGACGGCGACGCGCAGGTCGCTGCAGTCGATCGGCTCGGTGGTGGGGGCGCCGTGTCCGGCCATGTCAGGCTCCGTCCTGGATCAGCTCGTCGTTGGTGACGTGGTCGTGGTGGTCGGCCAGTCCGGGGAGGACGTGGCCCATCCGGTCGCGCTTGGTCAGCAGGTAGGCGAGGTTGTGGTCGTTGGGATGCGGCGTGAGCGGCACCCGCTCGGTCACCGTGATCCCGAAGTCCTCGAGGTTGCTGATCTTGTCGGGGTTGTTGGTCATCAGGCGGACCTGCTCGACCCCGAGGTCGCGCAGGACCTGCGTGGCGGTGCCGTAGTGCCGGGCGTCGGCCGGCAGGCCGAGCTCGAGGTTGGCGTCGACGGTGTCGCGGCCGCCGTCCTGCAGCTGGTAGGCCTGCAGCTTGGCCAGCAGGCCGATGCCGCGGCCCTCGTGGCCGCGCAGGTAGATGACGACGCCGCGGCCCTCCTCCACGACCCGCTCGAGGGCCTCCTCGAGCTGCGGGCCGCAGTCGCAGCGGTGGCTGCCGAAGACGTCGCCGGTGAGGCACTCCGAGTGCACCCGGGTCAGCACCGGCTCGCCGTCGCGCAAGGAGTCGGGGTCGCCGTGCACCAGGGCGATGTGCTCGGAGCCGTCGACGGTGATGCGGTAGCCGAAGGCGGTGAACTCCCCCGCCCGCGTGGGCAGCCGGGTGACGGCCCTGCGCTCCACGAGGTTCTCGTGGCGACGGCGGTAGCGCACCAGGTCCTCGATGCTGATCATCGCCAGCCCGTGCTCGTCGGCGAACTCGCGCAGCTGCGGCCCCCGCTTCATCGTGCCGTCGTCGTTGACGACCTCGACGAGCACGCCGGCCGGTGTCAGGCCGGCCATCCTGGCCAGGTCGACCGCGGCCTCGGTGTGCCCGCGGCGTACGAGGACACCGCCCTCGCGGTAGCGCAGGGGGAAGACGTGGCCGGGGCGGGTGATCTCCCACGGCTCGGTCGCGGAGTCGGCCAGCACCCGGGCGGTGCGGGCCCGGTCGGCGGCGGAGATGCCGGTGGAGACGCCGTCGCGGGCGTCGACCGAGAGCGTGTACGCCGTGCGGTAGGCGTCCTTGTTGTGCGGGGTCATCAGCGGGATCTCGAGCCGGTCGAGCATCTCGCCGGGCATCGGCACGCAGATGACGCCGCTGGAGTGGCGGATCGTCCAGGCCATCAGCTCGGGGGTCGCCTTGGAGGCGGCGAAGATGATGTCGCCCTCGTTCTCGCGGTCCTCGTCGTCGACCACGACCACGGCCCTGCCGGCCGCGATGTCCTCGAGCGCGCGCTCGACGGTGTCGAGGCGGATGGTCCGCAGGGTGGGGTTGTCGTGGGGCGCGTCGGCCTCGTGGCCGTCCTTGGCGCCGTCGATGGTGCTCATGCCTGCTGCTCCTTGCTGTGCTCGCTCGTGGGCAGGTAGGCCGCGACGAGCTTGGCGACGTGCTTGGCGATCACGTCGGTCTCGAGGTTGACCCGGTCGCCGACCTGCCGGTGACCGAGGGTGGTGCGCGCGAGGGTCTCGGGGATGAGGCTCACGGTGAAGCTGGTGGGGCGGGCCTCCACGACGGTGAGGCTGACGCCGTCGACGGTGATGGAGCCCTTGTCGACGAGGTAGCGGCCCATCTCCTCGGGCATCGCGACCTCCACGACCTCCCAGTGCTCGCTGGGGGTGCGGGCCAGGACGGTGCCGACGCCGTCGACGTGGCCCTGCACGATGTGGCCGCCGAGACGCTTGTCGGCGGTGACGGCCCGCTCGAGGTTGACGGTGTCGCCCGGGGCGACGCCGTGCAGGCTGGTCTTGTCGAGCGTCTCCTGCATGACGTCGGCGGTCCAGGTGTCGTCGGTGCGGGTGGCGACGGTCAGGCAGCAGCCGTTGACGGCGATGCTGTCGCCCAGGCCGGTGCCCTCGAGCACGGTGGTGGCGCGGACGGTGAGGCGGATCGCGTCGCCCTGGTCCTCGACGGACTCGACGGTGCCGAGCTCCTCGACGATGCCGGTGAACATGTCAGTGGTCCTCTCGGTGGGGCTCGAGGGTGAGCCGGACGTTCGGCTCCTCGCCGTCGACGACCGGTTCGAGCACGGTGAGGTCGACGACCCGGGGGCGCCAGGCGTCGGCGATGGTGGTGATGCCGAGGTCGGCGACGGCCTGTTGCCCGGCGCCGAGGAGGAAGGGCGCGACGTAGACGACGACCTCGTCGACGAGGTCCTCGCGCAGGAAGGCAGCGGCCAGGGTCGGGCCGCCCTCGAGGAAGACGTGCTGGCGGTCGCGCTCGCGCAGCGCCTGCAGTGCCTCGTGCGGGTCGCGGGTGCGCAGGTGCACCGTCTCCGCCTGGTCGTCGAGCACGCGCCGGTCGGGCGCGAGGTCGCGCAGGCCCATGACCGCGCGCAGCGGCTGGTGCGGCAGCGGCCGGTCGTGGGCGTCGCGGACGGTCAGCTGCGGGTCGTCGACCTCGACGGTGTTCGTGCCGACCAGCATGGTGTCCGCGAGTGCGCGGAGCCGGTGGGTGTCGCGCCGGGCGGCGGTGCCGGAGACCCAGCGGCTGGTGCCGTCGGCAGCCGCGCTGCGGCCGTCCAGCGTGGTGGCGAACTTCCAGGTCACGAAGGGACGGCCGGTCTCCACGGCGAAGGTCCAGACGCGGTTGAGGGCGCGGGCGTCGTCGGCCAGCAGCCCGTCCACGACCTCGATGCCGGCAGCGCGCAGGGTCTCCGCGCCGCCCGCCGCGACGGGGTTGGGGTCATGCTGGGCGTGCACCACCCGGCGTACGCCGGCAGCGATCAGCGCCTGCGCGCAGGGGCCGGTGCGGCCGGTGTGGTTGCAGGGCTCGAGGGTGACCACGGCGGTGGTGCCGCGGGCGCGGTCACCTGCAGCGGTGAGGGCGTCGACCTCGGCGTGGGCGGAGCCCGCGCCGCGGTGGAACCCCTCGGCCACGGTGCGGCCCTCGTCGTCGAGCAGGACGCAGCCGACGCGGGGGTTGGGGCCGGTGGGCACGCCGGGCGTCGCCGCGAGCTCGAGGGCACGCCGCATGGCGGTCTCCTCGGCGGCGGTCCACATGGGGCTGCCCTGGTCGCTCATCGCTCGTCCTCGGTCCGGTCGCGGACCCTGGGGGACGGCGGGCGCTCGCGGCCGTCTCGCGACGGCGCGCGGGTGACCTGCCGCTGCGTGCGCTTCTCATCCGGACTTTGACCGTCGGCCCAGGAATCACACCTGGTCCACCGGTCACTGGCAGTGACCGGGTCGCGGGCTGCTGGCTCTCACCAGATCACCGCCGGTGCGGAATTTCACCGCCCCCAGAGCACGCGAGCATGTTCACTCGTCTGCGGTAGTCAACCACAGCGCTCGGCGTTTGTTCCCGGTGACTCCCGTCACGTGAGCACGCGCCCGACGGCCGCGAGGCTCAGCTGGTCGCGGCGGCGGCCTTGTCCCGCAGGGCGTTGACCATGGCGTCGGGGTCGTCGGCGGAGAACACGGCGGAACCGGCGACGAAGGTGTCGGCGCCGGCCTCGGCGCAGCGTTCGATGGTCTCCAGGGAGACTCCCCCGTCGACCTGCAGCCAGGTCTCGACCCCGTGCTTGTCCATCAGGGCGCGGGCGCGGCGGATCTTGGGTAGCACCAGGTCGAGGAACTTCTGGCCGCCGAAGCCGGGCTCCACGGTCATCAGCAGCAGCATGTCCAGCTCGCCGAGCATGTCCTCGTAGGGCTCGACGGGGGTCGCGGGCTTGAGGGCCATCGAGGCGCGACCGCCGGCGGCGCGGATCTCGCGGGCCAGGCGCACCGGCGCGGCCGCCGCCTCGACGTGGAAGGTCACCGATGCACAGCCTGCTTCGACGTACGCCGGGGCGTGGCGGTCGGCGTCGGCGATCATCAGGTGCGCATCGAGCGGGGTCTCGGTCGACCGCGCCAGCGCCTCCACCATCGTCGGGCCGAACGTGAGGTTCGGGACGAAGTGGTTGTCCATCACGTCCACGTGGATCCAGTCGGCGCTGGGGATGCGGGCCGCCTCGGCCCCGAGGGCGGCGAAGTCGGCGTTGAGGATGCTCGGCGTGATCTGGATACCCACGAGCGGTCATCCTCCCAGATCGCGCGGGACTCCACCGACCCAGCCCGCCCCCGCCCGGGACGGTGCTCCTCACGCCTCGGGCGCGGACTCCTCGCGGCGCAAGGTGACCTCGAGATCAGCGACCTCGCAGCCCAGCGCCTCGAGCGCGCGGACGATCGCCAGCGCGATGACCGGCGCCTTCTGCAGCGGGGCCTCCCGCATCCAGGCGGTCAGGTCGGGCGACCACGGCTCCTGCCAGCCCTGCTTCCTCAGGAGGGCCTCGATCTCGGGCTCGGTGTCCCACTCCCCGCCGAAGCTGGTCGAGCCGACGACCTCCGCGATCAGCGCGGTGCGCGCGGCGGTCACCGAGGCCCAGCGGTGCGGCGGGGTGGGCGCCTGCTTCCGGAAGAAGGTCCTGCGGGGTGGCTCGAATCGTTCGGCGATGACCAGCACGTCGTCGAGGTCGAGGGCGAGGATCGCGCCAGCGAGGCGGCGGTTGACGTCGTCCCAGGTGCCGCGCATCAGCCGCTCGTCCCTGGCTCATCGGGTTCGGCCGGGGGCTCGGCACCCTCGGCCTCGTCGCGGTCGGCCCACTCCAGCAGCGGCGCGATGTCCCAGGCGCTCTCGTCGATTCGCTCGTGCAGGTCTCCCCGCTCGGCGAAGCGCTGCGGCACGGTGAAGATCGTGAAGTCGCGCGGGTCGGCGTCGTCGACCTCGTCCCAGCGGATCGGGGTGGAGACCCGGGCGTCGGGCAGCCCCCGGACCGAGTACGCCGCGGCGATGGTGTGGTCGCGGGCGTTCTGGTTGTAGTCGACGAAGACCTGGGAGGGGTCGCGGTCCTTCTTCCACCACGTGGTGGTGACCTCATCGGTGCGGCGCTCGACCTCGCGGGCGAAGGCCAGCGCCCCGCGGCGTACGTCCTTGAAGCCGTGGTCGGGACGGATGCGGACGTAGACGTGCAGGCCCTTGGAGCCGCTGGTCTTGGGGAACCCCTCGACACCGAGCTCGTCGAGCACCTCGTGGACCACGTGGGCGACGCGCTGCACCGTGGCGTAGTCGCAGTCCGGGCCCGGGTCGAGGTCGATGCGCCACTCGTCGGGCCTCTCGGTGTCGGCGCGGCGGCTGTTCCACGGGTGGAACTCGACGGTCGACATCTGCACCGCCCAGACCACCTGCGCCAGCTCGGTGACGCAGAGCTCGTCGGCGGTGCGGTTCCAGCGCGGGAAGTGCAGCTCGACGGTCTCGACCCAGGCGGGCGCGCCCGCGGGCACCCGCTTCTGGTGGACCTTGTCGCCGGCCAGGCCCTTCGGGAAGCGGTGCAGCATGCACGGGCGCTCGTGCAACGCGTTCACGATGCCCGGACCGACGGCCAGGTAGTACTCGACCAGGTCGAGCTTCGTGGCCCCCGACTCCGGGAAGTAGACCCGGTCGGGGTTGGAGACCCGCACCACCTTGTCGTCGACCTCGATCTCGACGGCGGGCGGCTTCGAGGGCATGGACTCAGCCTAGGCGGCGGCGCAGCAGCGCCATGAACATCGCATCGGTCCCGTGCCGGTGCGGCCAGAGCTGCAGTGTTCCCTCGAGCGGGCCGTCGCAGTCCTCCACCTGGGACAGGACCGGCCGAAGGTCCACGAGCTCGACGTCGTCGCGCTGATCGAGCACCTTGGACACGACTCCCCCGGTCTCCGACAGCGCGGGCGAGCAGGTCGCGTACAGCACCAGGCCGCCCGGCCGCGTCGACGTGATCGCACTGTCGAGCAGGCTGCGCTGCAGCGGCACCAGGCCCCGCAGGTCGTTGCGACTGCGACGCCAGCGCGCCTCCGGGCGACGCCGCAGCGCCCCCAGGCCGCTGCACGGTGCGTCGACCAGCACCCGGTCGAGGCTGCCGGGACGCACCGGCGGGCGGGTGCCGTCCCCCGTCACCACGAGGTACGACGCCGGGCTGGTCGCGAGGTTGCGGCGCACGAGCCCGGCACGGTGGTGGGCGCGCTCGACGGCGAGGAGGGCGGCTCCCTGCCGCGCGGCCAGCGCCGCCAGCAGCGCGCTCTTGCCCCCGGGGCCGGCGCACCAGTCGGCCCAGTGTCGGTCGTCCCCGTCGAGGTCGGCGCCCGCCAGGGCGAGCGCGACCAGCTGGGAGCCCTCGTCCTGGACCCCGGCCCGTCCCTCGGCCACGGCAGGCACCGCACCGGGGTCACCCCCCTCGAGCACGACACCGTGCGGGGAGAGCAGCGTCGGCTCCCCGGGGAGCTCGTCGCGCGTCGCCAGGCCCGGTCGCGCGACCAGGGTGACCCGGGGCGGGTCGTTGTCGGCCGCGAGCAGGGCCTCGACCTCGTCGGCCCCGACGGCCTTGCGGAGCTCGGCCACCACCCACGCGGGATGGCTGTGCACGACCGCGTCGTGCTGGTCGCTCCCGGACTCCCGCGGCGGGGCCACCTCGGCCAGCCACCCGTCCAGGTCACGCTCGGAGACCTTGCGCAGCACGGCGTTGACCAGCCCCGCGGGACGGCTACCAGCGACTGAGCGAGCCAGCTCCACGGAGGTGTCGATCGCCGCGTGCGGCGGCACGCGGGTCGCGAGCAGCTGGTGGGTGCCCAGGCGCAGCACGTCCAGGACGTCCGGCGTGAGCCGACGCAGTGGCCGGTCCACGCAGGCGGTCAGGACCGCGTCGTAGGTGCCTTGTCGGCGTACGGTGCCGGAGGCGAGCTCGGTGACCAGCCCGGCGTCGCGGCCGGTCAGCCCGTGGCGGCGCAGGACGGCCGGGAGCACCAGGTTGGTGTAGGCGTCCTGCTCGCGGACCGCGGTGAGGACCTCGAGCGCCGCCTGCCGGGCCGGGTCGGTCACCCTCAGTCGCCCAGCCGCGCGCCGTCCTCCAGGCGCGCGCCCCGGGCCCAGTCGGCCGCTGACATCAGCTTCTTGCCGAACGCCTTGACCTCGCCGAGGCGGACCGCGGAGGTGCCGGTGCCGACCAGGACGTGGTTCTTCCCGACGGCGATCTCGCCGGGCTCGAGGTTCGACGCGGCCTGCGTGACCGGGCCGATCTTGATGCGCTCGCCCTCGAAGACGGACCAGGCGCCGGGGAACGGCGTGCAGGCACGGATGCGGCGGTCCACCGCCTGGGCGGGCTCGGTCCAGTCGATCTTCGCGTCCTCGACGAGGATCTTGGGCGCCATCGAGACGCCCTCCTCGGGCTGCTCGCGCGGGACGAGCACGCCGTCCTCGATGCCGTCGAGCGTGGTGACCAGCAGGCCTGCGCCGCCCTCGGCGAGGCGGGTGAGCAGGTCGCCGGCGGTGTCGGTCTCGCGGATCCGCTCGGTCATCACACCGAAGGTCGGGCCGGCGTCCATCGCCTTGACGATGCGGAAGGTGGTGGCGCCGGTGACCTCGTCGCCGGCCCAGATCGAGTGCTGCACCGGGGCGGCGCCGCGCCACGCGGGCAGGCAGGAGAAGTGCAGGTTGACCCAGCCGTGGGGCGGGATGTCCAGCGCGGACTGGGGCAGGAGAGCGCCGTACGCGACGACGGGGCAGCAGTCGGGGCGCAGCTGCTTCAGCGCCTCCTGGAACTCCGGGTCGCGCGGGTGCTCGGGCTTGAGCAACGGGACCCCGAGCTCCTCGGCCCGCTGCGCCACGGGGCTGGCAACCAGCTTGCGACCACGGCCGGCGGGCGCGTCGGGACGGGTGACGACGCCGACCAGCTCGTGCCGGGACTCGGCGACGGCGTCCAGGGCGGGGACGGCGACCTCGGGGGTGCCGGCGAACACGACGCGCATGACTAGATGCCCAGTCCTCTCATCGGGTGCGGGGAGAGCTTCACGGTCGGCGGAGCGGCACCGAACCACTCCGCCTCGCGGATCTCCTTCATGGCGGCCTTGCGGGTCTGCTCGTCGAGCCGGTCGACGAACAGCACGCCGTCGAGGTGGTCGGTCTCGTGCTGGATCGCACGGGCGAGGTAGTCGGTCCCGTGGATGGTGACCGGCTCACCGTGCATGTCGAAGCCGTTGGCGACCACCGACAGGGCCCGCAGGCACTCGAAGGTCAGCTCGGGTATCGACAGGCAGCCCTCGAGGCCGTCCTGCTGCTCCTCCGACAGCTCCAGGGTCGGGTTGACCAGGTGGCCGACCTCGCCGTCGACGTTCCAGGTGAAGACGCGCAGGCCGACGCCGATCTGCGGCGCGGCCAGGCCGGCGCCGGGCGCAGCGAGCATCGTGTCGGTGAGGTCCTGCACCAGACGGCGCAGCTCCTTGTCGAAGTCGACGACCTCGATCGCCGGCTTGCGCAGGATCGGGTCGCCGAAGAGGCGGATCGGCTGGACTGCCATGGGCCGGAGTGTAGGTGCGCCGGGTCGGGCACTCCGAACTCCGGCGTGCGGGAGCGACCTCTCGGCCGGGCGGGACTGACGGTTCGGCCGTGCGCGGGCGACCTCTCGAGGGTCAGAGGGTGGGCGGGTCGACCTGGATGCGCACGGGGTCGAGCTTGCGCGCGGAGCGGAGGCGCTGGAGCTCGCCGAGGGAGGCCGAGAGACGGGCACCGTGGGAGCGGGGCACCCGGACGACCACCCGCTGGCGCTCCCCCGGCTCGCCCGGGCCGTCGACGACGTCGACCGGGCCGAGGATCTCGACCGGCTCCGGGACGTCGAGCAGGGTGAGCGCGTCGTCGAGGGCCCCGGGGGCCCCGGTGAGCGTCGCGAGACGGGTCGCCGGGGGCAGGTGGGCCTCCACGCGGGTCGAGGCCTCGCGAGCGGCGTACCCGGCGACGTCCCAGCGGACCAGCGCCTGCACGGCGGGGTGGGTCGGGTCGCCGACGACGAGTGCCCGACCGCCCGGGCGGACCAGGGCGATGGCGTTGGCCCAGCGACGCAGTGCCTCCTCCTCGGTGCGCAGGTCGGGCCGAGAGAGCAGCAACCAGGTGTCGAGCAGCACGACCGCGGCGTAGCCGCCCTCGGCGACCGGCTCGGCACCCGGCGTCGCCACGACCACCTGCGGACGCCCGTCGACGCGGGCCAGCACCCCGTCGCGGGCGGAGGTCCGGACCCGCACCCGCGGCAGGGCCCGACCGATCTCCTCGGCGGTGCGGGACTGGCCGATGACCGGGGCCCGCATCCCGCGGTGACCGCACTCGGAGCACGCCCAGGCGGGCGCCTCCTCGCCGCACCAGCGGCAGGCGGGCGGCTCGGTGGGCGAGCCCAACCGCAGCGGGCCCGTGCAGGCCGAGCAGCGGGCAGGGGTGCGGCACCGCTCGCAGGCCAGCGCCGGGACGTAGCCGTGACGGGGGTTCTGCACCAGCACGGGCCCCTCCTGCGCGGCCTCGCGGAGCAGGTCATGCACCTGCTTGGGGATGCGCGCCGCACGGGCGGCGGTGTCGCGAACGAGGTCGTGCTCGGTCGCGCCCGCGACGGCGGTGGTGACCGAGCGGCGCAGGACGTCGCGCGGCGCGGTGAGCTCGTGAGCCCACCCGCTGTGCACCAGGTGGTGGCACTCGACGCTGCGCGAGAACCCGCCCACCAGCACGGCCGCCCCCGCACGGTCGGCGCGCAGCAGCAGGGTCTCGCGGGTGTGCGGGTAGGGCGCCCGGGGCTCGGCGTGCAGGTCGTCGCCGTCGTCCCAGACGACCACCAGCGCCAGGTCGCGCACGGGGGCGAACGCGGCCGCCCGGGTGCCGACGGCGATGCGGCGCTCGCCCCGCAGCAGGCGCAGGAAGGAGCGGTAGCGTGCGGCCGGGCCGGAGTCCGCTGTCAGGACGGCGTGCTGCTCGGGCTCCCCCGTCGCCCGGAGGGCCGCGTCGACCCGCTCCACGTCCTTGCCGTCTGGCACGCAGACCACCACCCCGCCTGGGGCGCTCAGGGCTGCTTCGGCCACGAGCCCCGGCCAGTCGGCCGAGGGTGGCGGGTTCCACACCGCGCGAGGTGCGGCGCCGTCTCGCAGGTGCGACAGCCAGGCACCCGCCAGCGGGTGGTCGGCCCAGGCGGCGGCTGCCGCCGCCGGGTCTCGGGGTACGACGCCGGCCGGCTCGCCCGGCGGCTCCTGCTCGGTCGTGGCGTGCCGCGGCGGGACGGCCAGCCTCAGCACGTCGTCGCGGGTGCCGGCGTACCTCGTGGCGACCTCGCCCACCAGCCCGAGAACCTCGGAGGTGAGCACCTGCTCGGGGCTGACGACGCGGCGCAGCGGCTGGAGCGGACCGGGGTGGTCGCTCTCCGCCAGCCGCTCGAGGACGAACCCGTCGGCCTCCTGCCCGGCGAACCTGACCTTGACCCGCACGCCCGGCTGGGCGGCCTGCGCCATCGTCTCCGGGACCGCGAAGTCGAAGGGCCGGTCGAGGTGGGCCAGCGGCAGGTCGAGCAGCACCCGGGCGACGGGGTCGACGTCGGTGATCGTTGCGCCCGCGGCCTTGCGCTCCCGGGTCGCGCGCGCCTTGGCCTGGGCCTGCTTGACGCTCGAGCGCACCATGCCCGGGATCAGCTCGGGCTGGTCCTCGGATGTGCTGGGCATGGGCGAGTTCTACCAGCCCCCGCCGACGTCCCCCGACCCGCAGCCGAGGCGGCGCCCTGATGCGCCGGCTCGGCGGGACGCGTGGGTCGCACCGGCGCCGGGTTGCGCCGGCTCGCCGGGAGGTGCCGTCTCAGCCGGCGGCGCCGGCGGCCTTGAGGGCGTCGGCGCGGTCGGTGCGCTCCCAGGTGAAGTCCGGCAGCTCGCGACCGAAGTGGCCGTAGGCGGCGGTCTGGGCGTAGATCGGCCGCAGCAGGTCGAGGTCGTGGATGATCGCGGCCGGGCGCAGGTCGAAGACCTCCAGCACGGCGGCCTGGATCTTCTCGTCCGCGACCGTCCCGGTGCCGAAGGTCTCCACGAACACACCCACGGGCTGGGCCTTGCCGATCGCGTAGGCGACCTGCACCTCGCAGCGGCGGGCCAGACCCGCGGCCACGACGTTCTTGGCGACCCAGCGCATGGCGTACGCCGCGGAGCGGTCGACCTTCGAGGGGTCCTTGCCCGAGAACGCGCCACCACCGTGACGGGCCATGCCGCCGTAGGTGTCCACGATGATCTTGCGGCCGGTCAGGCCCGCGTCACCCATGGGGCCGCCGACCACGAACGTGCCGGTCGGGTTGACCAGCAGCCGGTAGCCGTCGGAGTCGATGTCGAACTGCTCGAGCACCGGCGCGATGACGTGCTTGGCGATGTCGGGCTGCAGGCGGGTGTCGAGGTCGATGCCGGCCTCGTGCTGGGTGGAGAGCACCACGGTGTCGACACGGACCGCGCGGGCCTGGTCGTCGTACTCGATCGTGACCTGGGTCTTCCCGTCGGGACGCAGGTAGGGCAGCGTGCCGTCCTTGCGGACCGCGGTCAGCCGCTCCGAGAGCGTCTGGGCGATCTTGATCGGCAGCGGCATCAGCTCGGGGGTGTCGTCGCAGGCGTAGCCGAACATCAGCCCCTGGTCGCCGGCGCCCTGCTTGTCCATCGCGTCGACGGACTCCTCCAGCCGCGACTCGTAGCCGGTGTCGACGCCCTGGGCGATGTCGCCGGACTGGCCGCCGATCGCGACCATGACACCACACGTGGTGCCGTCGAAGCCCTTGTCGGAGTGGTCGTAGCCGATGTCGAGGATCTTCTGCCGCACGATCGACTTGATGTCGACGTACCCGGTCGTGGTCACCTCGCCGGCCACCACCACCAATCCCGTGGTCAGCAGCGTCTCGACCGCGACCCGCGAGTGCGCGTCCTGGCGCAGCATCTCGTCGAGGACAGCGTCGCTGATCTGGTCGGCGATCTTGTCCGGGTGACCCTCGGTCACGGACTCGGAGGTGAACAGGCGTCCCGTCATGCGGGACAGCCTAGACGGCGGCCCAACGTGCGGTGACGCGGTCCCAGATGGCGTGGGCGAGGGCGCCCTTGGAGCCGTGCGGGACCTCGACGTAGGACCCGTCGGCCTCGAGGATCACCGCCTCGTTGTCGGGGCTGCCGAAGACCGCGCCCCCGCTGACGTCGTTGACGACGAGCAGGTCGCAGCCCTTGCGGGCCAGCTTGGCGCGGGCCAGGTCGAGGACCGAGCCGGTGGCGTCGCCGGTCTCGGCGGCGAACCCGACGACCACCTGGCCGGCCACGGACCGGTCGGCGGCCAGCTCGCGCAGGATGTCGGGGTTCTGCTCCAGCTCGATGGCCGGAGCAGAGCCGTCCTCGGCCTTCTTGATCTTCGCGTCGCTGCGCGCGAGCGGCCGGAAGTCCGCCGGCGCGGCGGCCATCACGACCGCGTCGGCACCGGCCGAGGCGGTCAGCACCGCTTCGCGGAGCTCGGCCGTGGTCTCGACGCGCACCACGTCGACCCCGGCGGGGTCGGCGAGCGAGGTGTTGGCCGCGACCAGGGTCACCTTGGCGCCGCGGGTCGCCGCGGCCCGGGCCAGGGCGTAGCCCTGCAGGCCCGAGGAGCGGTTGCCGAGGAACCGCACCGGGTCGAGGTACTCACGGGTGCCGCCGGCGCTGACCACGACGTGACGGCCTTCGAGGTCGCGACCGGTCTCGCCGTCGTGCTCGAGGACCTCGCGGCAGAACGCGAAGACCTCAGCAGGCTCGGGCAGCCGGCCCTTGCCGGTGTCGGAGCCGGTCAGTCGGCCCTCGGCGGGCTCCACGACCAGGACGCCGCGCTCGCGCAGGGTGGCGACGTTGGCGCGGGTGGCGGGGTGCTCCCACATCTCGGTGTGCATCGCCGGGACCAGGACGACCGGGCATCGCGCGGTGAGCAGGGTGTTGGTGAGCAGGTCGTCGGCCAGGCCGTGTGCGGCCTTGGCCAGCAGGTCCGCCGTCGTGGGCGCGACGACGACGAGGTCGGCCTGCTGGCCGATGCGCACGTGCGGCACCTCGTGGACGCGGTCCCAGACCTGGTCGCTGACCGGCTTGCCGGACAGCGCCGACCACGTCGGCGCGCCCACGAACTGCAGGGCCGAGGCGGTCGGCACGACGGTGACGTCGTGGCCGGACTCGGTGAAGCGGCGCAGCAGCTCGCAGGCCTTGTACGCCGCGATGCCCCCACCCACGCCCAGCACCACGCGGGGCCGGTCGGGAGCGACGTCGTGGGGACCGCCCTCAGAAATCGCAGAGAGCCGCTCCCCCGTCGGGGAAGCGGCCTCAGCGGTGGTGCGTGGCTCCGTCACAGGCGGAGCGTCACTCCAGACCGGTCGCGGCGTCCGCGGCGGCGGCCTGGGCGGCGGCCTCCTCGGCGGCGAGCTCGGCGGGGTCGACGTGCTCGAGCGTCAGGAGGTCCTCGTTGATCTCGCGCAGCGCGATCGAGAGCGGCTTCTCCTGCACGTGGGTCTCCACGAGCGGGCCGACGTACTCCAGCAGGCCCTCGCCGAGCTGGGAGTAGTAGGCATTGATCTGTCGGGCGCGCTTGGCGCCGTAGAGGACCAGCTGGTACTTGCTGTCGGTCTTGGACAGCAGGTCGTCGATCGAGGGGTTGGTGACACCCTCGGCGGCGATGTTGGGAGCAGACACAGGTCTGGCGTTCCTCACGAGTCGTTGGACAAAGACGAAGACCCGCGGGGCGCCGAAGGGGCAGCCTCGGGGTCGAGCATCATGAAGGTTACCAAGTCGTCGGCGGCGGCACGAACTTCGTGGTTGACGATGGTCACGTCGAACTCCGGCTCGGCGGCCAGCTCCTCGCGTGCGGTGACCAGCCGGCGCTCGCGCTCCTCCTCGGTCTCGGTGCCCCGGCCGACCAGCCGGCGGACCAGCTCGTCCCACGAGGGCGGCTTGAGGAACACGAAGAGCGCGTCGGGCATGGTGCGGCGCACCTGACGGGCTCCCTGCAGGTCGATCTCGAGCATCGAGGGCCGCCCGGCGCTCAGCGCCTTCTCGACCGGGCCGCGCGGCGTGCCGTAGCGAGCCGCCTTGTGCACGACCGCCCACTCCAGCAGGTCGTCGTCGGCGACCATCCGGTCGAACTCGTCGTCGGAGACGAAGTGGTAGTGGATCCCGTCGACCTCGCCGGGTCGCGGAGCGCGGGTCGTCGCGGAGACCGAGATCCACACGTCGGGGTGCGTCTCGCGCACGGCGGACGCGACGGTGCCCTTGCCGACGGCCGTCGGGCCGGCGAGGACGACCAGCCGACTGCGGCGGCGCGGGGTGGCGGGAGCGGGCGGTGCGGGGTGGATCGGGTCGTTCACGCCGACGTGCCGCCGAACTCCTTCTCGAGGGCGGCGACCTGCTTGGTGCCGAGCCCGCGGACCCGCCGGCTCTCGGCGATGCCCAGGCGCTCCATCACCTGGCGGGCGCGGACCTTGCCCAGGCCCGGCATCGACTGGAGGAGGTCGACGACCTTCATCTTGCCGATGACCTCGTTGGTCTGGCCCTCGTGGAGCACCTCGACGATGGAGGCACCGGAGTTCTTGAGGCGGTTCTTCACCTCGGCCCGCTCCCGGCGAGACGCTGCGGCCTTCTCGAGTGCCGCCTGGCGCTGTTCGGGGGTGAGGGGTGGGAGAGCCACGGGTGGTCGTCCTTCGACTGCGAGGGGGAGATGGGGTGGGCCTGAGGTGGGCGTCAATCTAGTCAGAACTCTCAGAGCCCGGCAAACGTCGTGCCACGCATCGGCCGCGTGGTCCAGCGGTCCGACGGGGCGCCACGACGACCTCGGGGCCCGGACGGGACCCCGGGACCGGGCGGCATCAGAGGTAGAGCGGGGTCTGGCACACGTCGCGGGCCTGGGTCTCCACCGACGCCATCGACTGCGCCGTCTCCGGGCGCACCAGCTCCCGCGCGGCGGCGTCGATCGCGGTGCGGTCGCCGGGGTCCAGGCCCTCGGGTGGGTCGTCGCGGTCGTAGTCGGCCGGGTCGACCCCGGCGTCGTCCAGTGCGCGCTGCAGCGCCTCCAGCCGCCCGACGACCTGCTGCCACTCGTCGGCGATGTCGGACGGCGCCGCGTCGCGCAGGTCGCGCAGCTCGGGCAGCACATCGAGCAGGGCGTCCGGGCCACCGGACGCCACGGCCTCCCCGAGTGCCGCCTGGTGCTCCTCGACCCGCTCGCAGTAGGACTCGTAGGGGTCGGACGAGCAGCCGCCGAGACCCAGGAGGAGGGGCGCGGCGACGGTGAGCCCGAGCAGAACGGGCAGCGGGCGGGTCACAGGTCGGCCAGCGCCTCGTTGGTGCGGCGTACGGCGTCGGCCATGGCTCCGGCGTCGGGGCCGAGCCGCAGCACCTCGCGCGAGGAGCTCGGCAGGACGTGGCGCGCCTGGGCGCCGAAGATCCGCGCGATGTCGGCGACGGTGCCGCCCTGCGCACCGAAGCCCGGCGCGAGGACCGGGCCGTTGAACGCCAGGTCTGCGGTGGTCGAGCCGATGGTGGCACCCACGACCGCGCCGAAGGAGCCCAGCGGCTCGGCACCCTCGTTGAGGCGGGCCAGGTGCGAGAGCACACGGTCGGCCACCCGCTCCCCCGGTGCGCTGCCACCGTGGTCGTCGGTGAGAGCGTGCTGGACCTCGGGACCTTCCTTGTTCGACGTCAGGGCGAGCACGAAGACCCCGGCGCCGTGCCGCTCGGCGGTCTCGACCATCGGGTCGAGCGACCCGAAGCCGAGATAGGGGCTGGCGGTGATGGCGTCGGAGGCCAGCGGGGAGGTGGGGTCGAGGTAGGCGTCGGCGTAGGCCTGGGAGGTCGAGCCGATGTCACCGCGCTTGACGTCGAGCAGCACCAGGGCGCCGGCGGCACGGGACTCGGCGATGACCCGCTCGAGCACGGCGACGCCGCGGGAGCCGAAGCGCTCGTAGAACGCCGACTGCGGCTTGACCACCGAGCACAGCGGCGCGACGGCCTCGACGACGGTGAGGGCGAAGCGCTCGAGACCGGCGACGTCGTCTGCCAGGCCCCAGTCGTGCAGCAGCGCGGCGTGCGGGTCGATGCCGACGCAGAAGGCCCCGCGCTGCTCGACCGCTGCGTGCAGCCGGACGCCGAACGGGGCGGGGCGGCCCTCGGGGGTGTCGGTGGTCGTCTCGGTGGTCATCGGGCTCATGCTCCCTCATCGGGGTCCAGGGCGGCGGCGAGCCGCGCGGCGGTGGTGGGGTCGTGGAAGAGGGCCGAGCCGACCTGGACGGCGACCGCCCCCAGGCGCAGGGCGGTGCGTGCGTCCTCGACGGTGCCGATGCCGCCGCCGGCGACGACGTCGCACTCGGCGCCGGCCGCGTCGAGGGAGGCCCGGGCGTCGGCGACGCAGCGCAGCGCCAGCGGCGCGACGGCAGGGCCGCTGAGCCCGGCCGGACGACCGTCGGGCAGGGACGCCGGCAGCGCACCGCCCAGCACGACCGCCCCGGCACCGGCCTCGGCCGCCACCTTGACGGTCTCCGCGACGCGGACCGGGTCGGGGCGCAGCTTGGCCAGGACGGGGACGCCGCGGGGCAGCTCGCGCAGCACGGTCGAGACGGCCGCGCCCACGTGGAACGGCTCGCGGGCGTCGAGGACCCCGAGCTCGGCGGCGTCGGGCACGGCGAGGTTGACCTCGACCGCGCTGACGCCGGGGGCCGTGGCGAGACGGCGGGCGACCTCGGCGTACTCCCCCAGGTCGCGGGCGACGATCGAGACGACCACCCGCGCGCCCTCGGTGAGCAGCCACGGCAGCTCGGTGGCCAGGAAGACGTCGAGGCCGGGGTTCGGGAGACCGGTGGCGTGCACCAGACCCGCCGGGGTCTCCGCGATCGTCGGGCCGTCGGCGCCGGGACGGGCGTCCCGGCTGATCGAGCGGGTCACGAACGCGCCGTACGTCCGGAGCGGTGCGTACGCCGACAGCTCCCGGCCGGTCCCGCCGCAGCCGGACGCCACCAGGACCGGCGAGGCCAGCGTCAGGCCCGCGACCGTGACGCTCATGCGCCCGCTCCCCGAGCCAGGTCGTCCCAGCGCACGCGGTCGCCGCGGACGACCGGGCCGTCGGTGCAGGCCCGGGCGGTGCGCGCCACGCCGTCCTCGCCCACGACGGGGACCGGGCAGCCCAGGCACAGGCCGGTGCCGCAGGTCGTGCGCTGCTCGAGCGCCACCTGGCTCCAGGCGCCGTGCTCCTCCGCGGCCAGGGCGACGGCGTGCAGCGTGGCGGCCGGGCCGGCGGCGTAGACGACCGCGGCCCCCGAGCGGCGCAGCGCCTCGGGCAGCACCTCCGAGATGCTCCCGCGCGCCCCGACCGACCCGTCACCGGTGACGATCGTGACGGCGCGGGCGGTGCGACGGGCCTCGAGTGCCGAGAGCAGGTGCGCCTCGTCGGGAGCGCCGAGCACCAGGTTGACCGGGCAGTCTCGCTCGCGGAGCCGCTCGGCCAGGGCGAAGAGGGGTGCCGCGGCATAGCCTTCGCCCACGAGAAGCGTGGGCACCGGCTCCTTGGGCAGCGCGAACGGGCGTCCGCCGAGCGGGCCGGTGACCTCGACCCGGTCGCCGCGCTGACGGGTGGCCAGCCAGCGGGTGCCCTCGCCGCGCGGCTCGACGACGAGGGTGACGGTGGCGGCGTAGCCGCCCAGCGGGCGCACCTGGTGGATCCAGAAGGCCCGGCGGGCCAGGTGGTAGCCGCCGGTGCCGACCGAGACCGCCACGAACGCCCCGGGCCGGAACCGCTCCCCCACGCCCGGCGCCACCAGGGTCACGTGCTGGAAGGCACCGATGCGCTTGGAGGCCAGCACCTCCGCGGTGACGTGGACGGGACTCATCGGTGGCACATCCGGCGGGTCAGTCCTCCAGCCCGCGCACGATGCGGCGGGGCCAGCCCGGCCCCTCGTAGATGAAGGCGGTGTAGCCCTGCAGCAGGTCCGCTCCGGCGTCGAGCCGGGCGCGGGCGTCCTCGACGGTGGTGATCCCACCGACGCCGATCACCGTCAGGCCGGAGGTCTCCCGGTCGCCGATCCGGTCCCGCAGCCGTCGCACGACCTCGCAGGACCGCTCGGTCAGCGGTCGTCCGGACACGCCACCGGCCCCCATCGCCTCGACGTCGGCCGCCGGCGTGGCGAGCCGGTCCCTCGCGATGGTGGTGTTGGTCGCGATCACGCCGTCGAGCACCCCGTCACGCCGCCCGGCCACCGCCATGTCGGCCACCGCGTCGACGTCCTCGTCGGCGAGGTCCGGGGCGATCTTGACCAGCAGCGGGACACGCCGCTCGCCGGTGGCGGCATCGGCCACCCGGCGTACGTGCTCCAGCAGCGGCTGGAGCTTCTCGACGGCCTGCAGGTTGCGCAGACCCGGGGTGTTGGGCGAGGAGACGTTGACCACGAGGTAGTCGGCGTACGGCGACAGCAGCCGCGCGCTCGTCTCGTAGTCGGCCTCGACGGCTGACTGGTCGTCGTCGGGGACGACCTTGGACTTGCCGATGTTGACCCCGAGGACCGGGGCGTCCGCACCGGGGGCCCTCTCCGCGCGCCGGCGCAGCCGCTCGGCGACCGCGTACGCGCCGTCGTTGTTGAAGCCCATCCGGTTGAGCACCGCCCGGTCGGCGGGCAACCGGAACAACCGCGGCTGCGGATTGCCGGGCTGCGCGAGGCCGGTGACGGTGCCGATCTCGACGTGCCCGAAGCCGAGCGCACCGAGGGCGTCGATGCCCACGGCGTTCTTGTCGAAGCCCGCGGCCAGCCCCAGCACGTGCGGGAACCGGATGCCCATCGCCTCGACCGGCGACCCCACCGCACCCAGCATCGCGTGCGTCGCGCGGAGCACCGGCGCCCCGAGGCGCACCCCTCGGAAACCGAGGTGGTGCGCCCGCTCGGGGTCGATCCGGGTCGCGACGTGGGTGAAGAGCTGGTCGTAGAGCGTCACCGAGCAGCCCACTCCTGCAGGCTGCGCACGCCGATGTCGCCGCGACGCATCGCCTCGATGCCCTGCACGGCCGCGCCGAGCCCCTGCACCGTGGTGATGCACGGGACGTTGGCCATCACCGCGGCGGTGCGGATCTCGTAGCCGTCGAGACGGGCGTGCCCGCCGCCGGCACCGTAGGGCGTGTTGACGATGAGCTTGATCTGGCCGTCGCGGATCAGGTCGACCGTGGTCGGCTCCCCGTCGGGGCCGACGCCCTCGTAGTGCTTGCGCACGACCTGGCAGGGGACGCCGTTGCGCCGCAGCACCTCCGCGGTGCCCTGGGTCGCGAGGATCTCGAAGCCGAGGTCGGCCAGCACCTTCACCGGGAAGATCATCGAGCGCTTGTCCCGGTTGGAGACCGACACGAAGACCTTGCCCGAGGTGGGCAGCGGCCCGAAGGCGGCGGCCTGGCTCTTGGAGAAGGCCGTGCCGAAGTCTCGGTCGAAGCCCATGACCTCGCCGGTCGACTTCATCTCCGGGCCGAGCACGGTGTCGACCTGCGAGCCGTCGGCGGTGCGGAACCGGTTGAACGGCATCACCGCCTCCTTGACCGCGATCGGCTGGTCGCCCGGCAGCGTGCCGCCGTCGCCCTCCCCGGGCAGCACCCCGGCCTTGCGCAGCTCGGCGATCGACTCACCGAGCATGACGCGCGCCGCAGCCTTGGCCAGCGGGGTCGCGGTCGCCTTGGAGACGAACGGCACGGTGCGCGAGGCGCGCGGGTTGGCCTCGAGGACGTAGAGGATGTCCGAGCCCAGGGCGAACTGGATGTTGAGCAGCCCGCGCACGCCCACGCCGCGGGCGATCGCCTCGGTCGCCTCGCGGATGCGCTCGATCTCCCGGTGGCCCAGCGTGATCGGCGGCAGCGCGCAGGAGGAGTCACCGGAGTGGATGCCGGCCTCCTCGATGTGCTCCATGACGCCGCCGAGGAAGAGGTCCTCGCCGTCGAAGAGCGCGTCGACGTCGATCTCGACCGCGTCGTCGAGGAACCGGTCGACCAGGACCGGCGCGGCGTGGCTGATCAGGCCGGCGGCGACGTACTTCTCGAGGTAGGCCTCGAGGGCGTCGTCGCCGTAGACGATCTCCATGCCGCGGCCGCCCAGGACGTAGGACGGGCGGACCAGCACCGGGTAGCCGATCTCGGCCGCGATCCGCTGCGCCTCGGCGTACGACGTCGCGGTGCCGTGCTTGGGGGCGACCAGGCCCGCCTCGGCCAGCACCCGCCCGAAGGCACCGCGCTCCTCGGCGAGATCGATGGCGTCGGGGCTGGTGCCGACGATCGGCACCCCGGCCGCGGCCAGGCCCTGGGCCAGGCCCAACGGCGTCTGTCCGCCGAGCTGGCAGATGACCCCGGCCAGCGGACCGGCGGCCTGCTCGGCGGCGACGACCTCGAGGACGTCCTCGAGGGTGAGCGGCTCGAAGTAGAGGCGGTCGGAGGTGTCGTAGTCGGTGGAGACGGTCTCGGGGTTGCAGTTGACCATGACCGTCTCGTAGCCGGCCTCGGACAGCGCCAGCGAGGCGTGCACGCAGGAGTAGTCGAACTCGATGCCCTGGCCGATCCGGTTGGGACCGGAGCCGAGGATGATCACCGCCTCCCTCTCACGCGGCGCCACCTCGGTCTCCTCGTCGTAGGAGGAGTAGTGGTAGGGCGTGCGTGCGGCGAACTCGGCCGCGCAGGTGTCGACGGTCTTGAAGACCGGCCGGATGCCCAGGGCGTGGCGCACGCCGCGGACGACGTCGGCGCTCATGCCGCGGATCTTGCCGATCTGGGCGTCGGAGAAGCCGTGGCGCTTGGCCTTGCGCAGCAGGGCGGGGGTGAGTTCCTCGGCGGCGGTGACCTCGACGGCGATCTCGTTGATCAGCGCGAGCTGGTCGACGAACCACGGGTCGATCGCCGTGGCGTCGAAGACCTCCTCGGCCGTCGCGCCGGCCCGCAGGGCGTCCATGACCTTCTTGAGGCGGCCGTCGTGGGGCGTGGCGATCTCGCGGAGCAGGGTCTCCTTGTCGAGGTCGACCCACTCCTGGGACCAGTCGAAGACGGCGTCCTTGGACTCCAGGGAGCGCAGCGCCTTCTGCAGGGCCTCGGTGAAGTTGCGGCCGATGGCCATCGCCTCGCCCACCGACTTCATGTGGGTGGTGAGCGTCGGGTCGGCGCCTGGGAACTTCTCGAACGCGAAGCGCGGGACCTTGACCACGACGTAGTCGAGCGTCGGCTCGAAGGAGGCCGGGGTGCTGAGCCCACCGGCCTGGCTGGTGATGTCGTTGGGGATCTCGTCGAGGGTGTAGCCGATCGCCACCTTGGCGGCGATCTTGGCGATCGGGAAGCCGGTCGCCTTGGACGCCAGGGCACTGGACCGCGAGACGCGCGGGTTCATCTCGATGACCACGATGCGGCCGTCGACGGGATTGACGGCGAACTGGATGTTGCAGCCGCCGGTGTCGACGCCGACCTCGCGGATGACGCCGATGGAGATGTTCCGCAGTCGCTGGTACTCGCGGTCGGTCAGCGTCAGTGCAGGCGCCACGGTGATCGAGTCACCGGTGTGCACGCCGAGGGGGTCGACGTTCTCGATGGAGCAGACGATGACGACGTTGTCGGCCTTGTCGCGCATCACCTCCAGCTCGTACTCCTTCCAGCCGAGGATGGACTCCTCCAGGAGCACCTCGGTGGTCGGGCTGGCGGTCAGGCCCTGGCCGGCGATGCGGCGCAGCTCGGCCTCGTCGTAGGCCAGCCCGGAGCCGGCGCCGCCCATGGTGAACGACGGGCGCACGACGACGGGGTAGCCGAGGTCCTCGGCGCCGGCGAGAGCCTTCTCCAGCGCCGCGGCGACCTTGTCCTCCTTGCGGGCCCCGGGCGCCAGGTCCTCGCCGTTGCAGATGATGCTGCGCGCCACCTCGGCGCCCCACTCGGGCGGGAGACCCTCGACGATCCGCTTGAACTGCTCGCGGTTCTCGCCCTTCTCGATCGCCTCCACCGAGGCGCCGATCAGCTCGACGTCGTACTTCTCCAGGGTGCCGGCGGCGTGGAGGTTCATCGCGGCGTTGAGCGCTGTCTGACCACCGAGGGTGGCCAGCAGGGCGTCGGGACGCTCCTTGGCGATGACCTTCTCGACGAACTCCGGGGTGATCGGCTCGACGTAGGTCGCGTCGGCGAACTCCGGGTCGGTCATGATCGTGGCCGGGTTGGAGTTGACCAGGATGACCCGCAGGCCCTCGGCCTTGAGCACCCGGCACGCCTGGGTGCCGGAGTAGTCGAACTCGCAGGCCTGGCCGATGACGATCGGGCCGGAGCCGATGACCATCACGGACTTGATGTCGGTGCGCTTCGGCATCAGAGACCACCCTCCATGAGCGCGACGAAACGGTCGAAGAGGTAGGCGGCATCGTGCGGTCCGGCCGCGGCCTCCGGGTGGTACTGGACGGAGAACGCCTTCAGGGCACCCGGCTCGCCGGTCGAGCCCGTCGAGGCCCGGAGCTCGAGGCCCTCGACGACGTCGTCGTTGAGGCAGACGTGGCTCACGCTCGCCTCGCCGTACGGCGTCGTGGTGCTGCCCTCGAGGGGCGCGTCGACCGCGAAGCCGTGGTTGTGGGCGGTGACCTCGACCTTGCCGGTGGTGCGGTCCATCACCGGCTGGTTGATGCCGCGGTGGCCGTACTTGAGCTTGTAGGTGTCGAAGCCCAGGGCGCGGCCGAAGAGCTGGTTGCCGAAGCAGATGCCGAAGTAGGGCAGGTCCCGCTCCAGCGCGCCGCGCAACAACTCGACCTGGGCGGTCGTGGCCGCCGGGTCGCCGGGGCCGTTGGAGAAGAAGAGGCCGTCGGGCTCGACGGCCAGCACGTCCTCGAGCGAGGCGGTGGCCGGCAGCACGTGGACCTCGATGCCCCGCTCGGCCATCCGGTAGGGCGTCATCGTCTTGATGCCGAGGTCGAGCGCGGCGACGGTGAACCTCTTCTCGCCCTGCGACGGGACGACGTAGGCCTCGGCGGTGGAGACCTCGCCGGCCAGCTCGGAGCCGGCCATCTCGCCGGACTCCTTGACCCGCGCGAGCAGGGCGTCGGCGTCGGTGGTGGTGCTCGAGATCCCGACCCGCATCGCCCCGCGCTCACGCAGGTGGCGGGTCAGGGCGCGGGTGTCGACGCCGGAGATGCCGACGACGCCCTGGTCGCGCAGCTCGTCGTCGAGGCTGCGCCGAGCGCGCCAGCTGCTGGAGACGCGGGAGGGGTCGCGGACGACGTACCCGGCCACCCAGATCCGGCGGGACTCGGGGTCCTCGTCGTTGACGCCGGTGTTGCCGACGTGCGGGGCGGTCATCACGACCACCTGGCGGTGGTAGGACGGGTCGGTCAGCGTCTCCTGGTAGCCGGTCATGCCGGTGTTGAAGACGGCTTCGCCGAAGGTCTCACCCTCGGCTCCGAAAGCCTCGCCATGGAAGGTGCGTCCGTCCTCGAGGACCAGGATCGCCGGCGCCGGCTGCGTGGGGGCATGCGAGGGCACGCCGTACCTCCTTCTCCGCCTCACGGGACGGTGGTTAAAGGATGTTCGAGCGGGGCCGAGACTATCAGCGGCTCACGCCACCTCGCGATCCCCGTCCACCACGGACGTGCCGGTCCGGTCCTGCTGTGCCGATGCCAGGCGCAGCCGCTCCGTGGGCAGGCAGAAGAAGTGCCGCCGCACGCAGCGCACGCGGGCGTGCTCGACGGGGCCGTCGGTGCTCGACCACACCTCTCGGCCGACGATCTCGGCGGGTGCGTGGCACTCGGGACAGGTGGTCAGCTCCATGGTGGTCTCCCTCGGTGGCCGGCTGTCCCACCCAGCGTGCGGCGGGGTTGTTACCGAGAGGTCACCGAGCGGCGCACGTCACAGGTGGGGCCGCTCACACCGGCCGACCGTCCCCGGGGGTGGGTCGAGCGGTCGCTAGCCTCGCGGGCGTGGACCAGGTCGGAGTCGTGGCGGTCGTGGTGGTGGCCTACGGGCTGGTGTCCAGGCTGCTCGAGCGGACCCCGCTGACGGTGCCGCTCGCCTTCACCGCGGCCGGGATGGCGGCGGGAGGGCTGGGCCTGGTCGAGGAGGACCTGACCGGTGGGCCTGTGCTGACGCTGCTCGAGCTGACGCTCGTCGTGGTGCTCTTCTCCGACGCGGCCCGCATCGACCTCGGCGCCGTACGCCGGACGGGCGGGACGATCCCGCTGCGACTGCTGGCCCTCGGGATGCCGCTCACCATCGGGCTCGGTGTGCTGGCCGCAGCAGTGCTGCTCGGTGGGCTCGAGGTCTGGGAGGCCGCGATCATCGCGGCCGTCCTGGCGCCCACCGACGCCGCGCTCGGCCAGGCGGTCGTGTCGAGCCACCTGGTACCGGTGCGGATCCGCCAGGCCGTCAACGTGGAGAGCGGGCTCAACGACGGGCTCTCGGTGCCGTTCCTCACGCTGTTCGTCGCCCTGGCGGTGGAGGAGGCGGGGCAGGCGCTGGACTGGGTCGGGTTCGCCGGCCAGCAGATCGGCCTCGGGGCCCTGACCGGGGTCGTGGTGGGCCTCGCGGGTGGCACCGCCCTCGAGGTGGCCGACCGCCGCGGGTGGGTCAACGCCCCCTTCCGCCAGCTGACCGTGGTGGCCCTCGCGGTGCTGGCCTGGGCGGGTGCGGACGCCGTCGGTGGCAACGGCTTCATCGCCGCCTTCGTCGCCGGCCTGGCCACCGGTGCGCTGATCCAGGACAGCGGTGACGACCTGCTGGAGTTCACCGAGGACGAGGGCCAGCTGCTCACCGCCGTGGTGTTCTTCGTCTTCGGGGCCGCCGCCCCGGGCTTCCTGGAGGCGGTCTCCCCTGCCGTGGTCGCCTACGCGGCACTCAGCCTGACGGTGCTGCGCATGCTCCCGGTGGCTCTCGCCCTGCTCGGGTCGGGGCTGCGCCCGTCCACCGTGCTGCTCCTCGGGTGGTTCGGACCGCGGGGCCTCGCCTCGATCATCCTGGCGCTGGTCGTGGCCGAGGAGGCGCCCGACCTGCCCCACCTCGACGTGGTGATGGCCGCGATGGCGCTGACCGTGCTGGCCAGCACGGTGCTGCACGGGGCGACGGCGCGGCCGCTGGTGCAGGGCTACGGCCGCTTCGTCGACGCCCTGCCGGCGGACGCACCCGAGCTGGCAGCGGCCGCCGACCTGCCCGTGCGGGGGTCGCTCAGCGACCCGCCGTGATGATGACGCGCCCGTGGAACTCCTGGGCCCGCGCGGACGTCGGACCTGACATGCGCACCTCCCTGCTGCTCCTGGTCCCCGCGATGCTGCTGCCGGTGGCGCTGCTGACGGCCTGCGGCCCCGGTGACGACCCCGAGACCGCCTCCGACCCCACGCCCGAGGAGCCCGTGACCAGCTCGACCGGGTCCGGCACCACGCCCGTGGTGGAGGTGACCGGGACGTCGAGCGGCCCCGGCCAGCGGGCACTGGAGTCCTCGGGCGGGGCCAGCGCCACGTGGGTCACGCAGGACTCGCAGCTGATCTACGTGACCGAGCTCGGCTACAGCGGGTGCGCACCGACCGCCCGGCTTGCGAGCCAGCAGGGGCTGCTGAGGCTGGTGGTGGCGCCGTACGCCGGACCCGACATGTGCACGATGCAGGCGACCCACTACGCCGTGCTCGTCGACGGGCTCGACGACGCCCCCGCGCGGCTGGAGGTCACCGACCTCTCCGGCACCTCCGAGGTGGTGGTGCAGCGCGGCTGAGGCGCCCCGCCGACACGCGGGCGGCATTCAGCGCTGCTGGCCGCGTCGGGTGCGGCTGGTGGCGGGCGCCGACCAGGGGTCCTCGGGCCACGGGTGCTTGGGGTAGCGCCCGCGCATCTCGGCCCGCACCCCCGGGTAGGCGTTCTCCCAGAACGAGGCCAGGTCCGCCGTGACCGCCAACGGGCGACCCGCGGGCGAGAGCAGGTGCAGCAGCACCGGCACCCCGGCCAGCCGCGGTGTCCCGCTCCACCCGAAGCACTCCTGGAGCTTGACCCTGAGCACCGGTTGCCCCGAGGCGTCGGCGTAGTCCACCGCGTGGGTCGACCCGCTGGGGACCTCCAGGCGGGCCGGCGCCAGCTCGTCGAGCCGCCCGGCCTCCGGCCACGGCACGAGGGCGCGCAGCCCCGAGGCGAGGTCCGGGGTGTCGGCGGTGAGGTCCAGCCAGGTCGCGGGCTCGACGAGCAGCGCCTCGTCGGAGACGTCGGGCCACGGCTCCCCCAGCGCCGCGTGCAGGAAGGCCAGCCGCGCCCGCATCGCCTCGGCGGCCGGCGTCCACGGCAGGACACCCAGGCCGTCCCGCGCCAGCCCCGCTCGTACGGCGTCGGCGGCCGTCGCCGGGTCCGGCCGCGGCATCGGGGTGATGGACAGCTCGATCGCCCCGAGACGCACCACACGCCGCGACCGCAGCCGGCCGTCGCGCCAGCTCACCTCGTCGGACTCGGTGCGACGGGCTGCGGCGACGCGCAGTGCCGTCCCCTCGTCCAGGACGGCCGCGGCCCGGATGCGGGCCTCCCTCTCCCCCGGTCGGCGCTCGACGTCGGCCACGGCCAGCCACTCCTGCTCGGCCAGCGTGCTCTCGGCCAGGCGGGCGCCCGTGCCGCCGACCATGACGAACCGCCCGTCGGGGCGGCGGCGCGAGATCCGGTCGGGGTGCGCCAGCGCGACCACCAGAGCGACGGCCGTGTCGAGGGAGGCCGGGGAGGGTGGTCTCGACGTCCGCTCCTCGCTGGCGCTCGTCGCTGCTCGACCACCGGCAGGGGCCCGCTCCTCGCCGGCCAGCCGCTCGAGGCGTCGCACGTCGGCAACCCAGCGGCGTGGCTGCTCGTGACGGGCGCGGCGCAGACCGGCCACCAGGTCACCGCCGGGCGCTCGCAGATCCTCCTGCAGCATCGCGACGACCTCGGCGGCCAGGCGGGGACCGACCTCGGTCGCCCCGTCGAGGAGCGCCCGGGCCAGCCTCGGGTCAGCGGGCACGTCGGCCAGGGACCGGCCCCGCGCGGTGGCGAGGCCGTCGTCGTCGACCGCACCCAGGTCGCGCAGGGTCAGCCGGGCGGCGTCGAGGGCGGCGGGCGGCGGAGGATCGGGCAGGGTGAGGTCGGCCGCGTCCGGCGTGCCCCACACCGCGAGGTCGAGGGCGAGTCCGGTCAGGTCGGCCACCGCGATCTCGGGCGCTGGGTGCGCGGCGAGGTGGGCGTGGTCGGCCTCGCTCCAGCACCGGTACGCCGTGCCGGGTCCGAGCCGCCCCGCGCGACCGGCCCGCTGGTCGGCAGCCGCCCGGCTGACCCGGACGGTGACCAGGCCGCCGAGGCCGCGCGCCGCGTCGTACCTCGGCTCGCGGGAGAGACCCGCGTCGACGACGACGCGCACGCCCGGCACGGTCAAGGAGGACTCCGCCACCGCGGTGGCCACCACGACACGTCGTCCGACACGCTCGCGGAGGGCATCGTCCTGCGCTGCAGCCTCGAGACGGCCGTGCAGCGGGAGCACGTCCACCCCGGTGCCGGAGAGCGAGCGGCAGACCCGGTCGACCTCGCGACCACCCGGGACGAAGACCAACAGGTCGCCCTCCTGCTCGTGCAGCGCCCGTCGTGCGGTGGCGGCGACGTGGTCGAGGAAGCCCGGGGTGACCCCCCGCTCGTCCACCGGCAGCACCCCGACGGGCGGTGGCGCCCAGACGGTCCCCACCGGGTGAAGTGCGCCGGGGACGTCGACGACCGCGGCCCCGCCGAGCAGACCCGCGAACCGCTCGGCCTCGACGGTGGCCGACATCGCCACCAGCGACAGGTCCTCGCGCAGCGCACCGCGGACGTCGAGCAGCAGCGCCAGGAGCAGGTCGGAGTCCAGGGCCCGCTCGTGCACCTCGTCGAGCACCACGGCCGCGACCCCGTCGAGCCCGGGGTCGCCCTGGAGGCGGCGCAGGAGCAGTCCGCTGGTGACGACCTCGATGCGGGTCGAGGACGACGTACGCCGGTCCCCGCGCACCGCGTACCCGACCGTCCGCCCCACCGGCTCCCCGAGCAGGTGCGCGAGCCGGGACGCGGCAGCGCGGGCCGCGATCCGGCGGGGCTGGGTCACCACGACCCGCCCGCCCCCCGCCGGGGCGACGGCGAGCGCCACCGCCGGCGGGACCAGCGTGGTCTTGCCGGAGCCCGGTGGGGACTGCACGACAGCGGTGCCCGTGGCTCGCAGCGCCTCTGTCAACGCCGGGAGCCCGGACCGGACCGGCAGGTCCGGCGGCTCGTCGAGCAGCCGGACCAACGGGTCGACGAGCCGACCGGCCGGCGGATCCACCGGCGGGGTCAGACGAGGGCCCCGTCGAGGACCGTGGCCCGGCCCCGCAGGAACGTCGCCCGGACGGCTGCGCCGAACGTGCGGCCATGCCAGGGGTTGTTGCGCGAGAGCGATACCGAGGAGTCGCGGTCGACGGTCAGGTCCGCCGAGGGGTCCACGAGCACGATGTTGGCCGGCGAGCCGACCTCGAGCCCACGGCCCTGGCGGTCGAGCCCGGCGATCGCGGCCGGCGTGGTCGACATGACCCGCGCGACGTCGGACCACGACATCTGCCCGCTCTCGACCATCACCTGGGCGACCACGGGCAGCGCGGTCTCCAGGCCGAGCATCCCGAAGGCGGCGTCGACGAAGGCGTGCTCCTTGTCGTGGCGGGCGTGCGGCGCGTGGTCGGTGGCGACCGCGTCGATGGTGCCGTCGGCCAGCGCCTCGCGCAGGGCGATCACGTCCTCCTGGGGCCGCAGCGGCGGGTTGACCTTGAAGGTCGGGTCGTAGCCGGCGAGCAGGTCGGTGGTCAGCAGGAGGTGGTGGGGGGTCACCTCGGCGGTGACCTGGATGCCCTGGCTCTTGGCCCAGCGCAGCACCTCGACGGTGCCGGCGGTGGAGGCGTGGGCGACGTGCACGCGGGAGCCGGTGTGCCGGGCGAGCATCACGTCGCGGGCGACGATGACCTCCTCGGCGACGCCGGGCCAGCCGGGCAGCCCGAGTCGGCCGGAGAGCTCGCCCTCGTGGCAGCACGAGGTCGGGCCCGCCAAGGACGGGTCCTGCGAGTGCTGGCTGATCACGCCGCCGAAGGCCTTGACGTACTCCAGCGCCCGGCGCATGACCCGCGGGTCCGCGACGCACTTCCCGTCGTCGGAGAAGACCCGGACCCGTGCCCTGGAGCGGTGCATGAGCCCGAGCTCGGCGAGCTCCTCGCCGGCCAGGCCCTTGGTCACCGCCCCCACGGGGTGCACGTCGACCAGGCCGGCCGCGATGCCGAGGTCGTGCACGCGTTCGGCGGCCTCCGCGGTGTCGGTGACGGGGCTGGTGTTGGCCATGGCCAGCACGGCGGTGAACCCGCCGACGGCTGCGGCACGCGAGCCGGTCACCACGGTCTCGGCGTCCTCGCGGCCCGGCTCACGCAGGTGCGTGTGCAGGTCGACGAGACCTGGCAGCGCGACGAGGCCGTCGGCGTCGACGACCTCGGCACCAGTGCTGTCGACCGACCCGATCTCGGTGATCACGCCGTCGACGACCAAGAGGTCGCCGGTGGTCTCCCCCAGGAGCGAGGCGCCCCGGACGACGAGCTTCGTGGGCGTCGCGCTCACGCGGCGCTCCCTTCCCCTGCGAGCAGGTGGTAGAGGATGGCCATCCGGACCGCGACACCGGCGGAGACCTGGTCGAGGATCACCGACTGCGCGGCGTCCGCGGCGTCGGCCGCGATCTCCAGGCCGCGGTTCATCGGACCGGGGTGGCAGATCGGGACGTCGGGGCCCAGCAGGCCGAGCCGGTCGCGGGTCAGCCCGTAGCCGACGGTGTACTCCCGCGGCGAGGGGAAGAACCCGCCGCTCATCCGCTCCTTCTGGACCCGCAGCATCATCACCGCGTCGGCGGTGGGCAGCACCGCGTCGACGTCGTACGACGTCTCGAACCCGGCCGCGCGGCTCCACTCGGTCACACCACTGGGCATCAGGGTGGGCGGAGCGACGACGGTGACGCGGGCGCCGAGCTTGGTCAGGCACAGCACGTTGCTGCGGAAGACCCGGCTGTGGGTGAGGTCGCCGACCATCACCACGTGCCGGCCCTCGAGGCTGCCGAGACGGCGCTGCAGCGTGTAGGCGTCGAGCAGGGCCTGCGAGGGATGCTCGTGGGTGCCGTCGCCGGCGTTGATGACCGCCGCGTCGACCCACTGGCTGACCTGCAGGGCGGCGCCGCTCGCGGAGTGGCGCATCACCAGGGCGTCGACGCCCATCGAGGCGATGGTCAGCACCGTGTCGCGCAGGCTCTCGCCCTTGGAGGTCGAGGAGCCCTTGCCGGTGATGTTGATGGTGTCGGCCGAGAGCCACTTGCCGGCGATCTCGAAGGAGGACCGGGTGCGGGTGGAGTCCTCGAAGAAGAGGTTGATGACCGTGCGGCCGCGCAGCGCGGGCAGCTTCTTGACGTCGCGACGCTGGACGTCGTGCATCTCGGCCGCCGTCGCGAAGATCTCCGCGATGTCGTCGGCGGTCACGTCGTCGATGGAGAGCAGGTGTTTCTTCACGAGATCCAGACCCCCTCGACGTCGTCGAGCTCGGAGAGCCGGACCGCCACCCGCTCGGTGCGGGCACTGGGGAGGTTCTTGCCGACGTGGTCGGCGCGGATCGGGAGGTCGCGGTGGCCGCGGTCGACGAGCACGGCCAGGCGGACGACGTCGGGGCGACCGATGTCGTTCATCGCGTCCAGGGCGGCGCGCACGGTGCGCCCGGAGTAGAGGACGTCGTCGACCAGCACGACCGTGCGACCGTCGATGCCCCCGGCGGGGATCTCGGTGTGCTGCGGCCCGCGGGCCGGGTGCTTGCGCAGGTCGTCGCGGTACATCGTGATGTCGAGGCTTCCCACGGGCACCTCGACGCCCTCGACCGCGGCGATGCGCTCGGCGACCCGCCTCGCCAGGGGTACGCCGCGACTGGGGATGCCCAGCAGCACCAGGTCGGCGGCGCCCTTGTTGCGCTCGAGGATCTCGTGGGAGATCCGGGTCAGCGCCCGGGCGATGTCCCGCTCGTCGAGGACGACGCGTCCCTCGGGCTCTCCCCCGCTGACCGCCGTAGGGGCATCGGGCTGGCCGTCGGGCTGGGGGGTGGGGCTGGAAGGCGGCTGCTGTGACACGCGCTCCCGGACCTCCTTCTGCGCCTCACGGGACGCCTCGTTAAAGGAAGATCGAACGGGTGGACCCTACCAGCGGCAGGGACTCAGTCGACCAGCACCGGGATGAGCATCTCCTCCGGCGTCAGCGAGCCGTGCAGGCCGACCAGCGTGGCCTCGTAGCCCCACTCCGCGGTCGAGAGGATCGCGTGGTCGCCGTGGCACGCCGCGACCACGTCACCGATGCGCGGCAGCACCCCGGTGCCGACGGCACCGAACCAGCCGCGCGCGATGGCCTCCTCGCGCCGCAGCACGGTGGCCCGCTCGCCCAGGACCTCGCGCCAGGTCGCGACCACGTCGTCGACCGCCCCCCGCTGGCAGTAGAGCTGGCGGAAGCGGGCCTCGCCGCCGAACAACGCCAGCCCGTCGCGCAGCTCGGTCACGGTGTCGACGTCGATGCGCGACTGCGGCGGGGAGTCGACCATGCCGTGGTCGGCCACGACGACCAGGCGCACGGAGGCCGGCAGCGCCTCGCGGAGCTGCTCGGCCTCGGCGTCGATGATCGCCAGCTGCTGCAGCCACTGGGAGGAGGCCACGCCGTAGCGGTGCCCGGTCCAGTCGAGGTCGCCGTCGTAGAGATAGGTGAGCGAGGGTCGCTCGACCGACGCGGCGACGGCGGCGGCGATCCGCTCCCCGACCTTGTCGGCGCCGACGTAGTCCGCCCCGCGGTGCGCGGCCACGGTCAGTCCGCTGCCGCCGAACTCGCGCTTGTTGACCACGGTGACGGTGACCCCGGCCGAGCGCAGCCCGGCGAAGGCGGTGGGGTGCGGCTGCCACTCCAGCGGGTCGACGTCCTTGTCCCAGAACAGCGCGTTGAGCAGCCGGTCGGTGCCGGGGATGCGGGAGGTGAAGCCGACGACGCCGTGCGCCCCGGGCACCAGCCCGGTGCCGAGCGAGGTCAGCGAGGTGGCCGTCGTGGACGGCACGCCCGCGGTGGCGGTGGGGGCGGCCGAGCGCAGCGAGGAGAGGTAGGGCGCCGCATGTGCGTAGCGCTCCAGGAGCCGGGACCCGAGACCGTCGACCAGGAACACGACGTACGACGGTGCGTCGGGCAGCACGAGACCACCGGTCGCCCGGGCGCCGGACGGGCCGGGCACACCGAGCGCACGTCCCACGGCCGGGACCACGTCACCCAGCGACCGCTCGCCGTAGGCGGGCGCGAGGAATCCCTCCACCGGGAGCCCGCTCAGGACTGGGTCCGGGCGCTGAGCTGCTCGGCGAAGGCGAGCAGCCCCACGACCGCGTCCTGCCCGTCGGCGGCGGCCGAGACGCGCAGCGAGAAGTCGTCGGAGGCCAGGACCCCGGTGTAGCCGTGGTCGGCCTCGCAGCTGGGGTCGTTGCAGCCGGCCGGCTCGAGGTCGACGCGACTCACGCCGCCCCAGCCGATGGTGACGTTGGCCTCCGCCGGTCGGCTCGGCCCCTTGGTGGGGTTGGTGATCATGCGGGTTACGACCACAGACTTGACCGCGGCCAGCGAGATCGCCTCGGTGGAGGTGGAGGTGTAGGGCTCGGGCAGCAGATCGTCGCCGGCGTGCTCGTCGGTGTGGGCGAGCAGCAGCCGGGTCGGAGTGAGGACCACGACGCTCTGGTGGCGGCGTACCTCGTCGTGCTCGAAGGTCGGCTCGTGGTGGACGTAGAACGACACGACCTGCTCGCCGGCGACGGCGGAGGCCACGGCGTCATGGACCACCTCGGGGTAGTAGCCGGTGCGCTCGATGGCCTTGCGCAGCTCGGGGGCCACGTCGTGGTCGTCGGTGCGGGTAGAACGCATCAAGTCCGGCCTCAGAACTCGTAGCCGAAGGCCTGCACGTCGCGGGCGAAGACGGCCTCGACCCGGTTGCGCATCTCGTCGGTGTACTGCTCGCGGTAGCGGGTGTCGCGACCGCCCAGCTCCGGGTCGCCCGACTTGTAGTCGGGACGCGAGCGGTCGATGTTGACGCTGTTGAGCGGCGTCCACTCGATGTCGAACTTCGCGTGCACCGCGCGCAGGTCGGCCTCGAGGGTCTCCTGGCGGCCGATGAAGTCGGCGCGTCGCGTCTTCGTCGCGAGGTAGCGCCACTGGGGGGTCTGCAACCGCTTGAACTCGTCGAGGCCCTTCATCACGAACGCCTCGAAGTCGGGGCAGGTCTCCCCCACGGTCCGCATGAAGTTGTTCTTGCGGTCCAGGCGGCTCGCGCCGCCCTCCTTGGAGCTGCGGAACCGGTCGACCATGTTGTACCAGGACAGCATCCGCGCCCAGGGGTTCCGGACCATGCCGAAGGTCCAGTACGTCGACAGCTCCGGCTCGACGCGCAGGATCTGGTTCAGGGTGCCGTGCCGGTCCACGCCCTTGACCTGTCGAGCGTCCGGGAGGACCTCGGTCAGCCTGTTGTGGATGGTCGACCCGCCCGTCTTCTGCACATGCACGAAGAGCAGGCGCGCCCTGTCGGAGATCACCATGGCGGTGAGCCTACTTGCTGGGCACCGTCAGGACGGGAGGGTGTCCCCGGGCTGCGAGGGCATCCTGCGCACGAACCAGTCCGAGCGCGCGTCGGAGACCTGCTCGAGGCGTGCCTCGGCGCTCAGCACCGTGGAGCCGTGCGGGCCCGCCAGGACCAGCCCGAGCTCGAGGGCGCTCACGGCCGGGATGTCGTTCTGGAGCTGCGCGACGCGCCGGATGAGCCGCTCGACCTCGCCCACGTCCACGACGTCGGCGCCGCGGTAGCCGAAGAGCATGGGCGCCGACCGCACCTCGCGCACCATGGCGGCCGCGTCGCGCGAGCCCAGGGGCGGGATGCGGTACGAGCGGTCGGCGAGCAGCTCGGTCATGGGCCCGGAGATGCCGAAGGAGACGACCGGGCCGAACAGCGGGTCCTCGAGGCTCCGGATCGCGATGGGCACGCCCGGCGGAGCGGTGCGCTGGACGATGAACCCGCCGGAGTCCTCCTCCCCCACCAGCGCGTGCAGCGAGGCCCAGGCGTCACGCATGTGGTCGGGGCCGTCGATGTTGCGCCAGACGTGGGCCAGGTCCGGCCGCTCGCGCAGGTGCTCGGCGGTGGCCTTGAGCACCACGTCCCAGCCGAGCTCCTCGGCGGCCTCGATCGCCTCCTCGACGGTGGAGACCGCGGGGGCCGGCCACAGGTCGATGTCGTAGCAGGCCAGCAGGTCGCGCAGCTCGTCACGGGCGACGTCGACACCGCCGGGCCGGTTGCCGAGGAGACGGGTCACGATCTCGCGGGCCCGGTCCCCGTCGACCTCGTCGGGGCTCGGGGGCGGGCCGTCCGGGGTGCGCAGCCACACGGCGTACTCGACGACGCGCGCGAGCGCGCGCACCGCCGCCTCGACCGCGGGGTACGACGGCACGGACCCGCGTCCGGCGGTCGAGCCTGCGACGTCGGGGACGCGCAGCAGCTCGGGGACGCCCTCGACCCCGAGGAAGGTGGAGACCAGCGGCTTGTCGGATTGCTCGCCGATCGCCGCCAGCACGTTGGCGACCTCCTCGCCGGAGACGTTGAGGGGCGGGATGTAGACCGCGACCACCGAGTCGACGTCGGGGTCGTCGATGGCGGCGTCCAACGCGTCCTCGAAGTCCTCCGCGCCGGCCTCGGCGCCCAGGGCCACGGACTTGTTGACGACCAGCCCGACCGCCGCCGCGGCGTCGGCGGCCAGCAGACCCAGCGCGTCGGAGTTGCCGACGATGGCGACCCGCCGCCCCCGCGGCAGCGGCTGGTGGGCCACCAGCTGGGCGACGTCGAACATCTCCTCGAGGGTGTCGACCTGGATGACCCCGGCCTGGCGGAACATCGCGTCGACGGCCGCCGGCGGTGCGGCGATCTTGCGCACCGCGTGGCCCATGGGGACGCCCTGGGTGGTGCGGCCCGAACGGACCGCGACGATCGGCTTGCGCAGGCTCACCCGTCGCGCGATGCGGGAGAACTTGCGCGGGTTGCCGATGGACTCCAGGTAGAGCAGGACGACCTCGGTGGAGTCGTCCTCCTCCCAGTACTGCAGCAGGTCGTTGCCGGAGACGTCGGCGCGGTTGCCGGCGCTGACGAACGTGGACAGGCCGAGGCCTCGGTTCTGCACCTTCTCCAGGATCGCCGAGCCCAGCGCGCCGGACTGGCAGAAGAAGCCGGCACGCCCGCGGGGCGGCATCACCTGCGAGAGCGAGGCGTTGATGGAGACGGCCGGGTCGGTGTTGATGATGCCCAGGCAGTTGGGTCCGATCAGCCGCAGGCCGTAGGACCGCGAGAGCCCGACCAGGCGCCGCTGGCGCTGGCGACCCTCCTCACCGGTCTCGGCGAAGCCGCTGGAGATGACCACGAGGCCGTGCACGCCCTTGGCGGCGCAGTCGAGCACGACGTCCTGCACCGCGTCGGCCGGGACCGCGACGATCGCCACGTCGACGTCGTCGGGCACGTCGGTGACCGACTTGTACGCCGGCAGGCCGGACACCGCGCCGGCCGTCGGGTTGACCGCGTAGACCCGGCCGGTGAAGTCGCCGTTGACCAGGTTGCGGACCAGGGTCTGACCGATCGTCTCCTGGCGGCGGCTGGCGCCGATGATGGCGACCGACCGGGGGTTGAAGAACCGCTCGATGGAGGCCGCCTCCGCGCGGTGCTCGCGGCCCTGCATGACCCCGATGGCGGTGTCGGTGGCGTCGATGGGGAACTCCAGGACGAGCACGCCGTCCTCGTACTCCGTCGCGACGCGGTAGCCGGCGTCGCGGAAGGTCTGGATCATCCGGGAGTTGTCGGGCAGCACCTCGGCGACGAACTTCTCCAGCCCGCGCTCGCGGCCGGCCTGGGCGAGGTGCTCGAGCAGCAGCTGGGCGATGCCGCGGCCCTGGTGGGCGTCCTCGACGAGGAACGCGACCTCGGCCTCGCCGGCGCGCAGGGTGTCGTAGCGGCCGACCGCGATCATCCGGCCCTGCAGCACCAGCACCAGCGCGACCCGGCGGTCGTGGTCGACCCTGGTGAAGCGCTCGACGTCGCGGTCCGACAACCGCGGCATGGGCGAGAAGAACCGGTAGTACTTCGAGCGGTCGGAGACCCGGCCGTAGAAGTCGACCAGCAGCTCGGCGTCCTCGGGCCGGATCGGCCGGATGTGGGCGGTGCTGCCGTCACGCAGCAGGACGTCGGCCTCCCAGTGGCGCGGGGGCGCGGCGGGGGCCGGGGGCTGCTCGGGTGCACCTGCGGTCACGTCCCCCAATCTAGTGGGCCGCGCCCGCCGCGTCTGCGCCCGCGACGCCGCGGCGGACAGCCGCCCGCACGGGGAGCAGGCCCAGCGGGAAGTCAGATGGGCGGGTCAGTGGAAGATCGAGAGCAGGTCGCGCACCGAGGTCTCCGTCTCGGCCGGGTGCCGCAGCTTGCCGTCGGGGTTGACCGCGTACACGTTGCGTCGCCCCACCTTGGTCTTGGTGACGTAGCCGGCGCGCTCGAGGTCGCGCAGGATCAGCTGGGCGGCGCGCTCGGTGATGCCCACGGTCTCGGCGATGTCGCGGATGCGACCGTCCGGGCGCCGGCTGACGTCCACGAGGACGTGCCCGTGGTTGCTCAGGAAGGTCCAGCTGCGCTCGTCGTCGACCATGGACCGAAAGGTAGCCGAGACCCACGCCACACTCACGCAGGCTGTTGCATGCATTTCAATACCTGTAATCTGCTTCGCATGTTGACCCTTCGACGCGTCTCCCCAACGCTCGCGGCCCTGGCGCTCCTCGTCCTCGCCGCCACCGTCCTCGCCCCCGCCACGGCCCTGCCGTCGCTCGGGGGCCTCCACGCCCTCCTCCTGGGCTACGTCCTGCTCGTCGGCGCCATCGTCGCCCGCTACTCCGCGACCAACCTGCGCGGCCAGCCGCACCAGCAGCGCTTCGCGATCCTGCTGCTGGCAGCGGTGCTCTCGCTGGCCGTGATGGTCGGGACCGAGGTGCTGCTGGTCTCGGCCGTGGGGGCCACCCTCAGCGGTTGGATGCTGGTGGGCCTGGTCGGCCACCGCCACGACGCCCCTGCGCGCCGCGCCGCGCAGGTCGTACGCCGCCACCTGCTGCTCGGCGACCTCGCGCTCTGGTCCGCGGTGCTGGTGCACCTCCTCGACGGGCCCGGCGCACTGGTCGCAGTCGGGATCGTCGTGGCCTGTGTCGCCCGCACCGCGCTGGTGCCGGCGCACCGCTGGCTCCCCGAGACCTCCGAGGCGCCCTCCCCGGTGTCGGCGCTGCTCCACGGCGGCGTGGTCAACGGCGGCCTGATGCTGGTGCTGGTGCACTGGGACCTCGTGGCCGCCCAGACCTCGGCCCTGGTCGTCCTCGGGGTGGCCGGCCTGGCCTCGGTGGCCCTGGGCCTGGCCCAGGCGCGCCTGCGCCCGGACGTGAAGGGTCGCCTGGCCTCCTCCACCACCTCCCAGATGGGGCTGGGCGCCGTGGCGCTGTCCCTCGGTCTGCCCCAGGTGGCCCTGATCCACCTGCTCGGGCACGGGCTGTGGAAGGCCTGGCTCTTCCTGCGCGCCGGCGGCGCCGTGGCCCGGTCCCGTGCCTCCGCGCCCCTCCCCCTGTCCCCCGAGGACCCCGCTCGACCCACGGCAGCTCTGTCGGCGGCGGTGCTCGCCGTCACCGCCGGGGCGGGCGTGCTCGGTCTCGGGCTGCTCCTGGGCCGTGCCCTGGACCTGCCCGGCGGCCTCGCCCTGCCGGCGGTCGTCGCGGCGGCACTGGCCGGCGCCGCGGTCCTCGAGGCGCTGCGCCTCGAGCGCACCACCGGCCTGCTCCGCCTGGGCCTGGCGACGGCCGGCCCCCTGCTGGTGGTGGGCTACCTCCTCCTGGTCGTGCTCGCGGACCGGGCCACGCACGTCTGGTTCTCCGCGGGCGAGGTCACCGCACCCGCGGTGCTCGGCCTGGCTGCGGGGGCGATCGTGCTCGCCCTCGCCCTCGGGTCGGCCCGGTTGAAGACGGGCTCGACCTCGACGCTGGCCGGGCTGGTCGCCCCGACGCTGCTCCCGCCGGGTGCGCTCCCCGCGGCCCATCTGCGCTCCCTCCCCGCCGACGACCCGTCCCACGGTCAGCGAGACGGTCAGTGCGGTGAGCCCACCTCCGTCCCCGATGTCCGGGCGGTGGCGGGGGTGGCCGCCGGCTCGGTGTCCACGGCCTGGCCGCTGGCCTCCCTTGTGGCGGTGAACCCGCTGGCCGACCTCGAGCGCTTCCCGGTGGAGGACGCCGCAGCGATGGTCGCCGATCTCCACGGGCGGGACCCGCGCCCCTCGCTGGGGCTCTTCCTCGACCTGCACGCGCGCGGGGTGATCTCCCGGGCCGCGCTGGCCACCGCGATGGCCGAGACCCCGGGCCGGCTCCAGGGTCACGACCTCGACACCTTCCTCGCCGTGAGCCGGGACGGAGCGGCGCGGGCCGCCGGCGCCGCCCTGCGCGTCCGGGCCTGCGACGCCTCTGAGGCCCGGCCCGGCCGACTCGCCCCGGGCGAGGTCCTCGACCTCCAGGCGGCCTCGTGGACGGCACGCGCCTGGTCCACGGACTCCGGCCTCGACCCCTGGACCCTGTGGCTTACCAGTGTCACCTCCCCGACCCACGGTCTGGTCTGGCGGCAGCGGGGTGTCTCCGCCTGGGCGCAGAGCCTGCCCTCCCAGGCGCAGGCAGCGGTGCCGGTGCTGTGGCAGCAGCTGCGCGGGCGGCTCGGCGGGGTCGACCTGCTCAGCTACGCCGCGGCCCTGCTCACGGCCGCACCCGGCTGGACCGGCCACGCCAAGTGGCGCGCGACCCACGGAGGTGAGCCCGGCGCGCTGGTCTCGCTGCTGGCGCTGCGGATGGCGCTGGACCTGGTGCTCAGCGATGCCGCGGGCGACCGCGGTCGGGACGCGGCGCCCGGCCCCGGGTCCTCTCCCGAGGGACGACTCGCGCGCGACGCCGTGGGCGTGTGGCAACGGGCCCTGGACCTCAGCGCCCGCGACGGCCTCGTCAACGCGCTGGCCCAGCCCGCCCAGCCCGCCGCCCAGCCGGCCCCACCGCGTCCCACGCCGCTTCGGGCCCGACCGTCGGTCCAGTCGGTGTGGTGCATCGACGTGCGCTCCGAGCGGGTGCGCCGGGCCGCGGAGCACACCGCGGGCCACGAGACGTTCGGCTACGCCGGCTTCTTCGGCGCGCCGGTCCGCCACGTCGACCTCGACGGGTGCACCGGCGACCTGTGCCCCGGCCTGCTCTCCCCCGCCCTCGACGTGCACGAGGCGCCCCGCTCCCTCCGGCTCGGGGAGGCCCTGTACCGTTGGGTCACCCGCGTGGGGCGCCAGCCCGTCGCCTCCTTCGGGTACGCCGAGGTCAACGGGCTCCCCGCCCTCACCGCGACGCTGGCCGCCACGTGGGACGGCGCCCGGTGGCGCCGGCTCTCCCACGCGCTGACCGGCGCGGACCCCGCACGTGTCGAGCCCGGCGAGGGGCTGCCGCACGAGGTCGCGGTCGAGGTCGCGGCGGGCCTGCTCACCGCGACCGGGCTCGCCGAGGACGCCGGGGAGGTGGTGGTGCTCGTGGGTCACGCCTCGAGCACGGAGAACAACGCGTTCGCCGCGGCGTACGACTGTGGGGCCTGCGGTGGGCACCGGGGTGCGCTCAACGCCCAGCTGGTCGCCGAGGCGCTGAACGACCCCGCCGTCCGGGCCGCCCTCGCGGCACGGGGGCTGGCACTGCCCGCCGACACCGTGGTCGTGGCCGCCCAGCACGACACGACCGCCGACCGGGTGGTGCCCGTGCACCGGGCCGGGACGCACCTCACGGCCACGGCGCTGCGCGCGGTGTCCGAGCTCGACGAGGCCGCCGGCCGCGCGGCGGCCGAGCGTGAGGTCCTGCTCCCGGGACGCTCGCCCCGGCACACCCTGGCGCAGCGGGCGGCCGACTGGTCCGAGCCGATGCCGGAGTGGGGCCTGGCCGGCAACCTCGCCCTGGTGGTGGGGCCCCGGGGCCTGACCGCCGGGCTGGACCTGGGAGGCACCGCGTTCCTGCACTCCTACGAGCCGGCGCTGGACCCCGACGGATCGGTCCTGGCGGCGGTGATGGCCGGGCCGGTGGTGGTCACCCAGTGGATCAACGCCCAGTACTACGCCTCCACCAGCGCGCCGCACCTGCTCGGCTCCGGCGACAAGACGACCCACAACGTCGTCGGCGGGGTCGGCGTCATCACCGGGGCGCACGGCGACCTGCGCACCGGGCTGCCGTGGCAGGCCGTCGCCGACCACGACCCCGGGGCCGACGCCGCGGACAGCAGCGTGCTGCGCCACCTCCCGGCGCGCCACCTGGTCGTGGTGGCGGCACCGCGCGACCGGGTGCACGCGGTGGTCCAGGGCCACGCCGGGCTGCGGGACGCCGTGGCGCACGGCTGGCTGCAGCTGCTGGTCGTGGAGGACGCCTCGACCGAGGGTCGCCGGACCCTGGTCGAGCTGGGGAGGGACCTGCACTGGCGCGGCGTGGTCCCGCAGCACCCCTCCCGCGTCCGGGTGGGATGATCGACTGCTCGACCCGGGACAGGTTCCGGCCGGGGCATCCCTTGAGGGGTGTCCCGGCCGGGGTCGCCACCCGGCACGGCAAGACGTCGGTCCTGGAGGAGGAGCTCGGCGGGCCCGGGGGCCTGCGGCTGTGCACCGTGCCGGTGGACACCGATGCCTTCGGGACCTTCGCCGGCGACCGGCCGCGACCGGGCAGCGCCGAGGACGTCGTGGTCGCCAAGGCGCGAGCGGGCGCGCGCGAGGGCGGGTTCGAGGTCGGTCTCGCCTCGGAGGGCAGCTTCGGGCCCGCCCCGGCCCTCCCGCTCGCCACCGTCCAGCGCGAGCTCGTGTGCCTGGTCCAGCCCGGCTCCGGACTCGTCGTCATCGGCCGGGCCACAGCGGTCGCGTCCTGGGCGGTGTCGACGCGCGTCGCCGCGCACGAGGACCTGCGGGACGCAGCCAGACGCATCTGCGCCCTCACCGCCGACCCCCTGCTGGTCCGGCCCGACCCCCTCGGCACCGGCGAGGGCATCACCCGTGAGGTCGTGGGCGAGCCGGGGCTGGCCCGGGCGCTCTCCCGGGCCCGGTGCGCCTCGGCGACGGGAGAGGTGCACGTCTCCCACGACCTGCGTGCGCACACCTGCCCGCCCCGGGTGCCGGTCATCGCCCGGGCAGCCGCCGACCTCGCGCTGCGCCTGGCCCGCCGGTGCACGGAGTGCGGGAGCCCGGGGACCGGCCCCATCGCGGCCGAGCGGGGGCTCGCCTGTCGGTGGTGCGGCACGCCCACCGACGAGGTCAGGGCCGTGGTCGACCAGTGCCCGGCCTGCCGGGCCCGGACCCGACGCGAGGACGTCGGCGATCACCGGCCACGGCGCGGCGACCCGGCCCGCTGCCCCCGCTGCAACCCCTGACCCGCCCACCCGCCGGGGTCCCTCCGGCGTGCCCCTGCCCGGAGCGTGGGCAGCGGCAGTGAGAATGGGCGCCATGGCACGGCGTACCAAGAGCGACCTCCCCGACGACGACTTCGAGGAGCACATCCTCGACACCGACATCCGGGACGAGATGCAGGCCTCGTTCCTGGAGTACGCCTACTCCGTCATCTACTCCCGGGCGCTGCCCGACGCCCGCGACGGCCTGAAGCCCGTGCAGCGGCGCATCCTCTACACGATGCAGGACATGCGCCTGTTCCCCGACCGCGGGCACGTCAAGAGCGCCCGCGTCGTCGGTGAGGTCATGGGTCGCCTGCACCCGCACGGCGACGGCGCGATCTACGACGCCCTGGTCCGGCAGGCGCAGAGCTGGACGGTCCGGCTGCCGATGGTCGACGGCCACGGGAACTTCGGTTCTCCCGACGACCCTCCGGCGGCCATGCGCTACACCGAGTGCCGGATGGCGCCGCCGGCCGTCGCGATGACGGCCTCGATCGACGAGGACACCGTCGACTTCCGCCCCAACTACGACTCCCGCGAGATGGAGCCGAGCGTGCTGCCGGCGGCCATCCCCAACCTCCTGGTCAACGGCACCAGCGGCATCGCGGTCGGCATGGCCACCAACTGCGCGCCGCACAACCTGGTCGAGGTGGTCCAGGCGCTGCGGCACCTGATCAAGCAGCCGAAGGCCGACCTCGACGACCTGATGCGCTTCATCCCCGGCCCCGACCTGCCCACCGGCGGAAAGATCGTCGGCCTCGACGGCATCCGCGACGCCTACGAGTCGGGCAAGGGCTCGTTCAAGATGCGGGCCACCGCGCGCGTGGAGACGATCGGGCGCCGCAAGGGCATCGTGGTCACCGAGCTGCCCTACGGCGTGGGCACCGAGAAGGTCATCGAGCGGATCAAGACCCTGGTGCAGGGCAAGAAGCTGCAGGGCATCTCCGACATCAAGGACCTCACCGACCGCGGTCACGGGCTGCGGCTGGTGATCGAGGTCAAGAACGGCTTCGTGCCCGAGGCACTGCTCGAGCAGCTCTACCGCCAGACGCCGATGGAGGACTCCTTCGGCATCAACAACGTGGCCCTGGTCGACGGCCAGCCGCGCACCCTGGGGCTCAAGCAGATGCTCGAGGTGTTCCTGGAGCACCGCTACGACGTCGTACGCCGCCGCTCGACGTTCCGCCGCGGCAAGAAGGCCGAGCGGCTGCACCTGGTCGACGGCCTGCTGATCGCGCTGCTCGACATCGACGAGGTCATCGCGGTGATCCGCTCCAGCGACGACGCCTCGGCGGCCAAGGAGCGCCTGATGGGTGTCTTCGACCTCTCGGTCCCCCAGGCCGAGTACATCCTCGAGATGCAGCTGCGGCGCCTGACCCGCTTCAGCCGGATCGAGCTGGAGAAGGAGCAGGAACAGCTGCGCCGCGAGATCGAGGAGCTCGACGCGATCCTCGCCGACGATGCCCTGCTGCGCTCGGTGGTCTCCGAGGAGCTGGCCGAGGTCGCCAAGACCTACGGCACCCCGCGCCGCACCGTCCTACTGGAGTCCGCCGGCACCCCGGCGGCGGCCGCCGCGGTGCCGCTCGAGGTGCCCGACGATCCCTGCTTCGCGTTCCTGTCCTCCACCGGCCTGCTGGCGCGCTCCAGCAGCGGCGAGGCGCCCGGCTCGGGCGAGGGCCGCACCAACCACGACGTCGTCACCAGCGTGGTCGCCACGACCGCTCGGGCGGACATCGGTGTGCTCACCTCGCGCGGGCGGCTGCTGCGCCTGGGTGTGCTGGACCTGCCGGCGATCCCCGCCTCGGCCAACGACCCCAACCTGCAGGGCGGCCTGCCGCTCTCGGAGGTCCTCTCCCTGGAGCCAGGCGAGCGGGCGCTGGCGTTGTGCACCCTGCGCGACGACGGACCGGGGCTCGCGCTCGGCACCCGCCAGGGCGTGGTGAAGCGGGTCAACCCCGAGGTCCTCAACCGCGACGAGTGGGACGTCATCGGCCTCAAGGACGGCGACGAGGTCGTCGGCGCGGTCGAGCTCGCCACCGGCGAGGAGACGCTGTGCTTCGTCACCTCCGACGCCCAGCTGCTCCACTTCGGCGCCGACGGCGTACGCCCGCAGGGGCGCGCCGGCGGCGGCATCGCCGGCGTGCGCGTCACCGACGGCCAGCACGTCGTGTGGTTCGGCGCGGTCGACCCGGCCGCGCCCGAGGGCTCGGTCGTCGTGACCGTCTCGGGCGCCTCCTCGGCGCTCGCAGGCACCGACGCCGGTGCGGTCAAGGTGACCCCGTTCAGCGAGTACCCGCCCAAGGGGCGTGCCACCGGGGGCGTGCGCTGCCACCGCTTCCTCAAGGGTGAGGACGCGCTGGTGCTCGCCTGGGTCGGCACGGCCCCGGCCCGAGCCGCAGCGAGCAGCGGTGCGCCGGTCGACCTGCCCGAGGCCACCGGACGCCGCGACGGCTCCGGTATCCCCGCCAGCCAGCCCATCGTCGCAGTGGCCGGGCCGGTCTCGGCCCGGGTGCCCGCGACCGCCCCTGTGGAAGGCTGAGGACATGGCTCCCTCGACCCTCGCGCCCCGGCGTGCGCGCCGTGCCTCCGCGCCGCTCGCCGCCGTGCTGCTCGCCCTGTCCCTGGCCGCCTGCAGCGGCTCCGACGAGCCGGGCGAGGAGTCGGCCGACCCTGCCGAGGTGATGGCCGCGGCCAAGGCGACCTTCGACGAGACCAGCGGGGTGCGCATCACGCTGGCCACCGACGACCTCTCCGAGGGCGTCGACGGCCTGCTGCGCGCCGAGGGCGTCGGCACCCACGACCCCGCCTTCGACGGCTCCATCGTGGTCCGCTACGCCGGCATCGAGCCCACGGTCCCGGTCGTGGCGGTCGACGGCACCGTCTACGCCCAGGTGCCGCTGACCATCGGCTGGTCCGAGGTCGACCCGGCCGAGTACGGCGCCCCCGACCCGGCCGGGCTCATGGACCCCGACACCGGCTTCTCCTCGCTGCTGGTCGCGACCGAGGGCCTCGAGCAGGGCGACCAGGTCCGTGGCGGCACCGACAACCGCGACATCCTCACCACCTACTCCGGCACGGTCGCCGGCGACGTCGTCTCGGGGATCATCCCGAGCGCGACGGGCGAGTTCGACGCCACGTACACCGTGAGCGACGACGACGAGCTGCGGTCGATGGAGCTGACCGGCGACTTCTACGGCGCGGGGTCGATGACCTACGCCATCTCCTTCGCCGACTACGGCACCGAGCCCACCATCACCGCTCCCGAGTGAGCGTCACCCGGTGAGCGACCCCGGCGCGGGCCCGGCGCCCAGGTCCAGGCTGCTGCTGGGGATGGCGGCCGGCGCGGTCGCGTTCGCGGCCGCCGACACCTACGTCGTCGTCCTGGCCCTGGTCGACATGATGCAGGGCATCGGGCTCTCCCCCGAGCAGCTGCAGCGGGCGGCTCCGATCGTCTCGGGCTTCCTGCTGGGCTACGTCGCGATGCTGCCGCTCATCGGGCGCATCGCCGACCTGCGCGGCCGGGTGCCGGTGCTGACCGCCGCCCTGGTCGTCTTCGCGTTCGGCTCGATCGTCACGGCGGCCGCCTACGACATGACCACGATGGTCGGTGGTCGCTTCCTCCAGGGCGTCGGCGGAGGCGGGCTGGTGCCCGCCACGCTGGCCCTGGTCGCGGACCTGTACCCAGTCCACCGGCGCGCGATCCCGTTGGGGATCGTCTCGGCGGTCCAGGAGATCGGCTCGGTGCTCGGCCCGCTGCTGGGCGCCGTGGTCCTCGCCGTCGCCGACTGGCGGGCGATCTTCCTGCTCAACCTGGCCGTCGGCCTCGTCCTCGCCGCCGCGATCGCCGCCGCAGCGGGTCGAGAGCAGGTGGTCGAGCAACGGGGAGCGTCAGCGACGAGCGGGCGTCGAGACCACCTCGACTGGCTCGGCCTCCTGCTCCTGCTGGTCGCGATGGCTGCGGGCGCCCTGGTCTTCCAGCCGCCGACCCAGCTCCTGACCGACCTCACGTGGGGGCAGCTGTTCATCCCGTTCGTGGAGGACGGCGGCCGATGGCTGACGCCGATCGGCGCAGTCGCGATCGCCGCCGTGGTCCTGCTGCTGCTCAGGACGCTGACGGCCCGCCGCCCCCTCGTGGACCTGCGGGCCTGGGGGCGCTCGCTCCGTGAGGCCGACCTGGTGGGGGCGACGTACCTCGCCGTGGCGCTCGGTGGGGTGATCCTCGCGTTCGCGACCGCGGACCCGAAGATCGAGGTCTTCTCCGAGCAGGGCTGGTGGTACCTCCTCGGCGCCGCGATCGGCACCGTCGCCTTCGTGGTGCACCTGCGCCGCGCTGAAGCCCCGCTGCTCCCCCGTGGCACCCTGGCCGCCCGACCGGCCTGGGGGTCGGTGGTCGTCAGCTTCTTCGTGGGCACGGCGCTGATCGCCGCCCTCATCGACGTCCCGCTCTTCGCCCGCACCACGGTCTACCCCGAGTCGCAGCTGATGGCTGCCCTGGTGCTGCTGCGCTTCCTGGCGGCGCTGCCCGTCGGAGCGGTGGTCGGCGGCTACCTCACCCGCATGCTGCCGGCCGGGCTCGTGACTGCGGTCGGGATGCTCATGGCCTCCGGTGGCTTCCTGGCCATGTCGCGGTGGGACATCACCAGCCTGGAGTCCTGGACCGCGACCGTGCCCCTGGTGGTCGGCGGCTTCGGGTTCGGCCTGGCGCTGGCTCCGGTCAACGCGGCGATCCTGGCCAGCACCGCCGACGCGGTCCACGGGGTCGCCTCGGCCATGGTCGTGGTGGCGCGGATGGTCGGCATGCTGGTGGGCATCTCGGCGCTGACGACCATCGGGCTGCGGCGCTACTACGCCGAGCAGGCCGGTGTCCCCCCGGTGCAGGACGTCTGCCCGGCGGGCACGACCCGGTGCTCGGAGTACTCCGACCTGCTCAAGGCCGCCGGCATCGCCCAGGAGCAGACGGTCTTCCTGGGCGCGGCCGGTTGCGCGCTCGTCGCGGCGGTCCTGGCGCTGGTGCTGCTCCGCGGAGCGGCCACCAGGGGGACACCCACCCGGACGGGCCTCGGGATCGGCTAACTTCTGCTTCCGTGACCGACTCTGCTTTCGACGACCTGCTCGCCGCGAACCGGGAGTTCGCCACGGACTTCGCCTACGGCGGCTTCGACGGCATCGCCAGGGCCGGCGTCGCCCTGGTGACCTGCATGGACAGCCGGATCGACCCGCTGCGCATGATCGGCCTGGAGCCCGGCGACGCCAAGATCTTCCGCAACCCCGGCGGCCGTGTGACCGAGGCTGCGCTGGAGGCGATCGTCCTGGGCGTGCACCTGCTCAACGTCAAGCGCGTCCTGGTGGTCCCCCACACCCGCTGCGCGGTGGCCTCGAACTCCGAGGAGACCCTGCGCGAGCGCGTCGCCGCCTCCGCAGGCGTCGATGCCACCTGGCAGCGCTTCCACGTCATCGAGGACCAGGTCGCCACGCTCGGGCTGGACGTCCACCGGGTGCGCTCGCACCCGCTGGTCCCGGAGTCGGTCGAGGTCGGCGGCTTCCTCTACGACGTCGACAGCGGTCTGCTGGACCAGAAGTACTGATCGGGCCGCGCTGGCCACACGAGACAGGTCTACGACCTCACGCCGGCACGACGGCCTTGACCACCTGACCGGTCGCGACGAGGCGGTCACCGCACCGCAGCTCACCGGACAGGAACGCCTGGGTGCGCCCCAGGCGGTCCACCCGGGCCGTGGTCGTCACGACACCGCCTGCAGGTACGGCGGCGAGCAGCGAGGCCGTGCTGCTGACCGTGACCGCGTGCCGGTCGGCCGGCAGCTCGGGCAGCAGCCGCAGGAAGCAGGTCACGTCGACCAGCAGCGGCACCAGCCCACCGTGCAGGACCCCGCCGGGGTTGCGAGTCCCCTCCCCCACCTCGAGCGTGAGGCCCGAGGTCGGGTCTCCGGGCACCGTCAGTCCGATCCCCAGGCTGCGGTGCAGCGGGAGGGCCAGCACGGTGTCGACGAGGTCGGCGATCTGTCCGGGCGTGCGCACGCCCGCATCCTGCCCCATCACCCGTCGGCGGCGACCTGCGGGCGCATGCTCCGGCCGCCGGCCCGCTGCAGCAGCACGCCGCCGACCACGAGCAGGGCCCCGACCGCCAGGAAGCCCAGGTCCCATGCGAGGGGCGCCCCCAGGTCGTCACGCACGTGATGCACCCCCAGCAGGTGGTGGTCCACCATCCCCTCGACCAGGTTGAACAGGCCCCACCCGACGAGCAGGCCGCCGAGGTGGAAGGTCCAGCTGGGCGCGAGCCTGCCCTCGCGCCAGTGCGCGAGGGTCACCAGGGACGCGCCCAGCACCGCGCACCAGGCGAAGACGTGGAAGAAGCCGTCGGCGAGCGTGTTCACCTCCAGACCCGCCACCGTGTCGACCGGGTAATCCCCGGTGGCACTCACCATGTGGTGCCACTGCAGGATCTGGTGGAGCACGATGCCGTCGACGAAACCTCCGAGCCCGATGCCGTAGAGGACGGCCGGGGCTGAGGAGGGTGCCGGGGTGGACCGGGCCGCCGATGGTTCCGGGATGGGCTGATGACGGTCGTGAGCCATGCCACGGCACGTACCCGGTGCCGCTCGCCCCACCCTCCCTCGAGCGGGTGAGGGGTCAGGCGTCGAGGGCCTCGACGTCCACGTCGTAGGCACCCTGGACGATGAACTCCTTGCGAGGGGCCACCTCAGACCCCATCAGCAGGTCGAAGACCTCGGTGGCGCCCTCGGCGTCGTCGATGGTGAGGCGGCGCAGGGTGCGACGTCGGGGGTCCATGGTGGTCTCGGCCAGCTGGTCGGCGTCCATCTCACCGAGGCCCTTGTAGCGCTGGACCGGGTCCTTCCACCGCACGTTCTTCTTCCGCAGCTCGGCGAGCTTGCGCTGCAGCTCGGCGTCGGAGTAGGTGTAGACGTACTTCTCCATCCCCTTCTTGGGGTTGGAGAGCTCGATGCGGTGCAGCGGCGGCACGGCGGTGTAGACGCGTCCGTCACGGATCAGGTCGGGCATGTACTTGAAGAACAGCGTGGCCAGCAGGCAGCGGATGTGGGCGCCGTCGGAGTCGGCGTCGGCCATGAAGATGATCCGCCCGTAGCGGCGCGCCTCGAGCTCGAAGGTGCGGCCCGACCCGGCTCCGACGACCTGGATGATCGAGGCGCACTCGGCGTTCTTGAGCATGTCGCCGACCGAGGCCTTCTGGACGTTGAGGATCTTGCCGCGGATCGGCAGGAGCGCCTGGAACTCGGAGTTGCGCGCGAGCTTGGCGGTGCCGAGCGCGGAGTCACCCTCGACGATGAACAGCTCGCTGCGGTCGTTGTCGCCCGAGCGGCAGTCGGCCAGCTTCGCCGGGAGTGCGGAGGACTCCAAGGCGTTCTTCCGGCGCTGGGTCTCCTTGTGCTGGCGGGCCGCGATGCGCGTCTTCTGCGCACCGGCGACCTTCTCCATCACCAGCTTGGCCTCGGCCTTCTCGGCCCGCTTGGTGGAGGTCAGGAACGCCTTGAGCTCGCGGGCGACCACCTTGCGCACGATCGAGCGGGCCGCCGGGGTGCCGAGGATCTCCTTGGTCTGGCCCTCGAACTGCGGCTCCGCCAGACGCACCGTCACCACCGAGGTCAGGCCCTCGAGCACATCGTCCTTGATGACGTCGGGGTCGTTGACCTTGAGCGCCTTGGTCGAGCGCATCACGTCGTTGAAGGTCTTGGTCAGCGCGGTCTCGAACCCGCTCACGTGGGTGCCGCCCTTGGGGGTGGCGATGACGTTGACGAAGGAGCGCAGCGTCGTGTCGTAGCCGGTGCCCCAGCGCACCGCGACGTCGACGGTCAGCTCGCGCTCGACCTCCTGTGGGGTCATGTGTCCCTGAGCGTCCAGGAGCGGGACGGTCTCGGTGAAGGTGTCCGAGCCCTGCAGCCGCAGGATCGAGCTCACGGGCTCGTCGGGGCTGAGGAAGTCGGCGAACTCGGTGATGCCGCCCTCGTGCTTGAAGCTCTCCTCGACCGGCTCCTCACCCCGCAGGTCGCGGACGACGATCTCGAGGCCGGGCACGATGAAGGAGGTCTGCCGAGCGCGCGTGAGCAGCTCGTCGAGGACGTAGGTCGCGTCGCGGGTGAAGATCTGCCGGTCCGGCCAGAACCGGATGCGGGTGCCGGTGCGGCCCTTGGCCACCCGGCCGCCCTTGCGGGTCAGGCCCGATCGCGGCTCGAAGTCGCCGCCCGGCCCCTCCTCGGCGAAGACCCCCGGCACCCCCCGCTGGAAGGACAGCCCCTGGACCGCGGGCGAGCGCTCCACGTCGATGTCCATCCGCGAGGACAGCGCGTTGACCACCGAGAGGCCCACGCCGTGCAGACCGCCGGTGGCGACGTACGAGCCACCACCGAACTTGCCGCCGGCGTGCAGCTTGGTGGCGACCACCTCGACGCCGGGCAGGCCGGTGCGCGGCTCCTTGTCGGTGGGGATGCCTCGACCGTTGTCGTGCACCTCGACCGACCCGTCGGGGTGGAGGAGAACCTCCACGCGGTCCGCCGCGCCAGCGAGCGCCTCGTCCACACCGTTGTCGATGATCTCCCACACGCAGTGCATGAGGCCGCGGGTGTCGGTGGACCCGATGTACATGCCCGGCCGCTTGCGCACCGCCTCCAGGCCCTCCAGGACCAGGAGGTGGGCGGCGTTGTAGGTGTTGTCGGCGATCTCGGAGCTCCTCTGGTGCTGGCGCTTCGGGGCGGTCTCGGGGGCCTGCGTCACTGACCAGAATCTAGTCGACGACACGCCGCGACCGGCTCGCGGCACGCCCCCGGGGCCGGGTCTACTGTCGGAGGACTTCCCCGCAGCACCGCACCATCGCATGACCTCGCACGACCAGCGCAGGACCGCACAGCAGCACCGCAGGACTCGTCCTGCGGACGTCACGATGTGGACACGATCGGGCTCGGGATCCGGAACCGTCCACGCGACGTCCCAGGACGCGAGAGACTTCACCCAGGAGGGCGAGTGATCGCCCGCCGGGTGGGGGAACAACCCCAGGGACAGCGTCGTTCCGGACAGTCCAGAACGCACCGGATCCACTCAACCGGACAGGAGGGCGGCCGATGGGAGCATCGCACCACCCACTGTCGCGTGCGCCACACGCAGCGCGGAATCTTTCAGGTCCCTCGCTACGTTGTCACCAGCACCGAGTGAGTACAGAAATGAGGCCGAAGTGACTACTGCCGTTGCCCCGAGCACCGCGCTGACCGCAGCGGACCGCTGCGACCGTTGCGGCGCGCAGGCCTACCTCCGTGTCGAGCTGCAGACGGGCGGTGAGCTGCTCTTCTGCGCCCACCACGCCCGCGAGCACGGTGACGCGCTCAAGCAGGTGGCCGTGACCGTCCACGACGAGACCCACAAGCTCGGCCAGGACTGAGCCCACCCGACCAGACCACCCGCACGGCCCCGGACAGTGATGTCCGGGGCCGTCGGCGTCTGCAGACAGGAGATGCACGGTGCCCGTGCTGCTCGCCCTGGCCTCGGCCGCGGCCTACGGCCTGGCCGACTTCGTCGGCGGCCTGACCTCCCGGCGTACCGGCGCGTCCTGGTCGGTGGGCTTCCTCGCCCTCCTCGCCGGGGGTACGACGACGGCGCTGGTCGCGCTCCTCGACCCCGGCTCCCCCACCGCCACCGACCACGCGTGGGCCGTGGTGGCCGGCCTCGGCAACGGGGTCGGCACCGGCTTCCTCTACCGCGGCCTGGCCTCGGGGCGGATGGGCGTGGTCGCGCCCGTGAGCGCCGTCGGGGCCGCACTCGTCCCCCTGGCGGTCGGCCTGATCTCCGGGGAGCGACCCTCGTCCCTGGTGTGGCTGGGTGTCGCGGCCGCCCTCCCCGGCATCTGGTGGGTCTCCCGTCCCGCTCAGGAGGAGCTGGCCCAGGACGAGGACACCGGCCCCGGGCACAGCGCGTCCGGCACGCTCGACGGCGTGCTGGCCGGGCTGGGCTTCGGCACCCTCTTCGCCGCTCTGGCGCAGGTCCCGGACTCCGCCGGGCTGCTCCCCCTGGCACTGAACCAGGTGGTGGCCGCGGTCGTCGTGGCTGGTCTCGCGGCCGCCGTCGGCGGCGACTGGCTGCCACGATCGCGCCCGGTCGCCTGGGGCGCCGTCGCGGGGCTGCTGGGCGCCTTGGCGACCGGCCTGTTCCTCGTGGCCAGTCACGGCGGCTACCTCAGCGTGGTCGCCGTCATCGCCTCGCTCTACCCGGCCTTCACCGTGCTGCTCGCGGCCACCGTGCTCCGGGAGCACATCGGCCGCGGCCAGGCCGTCGGCCTGGCGCTGTGCGCGCTGGCCGTGGGCCTGGTCGCGGCCGGCTGAGGCTGGTCGACGACGACGCCCCGGACCGGACGGTCGAGCCGGCGTATCAGTACGCCGGCTCGGCGGCTGGTCGGTCAGTCGAGGTAGTCGCGCAGGACCTGCGAGCGCGAGGGGTGGCGCAGCTTCGACATGGTCTTGGACTCGATCTGGCGGATCCGCTCACGGGTCACCCCGTAGACCTTGCCGATCTCGTCGAGGGTCTTGGGCTGGCCGTCGGTGAGGCCGAAGCGCATCGAGACCACGCCGGCCTCACGCTCCGAGAGCGTGTCGAGGACCGCGTGCAGCTGCTCCTGCAGGAGCGTGAAGGACACCGCGTCCGCCGGGACGATGGCCTCGGAGTCTTCGATGAGGTCACCGAACTCCGAATCGCCGTCCTCACCGAGAGGGGTGTGCAGCGAGATCGGCTCGCGGCCGTACTTCTGGACCTCGATGACCTTCTCCGGGGTCATGTCGAGCTCCTTGGCCAGCTCCTCCGGGGTGGGCTCGCGCCCGAGGTCCTGGAGCATCTGTCGCTGGACGCGGGCCAGCTTGTTGATGACCTCGACCATGTGCACCGGGATGCGGATGGTGCGCGCCTGGTCGGCCATCGCACGGGTGATGGCCTGACGGATCCACCACGTGGCGTAGGTCGAGAACTTGTAGCCCTTGGTGTAGTCGAACTTCTCGACCGCACGGATCAGACCCAGGTTGCCCTCCTGGATGAGGTCCAGGAAGAGCATGCCGCGGCCGGTGTAGCGCTTGGCCAGCGACACGACGAGGCGCAGGTTGGCCTCGAGCAGGTGGTTCTTGGCGCGGCGGCCGTCCTCGACGATCCACTCGAGCTCCTCGAGCAGGTCGGCCTTGATCTTGCCGCCCTTGGCCAGCTTCTCCTCCGAGAACAGGCCGGCCTCGATCCGCTTGGCGAGCTCGACCTCCATCTCGGCGTTGAGCAGCGGGACCTTGCCGATCTGCTTGAGGTAGTCCTTCACCGGGTCGGCGGTCGCGCCGGCGACCATGACCTGCTGGACCGGCTCGTCGGACTCGTCCGCGGCCGAGACCACGAAGCTGGAGGTGGCGGTGGCCTCCTCCTCGTCCTGCTTGATCGTCGGGTCGGCGGCGACGTCCTTCTCGAACTGCTCGTCCGGCACGTCGGGCAGGACCTTCTTGCCGTCGGGGCCGACGACCGGGGCGGCGGCCTCGACCTCGACCTCGACCTCGACGGTCTCGGTCGGGGCGGTCTTCTTCGCCGCGGCCTTCTTGGCCGGCGCCGCCTTCTTGGCGGGCGCGGCCTTCTTCGCCGGCGCCGCCTTCTTGGCTGCCGCCTTCTTGGCCGTGGCCGTGGTCGTCTTGCGCGTCGAGGTCGCCGCGACCGCACGGGTGCTGGCGACGTCGATGTTCACGGAGATGCCCTGCTCGCTGAGGTGGCCGAGCAGTGCCTTGAGGTGCCGCGGCTCGATGGCTGCGTCCTCACTGGCCCGTCGGACCTCGTCGGGAGTGACGCTGCCCGAGGGGGCACCTCGCTCGACGAGGGTCACGATGGCGGGGTGCGTCAGCACCTCGGCAGGGATCTTGCGTGCGTTCGAAGTCACGAACACCTCTCGTGAACTGGCGTAGGGGCGCGGCAGGGCCCGGAGTCGTCAAGAGCCGCGCGGTCATTCTGCCACGGAGGTGATGACGCCCCCGCAACGGGGACGGCACCGCGGCCGCGTCCCGGAGCTGCCCCGGAGAGTACCCACGCTCAGGAACGCCTCAGACGCCCTTCAGCCCCGCCTCAGGATCCGGTCTTGGCCGCGGCCTTCTTCTGCTTCTTGAAGTCGCGCACCTTCTGCAAGGAGCCCTCGTCGACGACGTCGGCCACCGAGCGGTGCCCCTCCAGGGCGTAGTCGCCCACGGCGGTCTCCCAGCCCTCGGGGCGCACGTCGAGCTGCTTGGCGAGCAGGGCGACGAAGATCTGCGCCTTCTGCTTACCGAAGCCGGGCAGCGCCATGACGCGCTTGAGGAGGTCCCGACCGTCGGAGGCCTGCGTCCACAGCTGAGAGGCGTCGCCGTCGTGCTCCTCGCTCACCAGGCGGGCCAGCTCCTGCAGCCGCGCGGCCATCGAGCCCGGGAAGCGGTGGATCGCCGGCGGGGTCGCGCACATCGCCGCGAACTCCTCGGGGTCGGCCGCGGCGATGCGGGCCGGGTCGAGGGTCCCGAAGCGCTCGAGCACCTTGGCAGGGCCACGGAAGGCGTGCTCCATGGGGTACTGCTGGTCGAGCATCATCCCGACCAGCAGCGCGAACGGGTCGTCGGTGAGGACCTGGTCGGCGACCTCGTCGCCGGTGATGTGGATCGCCATGCCGCCATCCTGCCCGACGACCGGGCCGAGGACCGACGCGGTCAGGCGTCGACGGCCTCGTGGACGCGCAGGACCCGGACGTGGCCGTCCAGCCCGGCGGCGTCGAGGTGCCCGACGAGCTCCTGGACCACCGTGGGACGGCCGGCCAGCTCCAGGACGACCGAGCGTTCGGCGTACGTCGTGGGGTCGGGCTCGACGAGCCCGACGGCGAGCGGTGCACAGGCCCGGGCCAGCGTGCTCAGCGCCGCCGGGGAGCCGAAGCCCCGCAGCTGCCACCGACCGCCGTAGGGCAGCTCGCGCAGCTCGAGGAAGACCACGTCCTCGCGCATCCGGTCGTCCTGGGGCGCCGACCCGCCCACGCGACGGCACTCGCCGCGAGCATCGGGGCGGAGGTAGCCCAGCGCCGCCAGGCCGGGGAGCCCGAGGCCGCCGAGCACCTGCTCGACGTCGGCGGCGCAGCGCCGCTGCACGATCAGCGACTGCGGCACGCCGGTCTCGTCGGGCAGCGCAGGCTCCCAGCGCAGCCCCGCAGCGCTGAGCCCCTCGGCGACGTGCCACACGTCCTCGGGCGGCCACACGCGCACCTCGAGGTCGCCGTGGGCAGCCGGGGTCACGAGAGCGGTCGCCGCGACCATCGCCCGGGTGGGCGAGGGCACCGAGACGTCGAGCACGTCAGCCTCCAAGAGAGTTCGTCCGAGAGACCGTCGGGGGTCGGTCACGGACAGAAGTCTCAGCGGCTTTACGCAGGTCGTCAGGGGTGGACGGGGTTCCCGAACAACTCCGAACAGGCCTGAGCGTGGGCTTTACCGACGTCGGCGAGAGGGGTCCTCACCCGTTCTGACGAGCCGCTGACCTGGGGATACCCCGCCGGGTGTGGGCCTCGAGGTCGGCGCGTTCGCCAGGGACGGAGATGAAGAGGTCTCTCACCAGACCGCTGCCGTGCGGGTCAGGAACCGGCCTTGACCGCCAGCACGGCACAGGGGGCGTCGAGCAGCACCCGCTGGGCCTGGCTGCCGAGGATCAGCTTGCCGACCGGCGAGCGACGACGCAGGCCGATCACGAGCAGGTCCGCGGAGTGCTCCTCGGCGACCGCGACGAGGTCCTCGGCGGGCTCGAAGCCGCGGACGGTCTGGCGCAGGGTGAAGGGGACGCCGGTCGCCTCCAACCGCGCACGGACGGTGTCGAGCTCGGCCTGGGCGGTGGCGGCGCGGCCCTCGTCGTACTCCTGGCCACCGCGGTGGGAGCTCACGACGACCAGCGAGGACCCGCGCAGCCGTGCCTCCTCGACCGCCCTGTCGAGGGCCGCCTCGCCCTCCGGCTTGGCGACGTACCCCACCACGACCGTGCTCATCGCGCCCTCCCGGCTCCGGTCGGCCGGCGACCCGACCGTCGGGGCACGGCTCGACCTCCCCGGCACGGTATCGGACCTCCGGCTCACCCGCCTGTGGACGAGGCCCGACGTCGGGGCCTGTCACCGGGCATCGTGAGGGGGTGCACCCCGATCCGACCGACCCGCTGCCCGGACGGGGGGACCGCCGCGAGCGGACGGCCCGGGCAGCGGTGCTCGAGCACGCGACCGGCGAGCACCGACGGCACTTCCCCATGCTGCTCCACGTCGGCGCGCCGCTCGGCCACGCCACCGTGCTGCCTGCCGAGCACGGGCTCGACCATGCCCTGCGATGCGATGTGGTCGGCGCGCTGATCTGGCGCCGCCGCCACGAGGACCCTCTGGTGTGGCTGACCCGGGCGGGCTCGCTGGCCTGGCAGGACGCGGATGCCGAGTGGTTCGCCGCCTGGCGGGCGGCGGCGGGCGAGATCGACGTGCCGAGCCGGTTCCTGGTGGTGACCCGGCATGGCTGGCACGACCCGTCGACGGGTCGGTCACGCACCTGGAAGAGGATCCGCGACCGTCGGGCCCGCTGAGGGGCCGGAGAGGGCCCGTGAGAGCCCGTGAAGGAAGCGGGTCAGTCCCAGGCGTGGACGGGCTGGTTGCTGTGCATCCGCTCGCGGTACTCCAGGAGGGTCGCTCGCAGGGCGTCCCAGCGGTCCTCCCCCGCCCGGGCCCGCACGCGGCCCACGAACCACTCGGCGCCGTTGGTGCCGAGCAAGCAGCGCTGCTCGATGACCCCGAGCAGGCGGTCGCGCACCTCCGCGGAGACTCCCCAGCGGTCGAGACCCTCGTGGGCCATCGGCAGCAGCCTGCGCAGCACGAGCTCGGTGGCCCGGACCTGGCCGACGCCGGGCCAGTAGATCTGGGCGTCGATGCCCTGCTGGGCTGCGACGTGGAAGTTCTCCTCGGCGGCGCTGAAGGACATCTGGCTCCACAGCGGTCGTTCGCTCTCCGCGACGCTGCGGACCAGCCCGAAGTAGAACGCGGCGTTGGCGACGGTGTCGAGCACGGTGGGCCCGGCCGCCAGCAGCCTGTTCTCCACCCGCAGGTGCGGGCCGGCGTCGGTGACGTCGTAGACGGGGCGGTTCCAGCGGTAGACGGTGCCGTTGTGCAGGCGCAGCTCCGAGAGCGCCGGGGTGCCACCGGCCTCGAGCACCTCGAGGGGGTCCTCGTCGTCGGTGATGGGCAGCAGGGCCGGGAAGTAGCGGACGTTCTCCTCGAAGCAGTCGAAGACGGAGGTGATCCACCGCTCGCCGAACCAGACGCGCGGGCGGACCCCCTGCGCCTTGAGCTCCTCCCCGCGGGTGTCGGTGGCCTGCTCGAAGAGCGGGATGCGCGTCTCGCGCCACAGCTCCTTGCCGAGCAGGTACGGCGAGTTGGCGCCGACGGCCAGCTGGGCGGCCGCGATGGCCTGCGAGGCGTTCCAGTACGCCGCGAACTGGTCGGGCGAGGTCTGCACGTGGAATTGGGTGCTGGTGCAGGCCGCCTCGGGCACGATCGAGTCTGCGGTCGTGCGCAGCTGCTCGTCCCCGGAGATGCGGATCTCGATGTCCTCCCCGCGAGCGGCGAGGATCTGGTCGGAGAGCAGCGCGTAGCGCGGGTTGGCGCTGATGGCGTCGCGCCCCAGGTGGCCCTCGGCCAGCGTCGGGAGGATGCCGATCATCACCAGGTGCGCACCGATGGCCGCGGACCGCTCCTCGGCGTCGTTGAGGTCCTGACGCAGCACCTCCTCGATGCGGGCCAGGCCGTCGTCGTGCAGGTGCACCGGCGGCACGTTGATCTCGACGTTGAACTGGGCCAGCTCGGTCTGGAAGTCGGCGTCGGAGATCTGCTCGAGCACCTCGGCGTTGCGCAGGGCCGGGTCTCCGGCCTCGTCGACGAGGTTGAGCTCGACCTCCAGACCGGTCATCGGGTCGTCGGTGTCGAAGGCCGCCTCGCGCAGCATCCGGGCGAAGACGTCGAGGTTGCGGCGCACCTTCTCCCGGTGGCGGGTGCGGTCGGCACGGGTGAACTCCTGCTGCTCCACCTCTTCTCCCATGCTCGAACCCTAGGGCTCCGCACCTCACCCGGCGAGGGGTCCGGCCGAGACCTCCCACTGCTCGGGCGGGACCGCTCGCTGCAGCAGGTCGGCCACCATGCCGCACCCCGGGTGCTCCGGGTCGACCTCGGTGCCACGGTCCACGGCGCACCACGCCAGGGCTCCGTCCCCCACCACCCAGGCCGCCAGGGCGACGGCTCCAGCGGCGTCCGGGACCCGATCGCGCGGTGCCCGACGCACCACGTCGGACCACAGGTCCACCTGGGCGCGAGCGGTGTCGCGGCGCAGGTGGCGGGCCACGAGACCGCGGCAGCGTCCCTGTCGCAGCCCGACCAACAGCTCGGCGACCTCGGCGTCGGTGAGCGGCCCGCCCGTGGCGCACCGGTCGGTCAGCAGCTCCTCGAAGCGCGTGGTGCTGACCGACACCGGCTCCACCAGGCCGGCCAGCACCTCCCCCGGCACCCCGCCCGGGTCCGCGGCGAGCGTCGCCGCGACGGCGGCCCGGTCCCGGTGGGTCACCCTGCCCTCGAGGACCGCACGGGCCCGGAAGGGATGGGTGACGGTGTCGTAGGGGCGGCCCTCGCCCCGGTCGTCGAGCTCGGGCAGGCGTCCCACCGACCACCAGCGGCCGCCGTCGGCGCGCAGGCAGGCGACGACGTCGATGTCGTGGTGCTCGAAGGCGCCGGCGAGCATCCGCAGCACGTCGGCGGTCCAGGGGCCGTGCGGGTGGAAGCCGAGCAGCACGACCCGCCGCACCCCGTGCCGCAACGCCGGCTGCACCAGCGAGTCGATCACCGGCATGACCTCCTCGACGAGCGTCGGCATCTCGATCCGCGCGTGGAAGCAGCGAGGGGCACCGAAGGTCAGCATCACCACCGACTCCTCGGGGGTGAAGCCGAGGACCAGCGGCACGGTGGCGAGCAGGTCCTCGGGGGTGCGGGCGACGTAGGGGGCGGGCTGGTCGTGGGGCTGGCCGTGGGGCTGGTCGTGGGGCTGGTCGTGGGGCTGGTCGTGGGGCTGGTCGTCGGCGGAGGTGCTCTGGGAGTCCATGCCCGCAGGCTGCTCGGGTCCAGGGCGGCGTGGGGGCCGGGAGGCACCGGGTGTGGACGACGGGCGCCGGAGGGCAGCCTGTGGACGGCCCGCGGGTAGCGTGCGCCGCGTGCGCGGCGAGCCCTCGGTCCTCCACCTGGACCTGGACGCGTTCTTCGCCGCCGTCGAGCAGCGCGACAAGCCCTCGCTGCGGGGCCGGCCGGTCGTCGTGGGTGGCACCGGCGGTCGCGGGGTGGTGTCGACGGCGTCGTACGAGGCGCGCCGCTACGGCGTCCGGTCGGCGATGTCGACCCGCGAGGCCCGCGCCCGCTGCCCGCACGCGGCGTTCCTCGGCGGCCGGTTCCATGCCTACCGCGAGGCCAGCCGGGCGGTGATGGCGGTGCTCCGCGAGGCGTCGCCCCTGGTGGAGCCGCTCTCCCTGGACGAGGCCTTCGTCGACCTCGCCGCCTGCGAGGACCCGGCACTGGCCTCCTTGGAGGTCGCCGCGGTGACGGAGTACGCCGAGCTGCTGCGCGCCCGCGTCGCCGAGGCCACCGACGGGCTGACCTGCTCGGTCGGGGTCGCGACCAGCAAGTTCATGGCCAAGGTCGCCAGCGACCTCGACAAGCCCGACGGCCTGGTGGTGGTCTCCCCCGGCACCGAGCGCCAGCTGCTGCGACCGATGAGCGTCACCGTCATCCCCGGTGTCGGCCCGGCGACCGCCGAGCGGCTGCGGCGGGTGGGGGTCCAGACCGTCGCCCAGCTCGAGGAGCTCAGCGAGGAGGAGCTGGTGCGACTGGTCGGCACCGCCCACGGCACCTCGCTGTTCCACCTCGCGCGGGCCCAGGACGACCGCCCGGTCGTGGCCGAGCGCGAGGCGAAGTCGGTCAGCGTCGAGGGCACCTACGACTCCGACCTCTCCGACCTGCGGTTGATGGAGCACCTGCTGGTGCGGCAGTCGGCCGAGGTGGCGACCCGCCTGGGCAAGGCCGGGCTGTCGGGGCGCACGATCAGCATCAAGGTGCGCCTGCACGACTTCACCACCACCAGCCGGTCCTCCACGCTGCCCTCCCCGACCGACGACCCCGCCGTCATCGCGCGGGTCGTCCGAGCCCTGCTCGCCGAGCTGGCGGCCGGGGTCGACACCGGACCCGCGCTGCGGGCAGGGGTGCGCCTGCTCGGTGTCGGCGTGTCCGGGCTCGCCGACTGGGTGCAGGACGATCTCTTCGCCGGGCTGGCGGAGGACGACCCGACCGAGGAGGACGCCGGGGCCGATGCCGCGCCGCCCCCCGAGCCGCCGCGGGCACGGGCCACCGGGTGGTCGCCCGGCGCCGACGTCGTCCACGACGAGCACGGTCGCGGCTGGGTGTGGGGATCGGGACGCGGCGTGGTCACCGTGCGCTTCGAGACCCGCGAGAGCCCGGCCGGCCCGGTCCGTTCCTTCTCCGTCGACGACCCGGCGCTGCACCGCTGGCAGCCCGTGACCGAGGACGACGAGGCAGACGACGGCGGAAGCGACGCCGAGGCGCCGGAGGTCAGCGGGCCCGGCTGAACCGCACCGGGTCCCCGGGACGCAGCTGCGCGCAGCGCCACAGGTCCGCCGGGTCCACCACCGCCACCACCGGGTAGCCGCCGGTCGTGGGGTGGTCGGCGAGGAACACCACCGGCCGCCCACCCGGCGGCAGCTGCACGGCGCCGAGCACCACACCCTCCGAGGCCAGCTCGTCGGTGCGCGCGCGGGGCAGCGGGTCGCCCTCGAGGCGCACC